>JBILDC010000004.1:0-113348 GCA_044352855.1 Sediminibacterium sp. | reverse complement strand
TTTTGCAATATGGTTTTGAAGCCTTTTGTAAAAAGGCAAAAGAAGTAGGAGTAGACGGACTTATTTTACCCGATTTGCCTTTATTTGAATTTGAACAGTCTTATGGAATAATAATTAAGGAAAATGGCTTAGACTTTATTTTCTTAGTCACTCCAGAAACCCCTGAGCAAAGAGTAAGAAAATTAGATAGCTTAAGTAATGGGTTTTTATATGCAGTAAGTTCTTCTGCTACTACGGGTAAGGACAAGGACTTTAATGTAGTAGCCAAGTATTTACAAAAATTACAAGCCATGCAATTAAAGAATCCCATACTTGTGGGTTTTGGCATTAAGGATAAGGCTACCTTTGATGCAGCTACTGTGTATACTCAAGGAGCCATTATTGGTTCTGCTTATATTCAGCAGTTAACAAAGGGCGGCGATATTGAAACTAGTACTAGTCAATTTTTAAATAGTGTTTTGGGCGCTTAATCAAAAAAATGAAAACAGTTATTATTAAATACAATGCAGGTAATATTCAATCGGTGCTTTATGCGCTCGAGAGAATAGGAGTGTCTGCCCTAGTCACTGATTCAATTCAAGAAATTCAAACAGCGGATAAAGTAATTTTTCCTGGCGTAGGCGAAGCTAGTACTGCCATGCAATACCTAAGAGAAAGAAAATTAGACGAGCTTATTGTTAACTTGAAACAACCCGTATTAGGTATTTGTTTGGGTATGCAATTAATGTGTAGGCATTCTACGGAAAACGATACTGCTTGTTTAGGTATTTTTGAGGAGCAAGTAAAGCAATTTGAAACAATAGAAACTAGTATTAAAATACCGCAAATAGGTTGGAATACGATTACTGCATTGAAGACTCCCTTATTTAAAGGAATTGCAGAAAATAGTTTCGCTTATTTTGTACATGGTTATTTTGCTGCTTTAGGAAAGCATACTATTGCCACTTCAAATTATATTCAAGACTATAGTAGTGCTTTACATAAAGATAATTTTTATGGAGTTCAGTTTCATCCAGAAAAATCGGCCCTAGTGGGGGAGCAAATCATTCAAAATTTTTTATTGCTATAAAACATAATTGCAGAATAAAGAAAATAAATATCAGCACTAAAAAATTATAAAACGATAACAAATAAATAATTAATTAAATGCAAATTATACCCGCCATAGATATTATTGAAGGCAAATGTGTAAGACTTACCGAAGGCGATTACGCGCAAAAGAAAATTTACAACGAAGATCCCTTAGAAGTAGCGAAGGCTTTTGAAGGTATTGGCTTAATGCGTTTGCATTTAGTAGACTTAGACGGTGCCAAGGCTGGACAGGTAGTAAATTGGAAGGTTTTAGAAAAAATTGCCAATAATACAGAACTTAAAATAGATTTTGGAGGCGGCATTAAATCGGAAGCTACTTTAAAAACAGTATTGGATACGGGAGCCACCTATGCTACCATTGGAAGTTTGGCAGTGAAAAATGAATTATTGTTTCAGGAGTGGATTGAACGCTTTGGAGCAAATACTTTTATGTTAGGTGCCGATGTGTTTGAAGAAAAGATAGCCATTGGTGGTTGGTTAGAAAAAACGGAGATATCGGTATTTGATTTTATGAAATCTTATATTGATAAAGGGGTGAAACAAATTTTTTGTACGGATATTAAAAAAGACGGCAAATTACAAGGCCCTTCCATTGAGCTTTATCAAAAAATTATAGAACAATTTCCAGCTTTGCATCTAATTGCTAGTGGGGGTGTAAGTTCTTTAGATGATTTAATAGAGCTAGAGGAGATAGGATGTAGCGCTGCTATTGTGGGTAAGGCTATTTATGAAAATAAAATTACCATTTCGGAATTAGCCAATTTTAGTTAAATCATTTATACATTCATTCATTTTATTTTAACGAATACTATTCATGTTAACCAAACGCATTATACCTTGTTTAGATATCAAAGACGGTCGCACGGTGAAGGGTGTGAACTTTGAGCAGTTAAGAGATGCAGGTGACCCTATAGAGCTAGCAGCTTTTTATGCAAGTGAAGGTGCAGATGAATTGGTTTTTTTAGATATTACAGCCACCGTAGAAAAAAGAAAAACTTTGAGTGAGCTTGTGAATAAAGTAGCACATAAAATTAATATTCCTTTTACGGTAGGTGGTGGCATTCAAACAGAAGAAGATGTGAGTATATTATTACAAAACGGTGCCGATAAAATTTCTATTAATACAGCGGCCTTTCAAAACCCTGCTATCATCAATCGTTTTGCCAAAAACTTTGGAAGTCAGTGTGTGGTATTGGCCATTGATACAAAACAAGAAGCCGATGGCAATTGGTATGTGTATTTAAAAGGAGGCAGAGAAAAGACCCATACCTTAACCATGGACTGGGCTAGAAAAGCGGTGGATCTTGGTGTGGGTGAAATTTTATTAACCTCTATGAACCATGATGGCACTAAACAAGGCTTTGCCTTGGATATTACAGCAGCTTTATCTTCAGCCTTACCTGTGCCTATTATTGCATCGGGTGGCGGAGGGACAGAAGCCCATTTTTATGATGTATTTACTGAAGGCAATGCAGATGCTGCATTGGCTGCTAGTATTTTTCATTACAAAGAAGTTTCTATCCCCCATTTAAAAAAATATTTAAACGATAAAGGGATTGCGATAAGAATTTAATAGTGTAACAGAAAAATTTAAATCGTCAAACTAAATAAAAGAACTAACTAACTAACTAACACATTCACTATGAATATCAATTTTACAAAATATGCAGACGGACTAGTGCCTGCCATTGTGCAAGATGCTAATACTAAAACTGTTTTAATGTTGGGCTTTATGAATCAGGCAGCAGTAGATGCTACACTTGCCTCTGGTAAAGTCACCTTTTATAGCCGTTCTAAAAATAGATTATGGACCAAGGGGGAAGAGAGTGGCAATTTCTTGAATTATATAAGTATGTCTTTGGATTGTGATCAGGATAGTTTGTTGATTCAAGCAAGTCCAGAAGGTCCTGTTTGTCATATGGGTACGGACACTTGCTGGGGAGAGGAAAATAATACGAGTATCGCTTTTTTAAATAAATTAGAACAAATCATTGCAGATAGAAAAAATGCAGATCCATCAAGCTCTTATGTTGCAAGCTTGTTTGCTAAGGGAATTAATAAAATAGCGCAGAAAGTAGGGGAAGAAGCAGTAGAAATGGTCATTGAGGCTAAGGACAGTAATGAGCAGTTATTCTTAGATGAATCGGCCGATTTATTGTTTCACTACATGATACTTTTACAGTCCAAGGGCTATACATTGGCTGATGTGGCCAAGGTTTTAGCCCAAAGGCAAAAACCCTAAATTTTAATGCTTATCTTTGATATCGTAACTGAATAAATTAATCTTTCAATATATTAATATGAAAACAATGTTCAAAAAAATACTAGTAGTTGCAATGCTTGCCATTTGCAGCATGAATTTAACTGCGCAGTCTTTACAAATGACTGGCAACATGAAAAATGTGCCCGACCAAACTGTAGTAAGTTTATTAGATGGTATGGCTAATAAGGAAGTTGCTACGGCTACTGTAGTAGGGGGTAAATTTGAATTAAAAACTACGCTTGCAACCACTGGTATTTATGTAGTTTCTTTTAAAGGCGTAAAAGGACAGATTCCATTATTTATTGGTAACGATATTTTCAGTATGGAGGGGGATGTAAATTCACCTAAGGAAATTGTATTCCAAGGTTCACCAAGTCAAGATGTTTATCAATCCTATATGAAAAAATTAGACCCACTCATGTCTAGTTATTTTGGAAGTTTAAATGCAGCGCAGGCAGAAAAAGAGGCCACTAAGAAAGACTCTATTGGTAAACAAGCTGAATTACAATCACAAGAAATTATAGCTGAGTATGTGAGTACAAGTAAATTAAATAATCAATCTCCTGTAACTACTTTTTTCTTGTTTCAAATGGCGAATATATTCCCAGCTGTTAAAGAAACTTTAACTGATTATTATGCTGCTTTAGAAGGGGATGCCAAAAAAGGAACTTTCGCAGAAGTAATAGAAAAAACTTTACAAACTTCGGGCGTAGGAAAAATAGGCACTTTACTTCCTGAGTTCACGCAAAATGATGTGAATGGCAAACCCTTGAATTTATCCTCATTAAGAGGTAAATATGTACTAGTAGATTTTTGGGCTAGCTGGTGTGGCCCTTGTCGTGCTGAAAACCCGAATGTGGTAAAAACGTACAATGCATATAAAAATAAAAAATTCACAGTCTTAGGTGTTTCTTTAGACCAGGATAAAGCAAGATGGTTAGAAGCTATAAAAAAAGATGGCCTTGCATGGGCACATGTAAGTGATTTAAAATACTGGAACAATGAAGTAGCCGTTAAGTTTGGTATTCAAAGTATTCCTGCTAGTTTCTTAATTGATCCTCAAGGCGTTATTATTGGTAGAGACTTAAGAGGAGATGACTTAGTAAAAGCGCTTAAAGCAGTTATAAAATAGAGTAAGTTCTACTAGTAAAAAATAATTTTTTAGACTAAAAGCCCTCCGATAAATCGGGGGGCTTTTTTGCGTATAAATACGCTGTTTTTGAGTTTTTCAATTTTATATTTTTAATTCTCAAATTTTAAATTAATAATTATGAAAAAAAATCAAATCAACAGAGTGTTCATTCCAATGGTCTTAGCTTTCTTATTTTTATTAGAAGCTTGTCAGAAAGAGCCCACCATTCCAATAACTCCAGAGGCTAATCTTGAAGTTAAAAGTTTAAATAAGCTTTTACCAGAAGTAGAAACTACTACAATAATTAGTATTCAAGATAATCAAGTCAAAGAATTATTAGCGTCTAGTGAACTAGTAGAAAGTAAAATCGATTTTAAAAATGCAGTTTTCTATAAAATTAAATTTAAGGGGTTTAGTTCTCTAAGTGGTATACATGTTGCATTAGATGGTACCGACTCTACTACTACAGATTTATTTTATGTAGTTGATCTAGTTACAAAAATAGATTTATCTGTTATTAGAGAAAAAATTGGCTTTAAGGGAAATAAAAAAGGACGCGTTATTTTCAAGGAGCCTAATGGTAGAGAATTTGCAAATGATTATTTTGACAATCAAAAAATAATTACAGATCCAATGGCGTCCATAGAAAATAGCCGAAGTTCTAGTGTATTAGCAAACAATAAAAATATAAAATCATTTGCTGCATGGAAATGTTCTAAAGCTCAATTTAATGCCTATTATCAAGAAGCAAAAAATACTTGTTCAAACGATTGGCTTTGCGATTTTGCATGTACCTTTAATCCATGTGCAATAAGTTATGCAGCTTTTGCAGTAGGAAAATGTAGTGGCCTTATTGAATAATTTTAAAACAAATATTTTATGAAATTCTCACTTAACAGTTTAAGCCCATTGACTCTATTTTTATTAGGAATGGCCTTGGTTTTAATTGGTGTTTTTTTGGAAGTTGCAAATAAATATGAATTAATAAAAACTTTACTTTTTGCCGCAGGTATTGGAATAGAGTGGCTAGCAGTGTTTGTTTTTTTAAAAAAGCGTAAATTAGAAAAGCAATCGAATAGTTAAAATCATTTATTAATAAAAAAGCCTCCTAATGAATGGGAGGCTTTTTTGTAGCTTATATTTTTCAAACTTTGAAATACTACTTTATGTATTTCTTAGCCAACCAACTTTCTGAAATAGGTTGTAACCAATCTTTTTCCATGGCAGCTTTATTAGCTACTAAATTATTAAAGTATAAGGTATCTTTTGTTAAAATGCCATTTTCTAAAGCGTAACCTACTTGTGCGAGGGGAATAGTCTGTACTTTATCCTTTACCCAAAAAGCCAAGAGCTCTCTATTGAACATTTGTACATTATTCATTACCTCAATTTGCTTTATCACATGCACCGAGCTATCGGTGCTACATCCGCCCACGCCCGTTTGAGACTCATCTGCCATAATCACTATAAACTGGCCATACAAAATGGTGGCAAAGCCTTTAACGGGCGCACCATGGCTTTTCCAGTTATCCGTAAAAGCTTCTAGTATTTCTTCCGCTTGAAATAGTTCTGGCAAAGTAAATGTTCTATTACTTTGATAAATCCAGACTTTGGATATAGGGTGAAAATTCTCTGGTAGTATGGTCTTTAATTCAACGGTCATTATTATTTATTTAAAATCAATTGAATCTTATTGGATTGCTTTTGCAATTATTTCAGCTATATCTAATACTTCTGTACCCACTTCTTTGTCTCTGTTTTTAATACCATCGCTTAACATGGTATTGCAAAAAGGGCAGGCACTTGCCACAAAGTCGGATTTAGTTTCAATAGCTTCGTCAGCTCTTTCCATATTCACTCTTTTATCTCCTTTCTCTTCTTCTTTAAACATTTGTGCGCCACCGGCACCACAGCATAGCCCCTTGGACTTACATCTTTTCATTTCTCTTAATTCCATATCCAAACTTTCCAAGACCTTTCTAGGAGCTTCGTAAATTTCGTTGGCCCTTCCTAAATAACAACTATCGTGGTAAGTAATAGACTTTCCTTTCCATTCATTGCTATCGGTGATTTTAATCTTGCCTTGTTCAATAAGTTCTTGTAAAAATTGGGTATGATGAATGACTTCATAATTCCCTCCTAAAACAGGGTACTCATTTTTTAAAATATTAAAGCAGTGTGGGCAGGTAGTCACAATTTTTTTTATAGAATAGCCATTCAAAATTTGAATATTTTGATAAGCCATCATTTGAAACATAAATTCATTGCCCGCTCTTCTTGCAGGATCTCCAGTACAAGCTTCCTCTTTGCCAAGTATAGCATAGTTAACACCTGCTTTATCTAGTATGGTAGCGAAAGCCTTGGTTATTTTTTGAGCTCGTAAATCAAAGCTACCTGCACAACCTACCCAAAACAAAACCTCTGGGGTTTGTCCGCTTGCCATCATCTCTGCCATTGTACTTACTTTCATAAATATTCTTTTATGCTTGTTTTGTCCAGGCGTCTCTATCGTCTGGTGCAAATTTCCAAGGTGCAAAATTATTTTCAATATTACTAAACATACTATTCCACTCCTGTGGCGCGTTACTTTCTTCCATCACGAGTGACCTACGCAGTTCCATAATAATATCTAAAGGAGATATACTCACTGGACACTCTTCCACACAAGCATTACAAGTAGTACATGCCCTTAATTCTTCCACTGTAATATAATCGTGCAATAATGACTTATTATCAGGTACAAAGTTTTTATGCAAATCCAAATTCTTACCCACTTCTTCTAATCTATCTCTAGTGGCCATCATAATTTTACGAGGGCTTAATAATTTCCCTGTGATGTTGGCAGGGCATGCTGCAGTGCAACGACCGCACTCGGTGCAACTATAGGCGTCCATTAAGTTTTTTGAACTTAAGTCCATTACATCCTTAGCACCAAAGCTGGCAGGAGCAGCAGCGTCAGTAGGCGCTAGTTCAGGCTGCATAGCATACAATACTTCATTTTGTACTTCAGGCATATTATGCATCATGCCCTTGGGTGTTAGAGGTGCATAGTATGTATTAGGGAAAGCTAGAATAATATGTAAGTGTTTTGAATAAGGTAGGTAGTTCATAAAAATATAAATACCTATAATATGCAACCACCAAGCCGTATGTTCAATAATAAAAAGTGTATCAGCGTTTATACCACTGAATAAAGGTTGAAGGCTAGAGGAAATTATAAAATGAGTTTCAGTATCGGCTGCATTCATAGTTAGAAATAAACCCATTAAAATAATTTCAGCTATTAAGATATAATTCGCATCGGAACGGGGCCAACCTGCTAAGTCATTACTCATAAACCTTTTTAGTTTTAGCATATTTCTTCTTACTAAAAAGATAATACAAGCCAGAAGTACCAAGGCTGCCAATATTTCAAAACTGTTAATAATAAAATAGTAGAAAGAAGCTGCTCCCATTTTTTCAAAATAGCTTTCAAAAATTCGGTGTGTACCTAGCATGCCATCGGCCATAATTTCAAGCAGCTCAATATTGATAATGATAAAACCAACATATAGAATTAAATGTAAAATAGCAACGATAGGTTTTTTAAACATTTTCTTTTGACCCAATGCTAATAAAAAAACATTTTTCCAGCGCCTTGCTTTTTGGTCATTCAGAAAACCTGCTTTACCTATTAAGATATTTCTTCTAATCTTAAGTAAGTTCTTGCCAAAAAGATAGAGTGCCGTAATGGTAAGAATAGTAAAGAGGATTTGCGCTATGATAGCCATAATGGTAATTGAATGATCAAAACTAGTACAAATTTAACCCATTTTTGAAAGCCAAAAATCTAAAATGCCTACTTAATTGGATAACTTGCAATTATTGCTTAAAATTGCTTTTTAATTAGTGTAAATATGAGTCTGACAATAGCCCAAAAAGTTGAACAGTGGTTAACTGGTAATTATGACCAGGCCACTAAGGATGCTATTACTGCGATGCAGTTAAAATCAGGGGATGAATTAGCTGATAGTTTTTATAGAAACCTTGAATTTGGAACGGGGGGCTTAAGAGGTATTATGGGAGTAGGTACCAATAGAATAAATAAGTACACCATTGGTATGGCAACCCAAGGTTTTGCGAATTATTTAAATAAGACATATTCTGGTGAAAAAATTTCAGTGGTAGTAGGCCATGATTCTAGAAATAATGCAAGATTTTTTGCAGAAACTACTGCCCAAGTATTTGCTGCCAATGGTATTAAAGTTTATCTATTCGAAGCCCTAAGACCCACCCCTGAATTAAGTTTTGCCATTAGAACCCTTGGGGCAAAAGCGGGCGTAGTTTGTACCGCTTCTCATAATCCTAAAGAATATAATGGCTATAAAGCCTATTGGAATGATGGCGGACAATTAGTCCCTCCCCATGATAAAAATGTAATTACTGAAGTGGAAGCTATACAGTCTATTGATGATGTGAAATGGGAAGGAGGAGCTGCCAATATTGAACTTATTGGAACTTCCATGGATGAAGCTTATACAAAAATGCTTCAAACCTTAAGTGTGTATCCGGAAGTAATTGCTAAGCAACACGATTTAAAAATTGTTTATACACCCATACATGGCACAGGTATTACTTTAGTGCCAAAAGTTTTAGCTGCTTATGGATTTACCAATGTACATATTGTAGAAGAACAGTCCATACCTGATGGTAATTTTCCAACAGTGAGTTATCCAAATCCTGAAGAAAGTGAAACCATGAGCATAGGTTTAGCCAAGGCGAAGGCCATGGATGCAGATATTGTGCTAGGAACCGACCCCGATGCCGATAGAGTAGGTGTGGGCGTAAAAAACCATCAGGGTGACTGGGTACTTATGAATGGAAATCAGACAGCCGTTCTAGCCTTTGCCTATATGATGGAGGCGCGCAAGGCAAAAGGGATTGCTAAGCAAAACGATATGGTCATTACCACTATTGTGACTACTGCTATGATTAATGAAGTGGCTAAGCAAAATAAGGTGAACTGTTATAATGTATTAACGGGTTTTAAATGGGTAGCAGAATTAGTCAAAGAAAAAGAAGGGAAAGAAAATTATATTATTGGAGGAGAGGAGAGTTTTGGTTTAATGATTGGAGATCAAATTAGAGACAAGGATGCAGTAAGTGCTGTTGCTATATTATGTGAAATGGCTGCTTATGAAAAAGCGAAAGGCAGAAGCTTATTTGATAAACTCATTGAGCTTTATGTGCAATATGGTTTTTACTATGAAAGCTTAATTAGCATTACTAAAAAAGGAATGAATGGTCAGGCGGAGATTGCGAAGATGATGGAAGACTACAGACAGTCACCTCCTACATTAATTGATGGAGAAGCGGTGACCACCTTATTGGATTATGAATTACAGGTAGGTAAAAATCTGGAAACAGGGGAGACTTGGAAAATTCAACTACCGAAAAGCAATGTGCTGCAATTTATAACAGCCAATGGAACTAAAATTTCAGCCAGACCTAGTGGCACAGAGCCTAAAATAAAATTTTACTTTAGCGTCAATACAAAGTTGAGAGACAAAGCAAGTTTTGATAATACTTATCAAATGCTCCAAGATAAAATCAAGGCCATCATTTCATCAATGCAATTAAATTAATAGCATGAGAAAATGGGAAGATTTAGTAGATACTTATTTGCATAAAGGACTTCGCAAAAAATTAGTAGAAATTTTAAAGGAGAAAGGCATTACCGATTTAAAAGTATTGGAAGCCATTCATGCTATACCTAGGCATTATTTTTTAGACTCTGCCTTTGATAAAATTGCCTATGAAGACCGCGCCTTTCCTATAGCCGCCGACCAGACCATTTCCCAACCTTATACGGTGGCTTATCAAACACAATTACTGCAAATTAAGAAGGGGGAGAAAGTGCTTGAAATAGGCACTGGGAGTATGTATCAAACTACGGTACTAGCCGCCATGGGCGCACAGGTATTCACCATTGAAAGACAGAAGCAGTTGTTTGAACAAACGCCTACTTTTCTTTTTAAAGAGCAGTATCCCAACATACAATTTTTCTTTGGAGATGGTTTTGAAGGACTTCCTCTATTAGCACCCTTTGATAAAATTTTAATAACTGCAGCTGCACCCAAGATACCCGAAAAATTATGGGCTCAATTAAAAGTAAGTGGTAAGATGATTATTCCTTTAGATGAATCCGATGGAGCACAAAGAATGCTCAGGCTTACTAAAAAAAGGGATGGCTCTGTAAAGCAAGAGAAGTTTGATACTTTTTCTTTTGTACCTATGCTAGAAGGAAAAACCCAGAAATAAACTTTTTAGGGTTCACTTCTGGGTTACAATTGTATAACTATCTTTTAAAAAAATCTAATTATCTATTTCCAATTACCTATTTATTATTCATTATTGAGGAGGCATATTGTCCATTCCGCCTCCATCTTCTGATTTACTACTCTTGCGTTTTAATAAATTCACATCAAATTTTCCGAATCGATAAGAGAAATTTAATCTAAAGAACTGTTGGTCTCTTGTTCTTGTAACATTTTGTGTAAAGTATAAACTCTCTGAATACGTCTTGATGACTCTTGTTTTAAATACGTCACTTGCACTTAAAGTCAATGATGCAGTTTTACCGCCTTTCAAGGTCCAATCTTTTCTGATGGCTAAGTCAAATTCATAATTCGGTAAATTGTATCCTTGTGCTGTTGACTGTGGTCCGCCAAATCCTCCACCGCCAAATCCTCCACCGCCTCTACCGCCACCACCACCGCCTGAATTACCACCTGGAGGTAGAATGGTCTTAGCTTGGTATTGCCCACTAAATTGTAGGGACAAGCCTTTTACTAGTTTAAAGTTATTGTTCATTTTACTAAACCAGCTTGTTAAGTTGTTGTTCACATCTTGACCAATAATGGTTGAATTAATTTCTGATTTGAATAAGTTAAAACTTAGATTCAAATCCCACCATTTAGTAATGGCTGTTTTATTGCTAATTTCTAAACCAAATACTTTGGAGGTATTGGCGTTGATAAATGAGCTATAAAAAGCGCTATCATTGTTGATAGGGTTGATATCCTTATAGATATAGTTGGTGATTAAGTTTGTGCTGTATTTATAATAAGCAGTTGCGAGTAAATTTGACCCCTTTTTATATACATTATTATAGGCCATTTCAAATGAATGTGTGAACTGAGGTTTCAATGTTGGATTACCTACTGAGATATTTAATGGATCGCTATAATCTGCGAATGGTTGTAATTGGAATGCATTGGGTGCATTGATACGCTTTGAGTAATTAAGCTGTACATCAGTTTTATCGTTTAATTTATAACTAATAAATGCACTAGGGAACAAAGAGAAGGGTAACTTAACTTTTGATGGTAAAGAATCCTGTCCTTGCTTATTCAATACGATCGCTGTATACTCTCTATTTTCAACCCTGAATCCAAGTTGATAACTAAGATTATCTTTTTTTCCTCCTAAGTTGGTATAAGCAGCTAAAACTTGTTCATTGTATTTTAGTTGATTACTAATGCTATTTACTAATATTTCATCTCTAAATTGGTCTCTTGCATTGAATTCGCTGCGATTATTCATTCTAATTCCCGCTTCAAATTTGACATCATTTTTCAATAATCTTTCATAATCAATATTAGAAGTATAATTCTTATTATATCCAGATCCAATGGTTCTTTGATTAATAATAGATGAATTGATTAAAGAGTTATTGTCATTGGTGCTTTCATTGTAATTAAAATCTGCACTCAATTCGTGACCTGCTTCTGCAAATAAATGTTTGAAGCTCGCTTGAGTTCCTTTATTTAAAAATGAAAATATAGAGTTATTATTAAGCGCTATATTATTATCTCTGTTGACGCCATTAAAAATGGAGTCGATTGTTTGAGAAGAGGAGTTTTCAAAATCTCCTTTTACAATATTTCCAAAAAGGGAGAAAGTATTTCTATTGTCAATTAAATAATCAAATCCTGCTCTATAAAATGAAAAGGCACTTAAACCAATATTGTCTGTATAAGTACTAATACTATTTGGTGTAGGTGTTAAAAGAATGTCTCGATAGTTGTCAATAGTACTGATTGATTTATTATTTCTAAGATTGCCACTTGCCGAAAAGTTAATTTTATTGGATCTCAAGTTTAGATCGCCCCCTGAGGTAATTCTGCCACGCATATCCACACCCGTTCTAAAGCCTCCATTATAACCGTTCTTCTTATTCTTTTTCAATACAATATTCAAAATTCCAGCATTACCGCCTGATGCGTCATATTTAGCCGAAGGATTGGTAATGATTTCTACTTTATCAATAATGTCTGCCGGAATTTGATCCATGGTTAAAGTAGTAGGGCGGTTGTCAATTAATAAGGTAGGTGTTGCATTTCTTAATGTTACATTGCCATCAATGTCTACATTTAAATTAGGAATGTTTTTCATCACTTCCACTGCAGTTTGACCTGTGCTAGCTAAGTTTTTATCAACATTGAAAATTTTTCTATCAATGCCCATTTCAAATTGTGGCTTTGCAGAGCTTGTTACAGTGACACTTTGTAATTGAGTAGCATCTTGTTCTAATTTAATATTGCCTAAATCTTTATCCACTAAGGCCATCATTGCTTGCATACTTTGTCCGCCTCCCATTTTAATGCCAAAGCTTATTTGTTTTTCTAATTTTTTATAACCTACACTAGAAATGCTTAGTTTGAAATTTCCCATCACAGGTAAGTTTTCAAAACTAAAATCTCCATTCGAGGCTGTTAACATGGTACCTAAAATGGCATCTGTTGTTTTTTTGGTAATAGGGTCGAATTTGCTTCCTTTTATTTGAAGTGTAACACCTTCGATTCCTTTATTACTCTCGTCAACTATTTTACCATAAAAATGGCCCTGATTCATAGTAGCCCCTCCACCCGCTCTAGCTGCAACCGATGCAGGAATTTGCGCGTTGGAACTCATTTGAATAAATAAAAAAGAAATAAGGATAAATATATTTTTCATACTACTTGGATGCGTTTTTGTTTCCTGGGTTTATTTAAGTTGCAAATATCTGCCATAATCTCTAAGGATGGTAGCTAGAATGTATAAACGGCAATTTATACTGTACTTAAAATGAATTGTAAAATTAGGCCCCAAATAAAACCTAGGCAGAATGCCATAATTCTTATTTTTTGACTGGCTTTTAGCAAGTATTGTTCAATTTTTTTAGACCATTTGGTCTCTATGTTCAACAAAAAGGCAGAAGCTGTTGATTGCGTAAATTGGGATAGAAGTGCAGGAAAAATTTGCGCTAGCTCTTCCAAGAAGACTTCTTTTAGTTGGGCAATTGTTTTATCTCCAATAAACATAGAAATAATGGGCATTTTTTGGATCAGCCTTTCTTTAAAAAATTCATCCAATTTGGCGTCTATAAAAGGAAGTAATTTTTGAAAGCTATCACCCTGCGTTAATTCAGGTAGTATTTGATCAATTGAAATTTGACCTGCCTTTTTTGAAAAAAGACTTTGCCATTGCCTTCCGGCCAAGCGTATGCTTTGATGAGGGAAGAAAATGATTTTAATAAAGCCCCAGCTAATAAGCCAGCCAAAGCAGGCCACTAATAAAGGCAATAAAACAATATGCATACAAAACTAGTTAACATAAAAAACCTATCCTTCGCCCGAATGCTCGGAAAGGATAGGTTTTGGGGAGAACGATGGGTCTCGAACCCACGACCTACAGATCCACAAACTGTCGCTCTAACCTACTGAGCTACGCCCTCCATTTAGGGTCGCAAAAATACGTTAAATAAGGAACCAAAGAAAGAAGTTTTCGATGTTTTTATAAATTTGTCACAAAAATGATGGCTTTATTTCAATTATAGTCCTATGATAGGCATTTTATACTATTTTTGAAATACTTCATGCACGAGATTATGACATACGTAAAACAAAATAAGTGGAAATTTTTTGCCACTTTAGTATTAGTAGGAGGGTTGTTTTTCGCTTTCAACACCTTCAAAACCGCTAATTCAGAAACTTCAGAAATTAGACACAGAAAACTATTGTCTACAGTAGGTCGCTTATTAGAAAGTGAGCATTATAGCCCAAGGGTGATTGATGATAAATTTTCGAAAGAAGTTTTTGACGCGTATTTAAAAAACTTAGATCCTGAAAAAAATATTTTACTTCAATCAGATATTGATTCCTTAAAAGTTTTTGCGACAAGTATTGATGATGAAATACATGGAGCAACTATTCTATTTGAACCAGCTGCTAATGCTATTTATGAAAGAAGGGCAAAACAAATTAAAGCCATTTTTGAATCTGTTATTGACAAGCCATTCGATTTCACCACCGATGACTCTTTAATGGTAGATACCGATAAAATGAGCTATGCAAAAAATGAAGCAGAAAGAGTGAAAAGATGGAACCTAGCTATTAAGTATAAAGTTTTAGATAGGTATGTTAGTTTAATTGAAGATAGAGAAAAGCATGCAAAGGCGAAAGCAGAAAAAGCAGTAGCCGATACCTCTAAAATAAAAGATACTGTTAAAGATAATTTCATTGTAAAAACAGATATGGAGTTAGAAGCGGATGCGCGCGCGACCATCAAGAAAAATTATATCAAAAGGTTTGGACTTTTAGAAAAAACTTTTGATAAAGAAAAAAGATTTGAATCTTTTTTAAATACCATCACGGGTTTAATGGATCCACATACCGATTATTTCGCGCCTGTTGAAAAAAGATCCTTCACTGAGCAAATGAGTGGCACTTTTTATGGCATTGGTGCCCAGTTAACGCAGGATGATAATGGGGTAAAGATTGCAAGTGTTCAGCCAGGCGGCGCTGCTTGGAAGTCGGGACTCATAGTAGTGAACGACGTTATTGTAAAAATTGCACAAGGCGCGGAAGAGCCAGTGGATGTGACTGGATATGAAACCACTGACGCCGTAAAATTAATTAGAGGAGACCTAGGTACTGAAGTAAGATTAACTGTTAGAAAGCCAGATGGGAATACTAAAGTAGTTGCTTTAATTAGAGAAAAAATTGTTTTAGATGAAGGTTTTGCAAGAAGTGCTGTTATTCAAAATGGCAATGAAAAAATTGGCTATATTTTACTGCCCGATTTTTATGCCGATTTTGAAAGAGAAGATGGTGCAAGAAGTTCAAAAGATATTGCGAAGGAAGTAGAAAAACTAAAAGCAGAAAAAGTAAAAGGAATTATCATTGATGTTAGGTATAATGGAGGTGGTTCTTTATATGAAGTAGTACAAATGGTAGGTATGTTTATTGATAAAGGACCTGTTGTTCAAATTAGAAGTAAAGAAGGCAGGTCACAAATACTAGCTGATGAAACGCCTGGTATTTTATATGATGGTCCATTGGTAGTAATGGTGAATGAGTTTAGCGCCTCTGCCAGTGAAATTTTTGCAGCAGCTATTCAAGATTATAAAAGAGGTTTAATTGTAGGAAGCACTTCTAGTTATGGTAAAGGAACGGTGCAAAGAAATGTAGCCTTCGGAAAACCATTAGATGCGATGGGTATTCAAACTGAATATGGCGCGGTGAAATTAACCTTTCAAAAATTTTATAGAGTGACTGGAAGTTCTACACAAAGAAAAGGGGTCGTGCCAGATGTCGTTTTCCCAGATGACTATGAGTATTTGAAATACCGTGAAAAAGACAATCCATCTGCCTTGCCATGGGATGAAATGGAGCGCGCTAAGTTCTCTCCTTGGACAAGTTCAAATGAAATTGCTACCATTGCTGCTAAAGCAAATAATAAAATCAAGAACGATACTGCTACCATTCGATTTAAGAAAAACTTGCAATGGGTATCTGCACAAGTAGACAAGTCGGTGGCTTTGGAGATTAATAAATACAGACAGTATAAAAAAGAAATTCAAAATGTTATTCAACAAAATGAAAATATTTTGAAATTAAAGACACCTATGACGGTGAGCGCTTTGAAAGCAGATTATGAAAAGTTTTATAATAATCCAGATAAAACAAAACAAGAAAGATACCAGGCTTGGTTGAAGATGGTTGCTAAGGATATTCAAGTAAATGAGTCTAGTAAATTAATTACAGCGTTTGCTAAGCCTAATTTAATCGCTAAAAAAGGATAGAGGACTATGAAAGTAGAAACTGGAGCCAATGTTAAAACTTGGCATGTTATATATACAAAGTCTAAGTGGGAGAAAAAGGTAGACGGCTTATTGACTAAAAATGGTTTTGAGAGTTGGTGCCCTGTTCAAAAAAGAGAAAGACAATGGTCTGATCGAAAAAAAATTATCGAAGAGCCACTTTTTAGATCTTATGTTTTCATTAAAGCTAGCAAAGAAGACCATACAAAAATTTTATCAACCATAGGAGTTGTTAATTTTTTGTACTTTTTAAGAAAGCCCGCTATTATAAGAGATAATGAAATTGAAGCAATTCGTAAATACTTAGGGCAATCCGATGCCACTATTCAAGTAGTGGATATGGCCAATATACCTGCTCACACTAAGGTGGAAATTAATCAGGGGTTATTTATGGGACAGAGGGGAGAAGTGGTAAAGACGAGTAAAAAATCGGTTTATGTGAAGTTGGAAAGTATAAATATGATGATGATTGTAGAGTTCAAAGCTTCTGAAGTATCTCTACACTAATTTCCAATCAATTATTTCATTGCTCCACTCGGCACGGAAAGGCGTTTCCACTTTTATATAGTTATCAGTAAATCCTTCTAGCATTACAATGGATTCATCTTCTTTATTCACTTTAGGTGATTCAAATAAAACCTTTCTTGTACTTCCTCTTTGGGATTCTGTGAAGTATTGTAATTTTTGATAAGATAAATTCCTAAGTATTTTATTTCTTTCATGACGCTCCTGCATAGGTACAATGGGCTTAATGGTCAAGGCCTTGGTAGCCGCTCTTTCAGAATAGGTAAATACATGCAAATAAGCAATATCTAATGCATGAATAAATTCAAGGCTTTCTTTAAAATAGTCTTCTGTTTCACCGGGAGAGCCCACAATCACATCTACTCCAATACAAGCATGAGGCATTATTTTTTTAATCAGGTCCACTCTTTCTTGGTATAAGTCACGGGTATATCTTCTTTGCATTAATTTCAAAACTGCATCGGACCCGCTTTGTAAAGGAATATGAAAATGAGGCATGATGCGTTTACTACCTGCAACAAATTCAATTATTTCATTGGTGAGTAAATTCGGCTCAATAGAAGAAATACGATACCTAGGCATGGTGGTATCCTTTTCAAGGGCTTTTAGTAAATCAAAGAAATTTTCTGTATGTTTTTTTCCGCCTTCTTCACTTTTTCCAAAATCGCCTAAATTAATTCCGGTTAATACAATTTCTTTCACCCCATTACTTGCTAAGGACTGTGCATCGGCTACTACATTTTCAATACGGTCACTTCTACTTTTACCGCGGGCCATGGGTATGGTGCAAAAAGTACAACTGTAATCACAGCCGTCTTGCACTTTTAAAAAAGTACGGGTTCTATCATTTACTGAATAAGAACTTTTAAAATCGGTAACGGTATCAATATCGCAACTACAAATTTTAGTGGCATCGCCCTTGGTTAGATTGGCTAAATGAGAAACAAGGTTAAATTTTTCTGAAGCGCCTAATACTAAATCCACGCCGGGAATTTCAGCAATTTCTTTAGGCTTTAATTGTGCATAGCAACCAGTAATAACCACAAAACTTTCTGGGGCCAATCTTTGTATTCTTCTCACCAACTGACGACATTCCTTATCTGCATTTTCGGTGACAGAACAAGTATTGATCACATATATATCGGCATTCTCTGTAAAGGCCTTTTTTTCGAAGCCTTCCTTCTCTAATTGTCTAGAAAGGGTGGAAGTCTCTGAAAAATTGAGTTTACAGCCTAAAGTATGAAAAGCGACCGATTGGTTTTTCTGCATGAGGGCTCAAAGATAAAAAACCTAGGGGGAATGGGGAAATCTTAAAATATACTTAAAGCCCCTATTATGGGTCTATTAATTTCCCATTTTGGCTAGTTTCAATTAAGTTTGCAACTAATAAAACACTCAAAATGGACTTTAAGAAAATTAATAATTGGACGGGTTGGATCGTCACTTTAATTGCATGTACAGTTTATGTAATGACAATTGAGGCAACAGGTAGTTTTTGGGATGCTGGTGAGTTTATTAGCAGTGCCTATAAATTACAAATTCCACATCCTCCGGGAGCGCCAATGTTTGTATTATTAGGTCGTGTATTTATTATACTTTTTGGAGACAATCCTTTAACGGCCGCAAAGGCAGTTAATACCATGAGTGCGCTGGCAAGTGGTTTTACCGTTCTATTTTTATTTTGGACCATTACCCATTTTGCCAAAAGAATGGTGGAGACGAGCAAAGAGGTAGCCTTAACTACTCAACAAATTATTTTAATAATGGGTGCGGGTGTGGTAGGTGCTTTAGGCTATACCTTCAGCGATACCGCTTGGTATAGTGCAGTAGAGGGAGAAGTTTATGCACTTAGTTCATTTTTCACCGCCTTGGTTTTTTGGGCTATTTTAAAATGGGAACATAAAGCTGGTGAACCTGGTGCCGACAAATGGATCATTTTTATTTTTTATATCATGGGTGTCTCCATTGGAGTGCATCTATTGAACTTATTGACCATACCAGCCATTGTAATGGTGTATTATTTCAGACAATACAAGCCAAGCTTAATGGGTGGATTAGTCGCTTTTTTAATTGGCGTGGTGATAACAGGTTTTGTACAAGTATTTTTGATTCAATATACTATTAAATGGGCCGGTGCCTTTGATGTTAATTTTGTGAATTCAATGGGGCTACCTTTCTTTACT
Organism: Sediminibacterium sp.; assembly: GCA_044352855.1. Taxonomy (GTDB): domain Bacteria; phylum Bacteroidota; class Bacteroidia; order Chitinophagales; family Chitinophagaceae; genus Sediminibacterium. The sequence goes on along the minus strand of JBILDC010000004.1, from coordinate 94,029 downwards.
GGTTTTATATTCTTCTTCGTTTTAGTAGCTGTTATTTTAGCCCTAGGTATTCGATATGCCAATAAAAAAGGTCTTTACTTTTTAAAATTAGGTATCTGGTGTACTAGCTTTTTCTTATTAGGCTATACCAGTTATTTAACCACCATGGTGCGTTCTAATGCCGATCCTTCTGTAGATATGTACAATGTAGACAATCCAGTTACCTTAATGGGTTATTTAGGAAGAGAGCAGTATGGTGATTGGCCTATTTTATTTGGACCAGATTATGTTGACAAAGTGGAGAATGTAGAAAATGGAGATCAATACGTGAAAGCAAAAACTACTTATGAGATTGCTGGTAAAAACTTTAAAAGAGATTGGTCTTCTGCGCCATCAGCTCACTTGTTTCCAAGAATGTGGGACTCTGACAATGACAGAGGTCAGATGGAAACCTTTAAAGCCTTTGCAGGAGTGGAAGACGGAACACCTCCTACTTTAAGAGACAATGTAAAGTATTTCACTAATTACCAATTTGGCTTTATGTACCTGCGTTATTTCCTATGGAATTTTGCAGGTAAGCAAAACGATTTACAAGGTTTTGGAAATGTAAGAGATGGTAATTTTAGCACAGGTATTTCTTTCATTGATAATTTCATTTTTGGCGACCAATCTAAATTGCCAGATAGTATCAAGATCAATAATAAAGCGCATAATTCTTTATTTATGCTGCCTTTCATTTTAGGTATTCTTGGATTTATCTTTCAATACCAAAAAAATAAAAAAGATTTTATAGTCACTGGACTACTTTTCTTTTTCACAGGTATTGCCATTGTTATTTATTTGAACCAACAAAGTTTACAACCACGTGAACGTGATTATGCCTATGTAGGGTCCTTCTATGCATTTGCTATTTGGATTGGATTGGGCGTTTTGCAAATTGCTATTTGGTTAGAGAAATTCTTAAATAAAAAAATGGCAGCTATTGCGGCTACCGTTATTTCGTTTTTAGCGGTACCGGCATTAATGGCCCAACAAGAATGGGATGACCATGATAGAAGTCAAAAAACATTACCACGTGATTTAGCGCGTAATTATTTAGAAAGCTGTCCTCCGAATGCCATCTTATTTTCTTTTGGAGACAACGATACTTACCCTTTATGGTATGCACAAGAAGTAGAAGGTATTAGAACCGATGTGCGCGTGGTGGTGAATAGTTTATTGGGCTCTGATTGGTATATGAAAGAGCTTAGATATAAAGTAAATAAGAGTGATAAATTCGATCTTATATTTACCGAAGAACAAGTAATGGGTAATAAATTAAATGTAGCCTATTTCAATGCAGTGCCTGGTTTTGGGGATGCTACTTACCATGATTTAGATTCTGTATTTAGAAATGTTATAGCAGATCCTTTAGGAAAATACCAAGCCAGTACACAAGAAGGGCCTGTGAATATATTTCCTACCCATAAGTTTAAAATACCTGTCAATAAGGCGAATGCACTAGCATCAGGTATTGCAAAACCTACTGATAGCCTATTAGATGAATTATTAATTGATTTCAATCCGAATAGACAGTATTTACTTAAAAATGAAATGGCTATTTATGCCATTATTGCTACTTCTCAATTCAAGAGACCTATATGCTTTACTTCTACACAAGAATTAAAAGAGATGGGATTAGATAAGTTTGTGCGTCAAACAGGCATGTCTTATCAATTAGTGCCGGCAATGGTTCAAGGTATTGATGCCGATGTTTCCTATAAAAATATTATGACGAAGTTCACTTTTGGAAATGCAAAAAATCCAAATGTATACTTTGATGAAGAAAATCGCAGACATTTAAATTCAATTCGTTTAACCATTGCGCAAGTGGCTCAAGCCTTAGTGAGCGAGGGTAAATTAGACAGCGCTAGACAAATTATCAGAAAATTAGATAGCGAAACGAATGAGAAGAGTTTCCCTTATGGTATGACTTCAAATAGAGGCAATCAACATAACTATTTTTCTTATATTTTATTACAATCATGTTATGCTGCTGGTGAAATGAATGTTGCTAATAAAATTTCTAGCTCAGTATTAAAAGATTTAAATCAATCAATTGCTTATTATAAATCCTTGGGCGATCCAATGTCCGAAGATCAGTTTATGCAAAACATTGAGAATGCTTATCAAAACAAGCCTAATAGCTTAAGCAATAAGCAAATCGTGTTTGTTCAAGACGCCTTAACAACTTATCAGTTAATAGCAGCCATTACTAAAATGAGTCAAGACTTTGCAGCAATGAAATAGTACTTAATGCAATATTGCTAAATAGAGTATTGCAGAAGCGTATTAAATTTAAATATTACAAATTCATAACAATAAAAAAGGTCCTCCGACAAATCGGAGGACCTTTTTTATTGAAGTTTGTTTAGAATTAATTTATAAGATAGTTAATAGAGTAGCTACTACTGTATCAATTTCAGCTTTTGTATTGTGTTTGCAGAAAGAAAAACGAACAGTGACATCGTTACTTCCTTTATGTAGCGCCTGTATAACATGCGAGCCTGTTTGTGCGCCACTAGAACAAGCGCTTCCGCCACTAGCACAAATATTTTGAATGTCTAAATTAAATAAAATCATTTCTGTTCTTTCCGACTTAGGAAAATTAACGCTTAAAGTAGTGTAAAGGCTTTTGCCAAAAGGGTCGCCATTAAAACTCACCCCTGGAACTTTATTCACCAGTTCATCGTGCATATATTTTTTTAAACCAGCAATGGTAGCACTGTCTTTTTCAAAATTTTCAGTAGCCATTTCTAAAGCCTTGGCTAATCCTACAATGCCATATAAATTTTCAGTACCCGCGCGCATATTTCTTTCCTGCGCCCCGCCATGTAATAAAGGGTTAATCTTTATGTTTTCACTAATGTATAATATGCCTACTCCTTTAGGCCCATGAAACTTATGTCCAGCCCCTGTTATAAAATCAACAGGGGTATTGGCTAAGTCAAAAGGGAAATGACCTACGGTTTGAACGGTATCGCTATGGAAATAGGCATTGTATTTTTTACAAATGCCACCTACTTCTGTTAAGTCAATCATATTGCCAATTTCATTGTTGGCATGCATAATGCTTACAATGGTTTTTTCAATGGACGCGGCAAGTAGTTCTTCTAAGTGGAGGGTGTCTATATGTCCATTGGGAAGAATGTTTACGAGGCTAAGCTTTGCATTATATTTTTTAGCTAAATGGCTTACTGTATGAAGGGTAGCATGGTGTTCGATGGGAGAGCTAATAATATGTTTGCATTCCAGATTTTCCATGGCTGCATGTAAAACAGTATTACTGCTTTCAGTGCCTCCACTAGTAAAGAAAATTTCTGCAGGACGAGCGCCTAAAATTTTAGCAACTTGTTTTCTAGCTTGCTCAATGGCCATTCTGGTCTCACGCCCATAACTATAAATAGAAGAGGGGTTGCCAAATTTTTCAGTCATATAAGGCATCATGGCTTCTAAGACCAAGGGGTCTAATGAAGTGGTAGCTGCATTATCAAAATAAATTCTTTCCATGTATCTATATATAACTAGTCTATAATGTAGATTCTAAACTTTTTCTAAGTTAGTTAATTGTGGCTATAATTGAAATAATCTCGTCCGCTAATTTATCGGCAGCTGCCTGAGAGGGGGCTTCTGTATAAATGCGTATAATAGGTTCTGTATTACTAGATCTAAGATGTACCCATTCTTTTTCAAAATCAATTTTAAAGCCATCTTCTTTATTAATAGGGAAGGCTGCATATTTTGTAGCGAGTACATCAAATATTTTACTAAGCGATAAGGATGTGTCAATATCCATTTTTTTCTTGCTCATAAAATAAGCAGGGTAGCTGGCTCTTAAAGCTGAAGCTGTCATTTTAGTTTTCGCCAAATGCGTTAAAAACAAAGCAATGCCAATAAGGGCGTCTCTTCCATAATGTAAATCAGGTACAATAATACCACCATTCCCTTCTCCGCCAATGACTGCTTTTTCGCTTTTCATTTTATGCACCACATTCACTTCTCCTACAGCACTTGCAAAATAGCTACAACCGTATTTTTCAGTGACATCTCTTAAAGCACGTGTAGATGATAAATTACTAACAGTGGCTCCTTTTTTATTTTGTAAAATAAAATCGGCAACAGCCACTAGGGTATATTCTTCTCCAAATAATTCTCCATTTTCACTTACAAAACATAGGCGGTCTACATCTGGGTCTACTGCAATTCCCAAACTTGCTTTTTTTGTAATTACTGTATCACAAAGTTCAGTAAGATGTTCTTTCAAAGGTTCTGGGTTATGCGCAAAATTGCCATGCATATCCTCATTTAATACGGTAATATCATTTACTCCAATGGCTTTTAGTAAGGCAGGCACTGTAAAAGCACCAGAGCTATTAATAGCATCTACCACCACAGAAAAATTAGCTGTTTTTATAGCATTCACATCTACTAATGGGTAATCAAGAATGGCTTGAATATGTTTTTCAAGACTATCGTTATTTGAAATTATTTTTCCTAAATCATCTATGCTTGCGTAATTGAAATCTTCGTTAGCAGCTAATGTTAAAATGGTTTTCCCCTCCTCACCACTTACAAACTCTCCTTTTTCATTTAACAGTTTTAAAGCATTCCACTGTTTAGGGTTATGGCTAGCTGTAAGAATAATACCACCATCTGCTTTTTCAAAAACCACGGCCATTTCAACAGTGGGTGTGGTGCTTAATCCCAGATGAATCACATCTATACCTAAGGCCAAAAGGCTTTGTTCTACCAATAGTTCCACCATTTCCCCGCTTATTCTTCCGTCTCTGCCCACCACTACTTTTTTCTTGCCAGGCCCTTTATGGAGAAGCCAACTGCCATAGGCAGAAGCAAACTTAACAATGTCGATAGGAGTAAGGTTGTCATTGGGTTTGCCCCCAATAGTGCCCCTAAATCCTGAAATACTCTTAATAAGTGACATAGCTGCTCTTTTTTACTTTATAAATTGGTTCGGCAAATTTACTTTAAATTTTTGCACTTCCTTGTATCTTTATGGCATGATACTAGACATTGGGGCATCTTTGGAGCAGGCAGACCAGGCCTTATTTAAGCTAATTAATGGGCATTGGACCAATACTTTCTTCGATTCATTGTTGCCATGGATGCGCACTTCTGAGCACTGGTTCCCCTTTTATATAGCACTAATAGGATATGTTTTCTATAAATGGGGGTGGAAGGCATGGAAATGGCTTCTTTCGGTAGCTATTACTATTGCACTGACCGATCAAGTAAGTAGCTTTATTTTCAAACCCTTTATACATCGTTTAAGACCCTGCAATGATCCGGCCATACTTAATAAGGTTAATTTATTAATAGGTACATGTCCTAGTAGTTTTAGTTTTACTTCCTCTCATGCAGCCAATCATTTTAGTTTGGCTATGTTCGTATTTATGAGTTTACAGCCCTTGTTTAAAAAATATACCTATTTGTTTTTTGTATGGGCAGGTATTATTTCCTATGCACAAATTTATGTGGGCGTACATTATCCCTTAGATATATTGGGAGGCACATTGATAGGGCTTATCATGGGCTATGCTGGTGCAATTGTTTATTCGAAATGGATGTCTAGAAATTAAACTGGGTCGAATTCTTAGGAAAGATGAGTTCGTAACTTTTTCGAACACCTTTTGCATTTACATGAAAAATATTTATTTGCTGGTCATTCACACCAAATAAAACCTCGCATAAAACATTGAGTTGACTTAATTGTTTTATATTTTTTATTTCAAAATAAGTCCAAGTACTTTCTTTTTGTATTTCAAATCCAAGATATTCTAAATTAGATTTATTGCCATTTACAGCTAAGTTCAAACGCTTTGTTAAATAAGCTTTAAGCAGGGCATCCCCTTTGTTTTTTTGACTGGGTTGCGATAAATCGATGGTGGTTTTAGTTTCGGCAGCTATCATTTTTTCAAGGTCGTTGGTAAAACAACGTACACTAATTTCAATGGTGGCCTCTTTTTCATTATGATTAATATCAATCACTGATACGAAAAAGGGGTGCATTAAACTTAGCATCGCGGTAAAAAGGGTATTCCATCCAACTAAAAGCATATAAATTTATTTGTATCTTACAAAGGTCTTGATTAATTTAACATTTTAAAAATTTTCATTGAATGAATGACCTTTTTATTTTTGCGCACCTTGGATTTAGGCATATTATGGATATCAATGGGTCTGATCACATGTTGTTTATTCTGGCCCTTGTAATTCGCTATATGGCAAGCGATTGGAAAAAGATATTGATTTTAGTAACTTCTTTTACCATTGGCCATTCTATTACTTTGGCTTTGAGTACTTTAGATTGGATTTATTTCCCTATGAATTTAATTGAGCTGCTCATCCCCATCACCATATTACTAACGGCCCTTTCTAATCTTTTTGTAAAGGATTTTAGTTTCTCTTCTAAGTATCATATTATATATTATTTAGCTTTGTTTTTTGGCCTCATTCACGGCTTGGGCTTCAGCAATTATCTCAAAAGCTTACTAGGTAAGGAGGAAAGTATTCTACTGCCTCTTTTTTCATTTAATCTAGGCTTGGAATTGGGCCAGTTATTGATTGTGAGCTGCATATTAGTTTTTGCTTTTCTGCTCGTAAATCGCTTTAAGATAGACCGAAAATCGTATATTCGAATTGGATCTATTGTCACCATTGGGCTTTCTCTAATCATGATAGTAGATCGTATCAAACCTTTTTTAAATAAATAGATTTTATGCAAATCAAAAAATTAGCTTCTTTGAGTTTTGTTTTCTTAACAAGTGTAACTTGTTTATTGGCGCAAGACATTCACAACAACCCAAGTTCTAATCATGGCAATAAGTTTGAACAGTTGGGCACTATCTTAGCTACACCTAATGAGTATCGAACAGCAAGTGGCGCACCAGGTACAAAATATTGGCAACAAAGAGCAGATTATGATATCAAAGCCACATTGGATGAAAAAAAATTAATGCTATCTGGTACTGAAACAGTTACCTATTACAATAACTCACCCGATGTACTTACTTATTTATGGTTACAGTTAGATGAAAATGAACATAGCACAGTAAATAACGCAGGCTTCCCCAGTGAAACGCGCTTAGGGCGTGGTGTAACCACTGCCACTATTGATAAATTAATCGAACAAAAAACCGATAATGGATTGGGTCATATCATTACCTCTTTAACAGATGCATTGGGTGCGAAGTTAAAATATACTATCAATGGAACGATGATGCGTATTGAAACGCCTACACCCTTAAAGCCGGGTCAAAAAATTATTTTTAAATTAAGTTGGAACTATAAAATTACTGATAGAATGACCGTTGCCGGTAGAGGTGGTTATGAATATTTCCCAGAAGATGGTAACTATTTATTTACCATGGCACAATGGTATCCTCGTTTATGTGTGTACTCCGATTTTCAAGGATGGCAAAATCATCAATTTACAGGTAGAGGAGAATTTGCTTTAGTTTTTGGTAATTATAGAGTGGCCATCACGGTTCCAGGTGATCACGTAGTGATGGCAACAGGTCAAGCACAAAATTATCCAGCAGTTCTTTCTGCAGCACAATTAGCTAGATGGAATAAAGCGCAAACTTCTACAGAACCCATAGAGATAGTTACTTTGGAAGAAGCGAAAAATGCAGAAAAAAATAAAGTCACTACACAAAAGACTTGGGTATTTAATGCAGAAAATGTGCGTGATTTTGCATTTGGATCTAGCCGTAAATTCATTTGGGATGCGATGGCTGCCAATGTAGAAGGGAAGAAAGTAATGTGCATGAGTGGATATGGAAAAGAAGCCTATGGTTTATACCGTAAGTTTTCAACGAAGGCAGTAGCGCATACTATTAAATCGTACTCTAAGTTTAGTATTCCTTATCCATATCCTGTAGCTCAAAGTATCGAAGCTTCTAATGGAATGGAGTATCCAATGATATGTTTTAACTATGGTCGTACCGAAAAAGACGGTACTTATACAGAATCTGCTAAAAATGGTATGTTAGGTGTTATTATTCATGAAGTGGGCCATAACTTCTACCCCATGATTATTAATAGTGATGAACGTCAATGGTCATGGATGGACGAAGGCTTGAATTCATTTGTACAATATTTAACAGAAGAATTATACGATAATAAATTTCCATCAAGAGGAGGACCAGCCTGGACTATTGCAGATTACATGCGTTTACCTAAGGATCAATTGGAACCCATCATGACTAATAGTGAAAATATTATTCAGTTTGGACCGAATGCTTATACCAAACCTGCAACAGCTTTAAATATTTTAAGAGAAACAGTTATGGGGCGTGAGTTATTTGATTATGCTTTTAAAGAATATGCTCGTCGTTGGGCATTTAAACATCCAACACCTGCCGATTTATTTAGAACCATGGAAGATGCAAGTGCTGTAGATTTAGATTGGTATTGGAGAGGGTGGTTTTATGGTATTGATCCGGTTGATATTGCGATAGATACTGTAAGACATGCTGTGTATGATCCAAGTTCTACCGCTGCGCCAACAATGGGTGGTCGTGGAGGTAGAAATATGATAGGTGCTGGTGGGCCTAGAGCCATAGATAAACCTATGCTTCCTGGTTTTGATGATATTTCAAAAGTTAGAAATAGAGCCGATAAGTCCATTGTATTTTTAACAGATGTCGATACAAGTTTGCGTGATTTTTATTGGAGATATGCTAGAGGTTTGGAGCCTTATGATTCAGTAACCAAGCAACCCGCAATGAGTTATGGTTCGATGGAGCCATTGACAGATGCTGAAAAAGCAAAATATGCCGATGTAAACTTGTATGAAATTAGTTTTTTAAACAAAGGTGGTTTAGTAATGCCTATTATTGTTGAATTTACATTTGAAGACGGCACCAAAGAATTACAAAAATTATCTGCTCAAATTTGGAGACATAATGAAAATAAAGTGGTGACTACTTTTTTAACCAATAAAAAAGCAACCTCTATTCAATTAGATCCTATGCGTGAAACAGCAGATATTAACGAGAATAATAATAGCTGGCCTAAAGTGGCGGCACCTTCTAATTTTTCATTATTCAAAATGAAAGGTGCGGGACGTGGACAATCGATGGGCTTATCACCAATGCAAAATGCGCAAAATAAAAAATTAAGCAACTAGCTACTACATATTAATTGTAGAAATAAAAAAGGCGCTCCAAAAATGGTAGCGCCTTTTTTTTATTGATTGGCCGAGGCCTTATAATATTTCCATTTTTCAATCACTGCTTGCATATCTGAAGGCAGTGGGCTATCGAAGCTAATTTGCTTTTCAGTGGTGGGATGTATAAAGCCTAAGGTTTGTGCATGTAAAGCACATCTTGGGCAGGCCTCAAAGCAATTATCAACAAACTGCTTATACTTAGTATAAATAGTACCTTTTAAAATTCTATCGCCACCATATTCAAAATCGTTGAAAAGGGTATGACCAATATGTTTCATGTGTACTCTAATCTGATGCGTTCTACCTGTTTCTAAAATACAAGACACTAGGGTTACATAATTATAACGCTCTATCACTTTATAGTGTGTAATGGCATGCTTGCCAATTTCTTCATCGGGGTAAGCGTCAAACATTTTTCTATTTGACTTATGGCGTGCAATATTCGCCACTATGGTTCCTTCCTCTTGTTCCATATCTCCCCAAACAAGGGCCACATATTTTCTTTCCACGGTATGATTAAAAAATTGTTTGGCTAAATGAGAGGCAGCTTCCGGTGTTTTAGCAAGCACAATTAAACCAGTCGTGTTTTTATCGATACGATGCACCAGTCCAAAGCGGGGTAAAACTTCTTCGTTTAAATCGGGGTTTTGGGAAAGTAAATGATGCGCTACACCATTAAGCAGTGTGCCCGTATAATTTCCAATGCCCGGATGCACTACCATGTTGGAAGGCTTATTAATAACCATTACGGCCTCATCTTCATAAACAATATCTAAGTTCATGGCCTCTGGCTTGAGGTCGGTATATTCTGGATTTATAAAACTTAAGTAAACGACTTCGTCACCTGGTCTTGTTTTGTAGTTGCTCTTTACTACTTTGCCATTCACGGTTAAAAAGCCACCGTCAATGCCATTTTGTAATTTGTTTCTGGTAATGCCTTCAATTCTTGCTTGCACCCATTTATCTATACGCATGGGGGCTTGTCCTTTATCTACCGTAAAGGCAACTCTTTCATAAAGGGACTCATTATTTTCTTCGGCGATGGGCTCTAATTCTTCTGACATGTTGCAAAAGTAGGATATTGCTGCTTAGTTTGTAACTTTGCTTTATGCGTCAAAAAGTTTTTTTCGAGGATATGGGCATTCGATCCTATCAGCCCAGCTGGGATTACCAGGAGGAATTACTACTGAAAAATACGCAAATCAAATGGGCAGCTAGGCAAAACGAGCAGGATCTAAAAACTTCCATGACAGAACATAGATTATTAATGGTAGAGCATAATCCTGTATTTACTTTAGGGAAAAGTGGTAAAAGAGAGCATGTTTTAGTGTCCGAGGAACAATTAAAGAATTTAGGCATTGAGTTTTTTCATATCAATAGAGGGGGAGATGTGACTTATCATGGCTTGCAGCAAATTGTAGGTTATCCCATTTTAGATTTAGATAAATTCAAAACTGATTTAGGTTGGTATTTAAGAAGTCTTGAACAAGTTATTATTGATCTGCTGGCTGAATATGGATTGAAGGGAGAGAGAAGTGCTGGAGAAACAGGCGTTTGGTTAGAACCTAATGACCCCTTTATGGCCAGAAAAATTTGCGCCATGGGTATTAAATGTAGTAGATGGATAACCATGCATGGCTTTGCTCTTAATGTAAATACCGATTTATCTCATTTCGAATTTATAGTGCCCTGTGGTATACAAGGCAAAACGGTCACCTCTTTAGAAAAAGAATTAGGGCATAAAGTTGATTACGAAGCCGTAAAAGAAAAAGTAAAAAAACATTTTCAATTAATATTCGATTGCGAACTAGTGTAGTTTTTGAGAATTAGTATAATGAAAGTGAGTTATTTCGCAAAATAAAGCTGATTTTATAAAGCGAACTAGTTTAATAAAGCAAGGTCCCTAAGGGCAAGGATCTATTGCCTTGCAAGCCTCCACTATGTATTACTAATATTTTACTTCCTTCTTTGAAATAGTTTTCTTTCAATAAGCTATCTACTGCCATTAAAAGTTTGCCAGTATACACAATATCGCTAGGAATTTTTTCAGTTTCCCATAGTTGATTCATAAAAGCAATGAGTGCTGGATTTGTTTTAGCATAACCACCTTGGTGAAAATTATGAAGTAAAGTGAATTGCTTACTACTATCTTTTAATATATTTTTTATTTCTGCTTCAATGCTTGCTTCATTTTTTAATATAGGAATACCAATTACATTTTGATGAAGTGCAGCTGCCTGAATTAAACCAGCCAGCATCGTGCCCGTGCCCACTGCTGCAATAATAGTGGTATAGTCTTTACAATGTTCATTTAAAATAGTAGCTGCTCCCTTAGCGCCTAGTGCACCATAACCCCCTTCGTCAATGAAGTATGTAGAATCGTTATCAATACTAGTTTGCTGATTCGTTTTTAGTAAATCGTTTTTTATTTCCTGAAAATGAGTTCTTCCCATAAACTCCAATTGCATTCCATAGGCTTGCGCTTCTTGTAAACTTGGCGTTATGGCATCTTCCTTGGTGGCTCTTACATAGCCAATACTTTTTATATTGTTTTGATTTGCTGCAAAGGCTAATGCGACTAAATGATTAGAATAGGGGCCTCCGAAACTTGCAATGGTAGTAGCTTTATGTGCTATAGCATCTTCAATATAGTATCTTAACTTAAACCATTTATTGCCACTTACAATGGGGTGCAGTTTATCTAGCCTTAGAATACTAGCTTCCATAGTTGAACTACTAAAACTAGTAATGGGATCAATGCTTATGGGATCTAATGTAAGGGTGCCTTTCAATGTTTTTTTATTTAAGAGAAATTGGTTAATTTTACCTGCTCATTTATACCGAGTATTCGGCAGTAAACTATCCTAAAATTAGGATTAAATTAGATTCAAATTAATTGAAAATATATGGCAGCTACATTAGTGATTTTGGCAGCAGGGATGGCAAGTAGGTATGGTAGTATGAAACAAACCGAAGGTTTTGGTCCTGCAGGAGAGACCATCATGGAATATTCTATTTATGACGCTATTCGTGCAGGCTTTAATAAAGTGGTTTTTATTATCCGTGCCGATTTTGCAGATGCTTTTAAAAATGCTATTGAACCTAAATTAAAAGGTAAAATAGAAATTGAATATGTATTTCAATCTCTAGATAAATATACAGAAGGTTATACGGTAGCTGCAGATAGAGTGAAGCCTTGGGGTACGGCCCACGCTTTATTATGTTGTAAAGAAGTGGTGAAAGAAGCCTTTGCTGTTATTAATGCCGATGATTATTATGGCAAAGAAGCTTTTGAACAATCCTATACTTTTTTAACAAAAGAGTGCAATGAAAAAACGAATTGCATATTGGGTTATGAGTTATCTAATACATTAAGTGAGAATGGAACAGTGAGTAGAGGGGTTTGTTCTATAGATGCAGAAGGTTATTTAAAGCAAATTAATGAGCGCACTACTATTTATCGTAGAACAGATGGTCAAATTGTATTTGAAGAAAATGGAGTAGAAACTTCTTTGCAAGAAGATACAAGAGTGAGTATGAACTTTATGTGCTTTGGACCTGGTTTCATTGACTTATGTGAAAAGGAGTTTGACTTATTTTTAAAAGCCAAGGGCCAAGAATTAAAATCTGAATTTTATATACCTTATGTAGCGGGTAGGTTCCATGAATTAGGTCTTGGAAAGGTAAAGGTCATTCCTACCAATGCAAAATGGTTTGGGGTTACTTATAAAGAAGATGCACCTGGGGTGAAACAAAGTATTAATGCACTCGTAGAAAATAAAGTATACCCTTCTAATTTGTGGTAGAGGTATTTTAGTTATAAGATCTAATACTGTAGATGTAATTTTTTAAATTACTCAATTGACTTTTTCTATTATATAAATTGGCTGTATTATTTTTAGACAATTTAATTTTGTCTGCCTTTTTATTTTCTTTTTCGTTGACCGTCTCAATTAAATCAAATATTTTAGAAGACTTAATGGCAAAAGCAACCCCTTCAGCTTGTTTTTGTCTGGTATTGATAATACCAATAATTTCTCCTTTATCATTAAATAAAGGAGCTCCAGAAGAACCAGGGTTCGCACTTATTTGTATTTGGTAAGCATTGCTATCTCCATTGTATCCTGTTTGTGCACTAAGGTAGCCTTTGCCATATACAATGTCATTATCGTTTCTAGGGTAGCCTAAGGTGAAAATTTCTTCACCAAGGTCTGTCCTTTTTTTGCGAATAACAAAGGGAATATTTTTCGGTGCTTTGTAATCTTCATCATCTATTTTAAGTATGGCTAGGTCTGAACTATAGTCGCTATAAATAATATCGGCATGTAATTCTTCTCCCATACTATTAATAACAATAGCGCTATTGCCTTTTAACACATGGGTATTGGTAATAATAAAACCTTTAGTATCAATTAAAAATCCTGAACCACCACTAATAATTTTTGCATTTTCTGGTACTTTAGATTTTACCTCATTGATTAAATGTCCTTGCACCTGTTGTTTTTTCTTGATCACTTCAATGTCATTACTCAATTGCAATAATTGATTGCCATTTAAGCTAGGAGATAAAGACATCACTAATATAGTCGTCGTTAATGCGATAAAACCTCCCACAGAAGCGGCAATAGCAGTGACTCTTTTGTACTTGTTCCAAAGTTGTATTACTTTAGTTTTTGTGCTAATGCTATCATCAGTCATCCATTCACCAGCGGCTAATAATTTATTAAATGTTTGGCTAGTTAGTTTTGCAAAGCCGCTTCTATTCGCATAAGACTGCATATGGTCCAAGAATAATTTATGCTCCACCACCATCTGATCAATATCAGGTGTGTTTTTTCTCAGGGCCTCAAATTGAGTCCTTTCTTGACTAGACATATCGTCTGTCAAATATCTTTCAATCGTTTCTAATAATTCTTTGTCTTCCATTTTGCTTTTCTTTTTCTCTTTCTCTTTTCTCTTTTCTCTTCAATAATTATTACCTCTCTTCTCTATCTTTATTCTCCTATATTATATTGCGCAAAAAATAATTTTTTTAGACGCATCAAACATTTGTATTTCTGATTCTTTGCATTATCGGCATTCGTGTAACCAAAATCGGCAGCCAATTCTTGCATTCCTTTTTTATTCAAATAATAACCTTCTAATAAACTTTTACAAGGTTCTCCTAAACTATGTAAGGCCCGATGCATTATTTCAAAAGAAGCTTCTTTTTTATCGAACTCCCTCATGTCTTGTTCTATGGAAACGGTTTCTTCTTGACTACTTAAAGGGCCGCTATATTTTCCTAATTGATGCAAGCGTTTTAACCATAAGTGCTTGCAAATAGAGAAAAGATAGGTTTTGATTTGACAGGAAAGCACAAATGAATCGGTTTGCACCTTTTCGTATAAAGTAATCATTGCTTCCTGAAATACATCCCTTGCGTCATCAAAAGAGCCATTGTTGTTTAGAACAAAGTGCTGAATGGAACTAAAATGACTTTTATAGAGGGTTTCCACCGCCTTGGAGTCATTACTAGCTAGTCCTTTTAAAAGGACTTGTTCGTTCAATTCAGCTTTCAAGAGATTAATACTTAATTTGATCAAAAGTAACCCAAAATAGGTTCTTTTTTAATTTTTTCAGGGGGAAGGGGGTTACCTTTTCTTAGTAGGGGTATTAATAGTATTAATTAATAAAAAAACAAACCCAAATGAAAAAAGTAATCGCAATCTTCGCTATCGCTGCATTAACAGCTTGTGGTGGTGCTTCAACTGAAGCTACAACTGATACTGCTGCAACTACAGTTGATACTGCTGCTGCAACTACAGTTGATACAGCTGCTGCTGCAATGGATACTACTGCTGCTGCAAAATAAATAATTAGCTTCCTACTAGAAGGTTTTACCTTTTTAGTATGTCAAGCAATATTTCTGAGCCCTTGGTTTCGACCAGGGGCTTTTTTGTGCTTGAACCGGTAGTCCTTAAAAACGAATATCTGTTAGCTTTTAGACCTAAAAATGGAAACATTTTTGACTAATAGCCTACAATAGCCTATCTTTGTTCTCCGATGAAAGCAAATATTAACAATTGGTTTTACTGTTTCTTTTATTTCTACTTTAACCAAAGTAGCCGGGTTGTATTTGTAAAAGCGTAAAGAAAATAACTAAATATACAGTCCCGGCCCAACAGCCGGGATTTTTGTTTAAAAGCGGACAAGAGCGTAATGGGTGGAAGTAAAACAGGTATAAAGAATAGGTAGCAAATAGAATGAATAAGAAAGTAGCAATACAAGGGTACGAAGGAAGTTTCCACCAAGTGGCAGCCAGACATTTTTTTGGTAAAAATGTAGAGGTGATAACTTGCGACACATTTAGGCAAGTAGTTCAATTAGGAGCCGACGCTAAACTATCTGATGGTGCAGTGATGGCCATTGAAAATTCTATTGCAGGCAGCATTTTGCCTAATTATAATTTATTACAAAAAAGCAAGTTGCAAGTTATTGGTGAAGTGTATTTATCTATTAGCCAAAACTTACTTACTTATCCTGGCGTAAAATTAGAAGATATCAAAGAAGTGCATAGTCATCCCATGGCTATCTTGCAATGTTTGGATTATTTAGAAAAGTATAATTGGAAATTAGTAGAGTCAGAAGATACAGCGCTAAGTGCTAAAGTCGTACATCAAAATAAAAGCAAGCATACAGCAGCCATTGCCAGTAAGCTAGCCGCTCAAATGTTTGATTTAAATATTATCAAACCTGATATTCATACTTTAAAAAATAATATTACTCGTTTTTTAATAGTAAGCCCTGCAAGCACTATAACAGCAGTTGAGCAAGCGAACAAGGCATCTATCTATTTTCAGACCGATCATTCAAAAGGGATACTTGCCAAAGTATTAGCCAAAATCGCGCAAGGAAATGTGAATTTGAGCAAGCTGCAAAGTATGCCTATTCCAGGTAGTACTTTTAAATACGGGTTTTATGCCGACTTAGAATTTGATAATAAAAAACAAATTGAAAAAGTATTAGAAGCATTAAAAGGTTTAACCAATAGTATTAGAATATTCGGTATGTATCAAAAAGGTAAAGTTGTAAAAGGATAATAATGAATTGGACTGTATCAAATAGATTAGAGGGTATTGGAGAATATTATTTTTCTACCAAACTGCGTGAAATTGATGAACTCAATAAAGCCGGTAAGGGGATACTTAATTTAGGCATTGGCAGTCCCGATTTACCGCCGCATCCAGAAGTAATTAAAACATTACACGAAGAAGCGATTAAAGAAAATGTACATGGTTATCAATCTTATAAAGGTTCGCCCATATTAAGAGAAGCCATAGCGAATTGGTATAAAAAATATTTCAAAGTAGCGGATATAAATCCTGCTACTGAAATACTTCCTTTATTAGGAAGTAAGGAAGGGATCATGCATATATGTATGACCTATTTAAATGAAGGAGATCAGGTCTTAATTCCAAATCCTGGGTATCCTACATATACAAGTGCAGTTAAATTAGCGGGTGGGACCCCGTTATACTATGAGTTGACTGCCGAAAACAGTTGGGCGCCTGACTTTGAAAATTTAGAAAAATCAGATTTATCAAAAGTCAAGTTAATGTGGGTGAACTATCCGCATATGCCAACAGGCCAAAGGCCTACGAAAGAACTATTTGAAAAAATAGTCGCCTTTGGAATAAAGCATCAAATATTGATTTGTCATGATAATCCTTATGCCTTTGTTTTAAATGATAAGCCTGAAAGCTTATTGTCTATTGACAGGGCCAAAGAGGTAGTGATAGAATTAAACTCTCTAAGTAAAAGTCAGAATATGGCAGGATGGAGGGTAGGCATGTTAATTGCTGCCGAAGACAGAATCAATGAAATACTTAGGTTTAAATCCAACATGGACAGTGGTATGTTTTTACCCGTGCAATTAGCAGCTGCTAAGGCATTAAGTCTAGATCAAAGTTGGTATGACTCCGTGAACAAAATATATACAGCACGACGCGAAAAAGTATTCGAGTTATTAGATGTTTTAAAATGTGTCTACTCAAAACAACAAGTAGGCATGTTTGTATGGGCCAAAATTCCCGCAACTTACAAAGATGGATATGCATTAAGTGATAAAGTATTATACGATGCAAATGTTTTTATTACCCCAGGAGGCATTTTTGGCTCCGCTGGTAACGAATACATCAGAGTGAGTTTATGTGGTTCCATAGAAAAATTTAGTGAAGCCATAAAAAGAATTGAAGCATGCGTTTAACAGTCATAGGAATTGGTTTAATGGGAGGTTCACTGGCTTTGTCTTTGAAAAAGAAAGGCAAGGTATCCAAGGTCATTGGAGTGGATCAAAACATCGAACACCAAAACCTGGCTTTGCAATTAGGTATTGTAGATGAGATCATGTCATTAGAAGAGGCGATAGCAGCTTCCGACTTGATTGCCATTGCAACGCCTATTAACGTAGCAGAAAGTTTATTGCCCACTATTTTAAACTTAGTGAACAAGCAAGTTGTTTTTGATTTAGGTTCTACCAAAGAAAGTATTGTAAACATCGCCAAAGCGCATGTAAACAAAGGTCGTTTTGTTCCCACCCATCCAATGTGGGGAACAGAATTTAGTGGTCCTGCAGCAGCACAAGATGATGCTTTTATGGACAAGGCTACGATTATTTGTAACAAAGAGCAGGTGGATGCAGATGCACTAGCATTAGTAGAAAAAATATATCAAGCTTTAG
This sequence comes from Sediminibacterium sp., assembly GCA_044352855.1. Lineage (GTDB taxonomy): Bacteria > Bacteroidota > Bacteroidia > Chitinophagales > Chitinophagaceae > Sediminibacterium. Next base: position 76,096 of record JBILDC010000004.1, on the reverse strand, counting down.
GTATGCATATGCTATATATGGATGCCATTAAACATGACATGCATGTAGCCTATGTCAGTCATATCTCACATATCACTTCTTTTGCATTGGCCAATACCGTGTTAGAGAAGGAAAAAGAGTCTGATGCTATTTTTGAGTTAGCAAGTAGTGGTTTTGAAAGCACCGTTCGTTTGGCTAAGTCCAATGCGGAAATGTGGGTGCCCATTTTTATGCAAAATAAAGAAAATGTATTAGACGTTTTGAATGAGCATATTAGTCAGTTAAAAAAGTTCAAGGCAAGTTTGGAAAAAGAAAACCCAGACTATCTCTTGGAATTGATTCAAAATGCCAACAAAATAAAAAGGATTTTAAAATAATTAAAAAAGCAAAGCACTTTAAGTGACTGAGCAAAAAATAATAAAAATGAAGAAGAAAGAAGAAGTAGAAATTAAAAATGATTTGATAGAAGCCGTAAAGTCGAAAAAAACATTTACAGAAATTGGTATTAATGAGCAATTGGTAAAAGCTGTGACTGAATTAGGATACACGCACGCTACTGAAATTCAAGAGCGTTCTATTCCGGTTTTAATAAGTGGAACTAAGGATTTTATTGGTTTAGCGCAAACAGGTACTGGTAAAACAGCGGCCTTTGGTTTGCCTTTATTACAATTAATTAAAACAGCCGATAAATTCCCTCAAGCCTTAGTGGTTTGTCCTACAAGAGAATTATGTATGCAAATTGTAAACGAAATGAATTTGTTTAAAAAACATATTCCAGGTTTACAAGTATTAGCAGTGTATGGTGGAACATCTATTGGTTTACAAATCAAAGATTTAAAAAGAGGCGTGCAAGTAGTGGTTGCCACTCCAGGTAGATTAATTGACTTAATAGAAAGAAAGGCGATTAATTTAGAAAAGATTGAATATGTAGTTTTAGATGAAGCCGATGAAATGTTAAACATGGGATTCCAAGATGACATTGAATTTATTTTAAAAAATACACCTAATAGAGAAAGTATCTGGTTGTTTAGTGCAACTATGCCTGCAGAAATTAGAAAAGTAAGTAAGCGTTACATGAAAGAGCCGGTAGAAGTAACGATTGGTAAAGTAAATGCAACGAATAAAAGTATTGATCATCAGTACTATTTAACCTCTGCACAACATCGTTATGAGACTTTAAAAAGAATCATCGATTTTAACCCAGGTATATATGGTATCATCTTTACTAGAACTAAGGCCGATGCACAAGAAGTAGCACAGCGTTTAACACGTGAAGGGTATGATATTGATGCTATCCATGGTGACTTAACTCAACAACAACGTGATAGAGTCATGGGTCAATTCCGTGACAAGACTTTACAATTATTAATTGCGACTGACGTTGCTGCAAGAGGTATTGATGTAAAAGGAATTACACACGTTATCAATTTTGAATTACCAGATGATGTAGAAGTGTACACCCATAGAAGTGGTCGTACAGGTCGTGCAGGTAGTCAAGGTATTTGTATATCTATTGTACATGCGCGTGAATCTTACCGTTTGCGTCAGATTGAAAATATGAACAAGTGTACTTTCCATAAATTAGATATACCTAGTGGTAAGGATGTTTGTAGAAAACAATTTTTCCATGTAATGGATAAATTAATGTCTACCGATGTAAGCCATGGCGATTATGAAACCTATGTTCCAATGCTTGCAGAGAAATTTGCAGACATGACAAAGGAAGAAATTTTAAAACGTGTCGCTGCATTAGAGTTCAACCGTTTCTTAAGTTATTATGAGAATGCACAGGATTTAAATATTCGTACTGCAGACAAAGGTCGTCGTGAGCCTATGCAACAACAAGATCGTAACCGTGATAGAGGTCGTCAAGAATTTGGCGGTGCCGATCGTGGTCGCACAAGAAGCAATGATCGTGGTGTGGAGCGCAGTGCATCAGACCGCGGAAGTCGTGGTGCTGAAAGAGGCGCTAGCGGTTATACACGTTTGTTTGTAAACTTAGGTACTAAGGATGGTTTTTATAAGGCTAGTTTTTTACAATTTATTTTAGACATGAGCGACTTAAGAAAAGAAGCTTTAGGTAAAATAGATATGCGTGATATGAATAGCTGGGTAGAAATTGAATCAGGTGCTGCAAAACAAATGATAAATGCGGTAGATGGTAAAAACTATAAAGGCCGTCGTATTAGAATGAATGATGCAGATAGCGGTGGACCCAAAGGTTTTTCTAAAAGAGAAGGTTAATTAGAAAAATTAATAATAGAGATAAAAAAGAGAGAGATCAAAAACTAAGTTCTAAATAGTAAAATAAATATTCAAATATTAAAATTCGGAAAATGGGAGACTTAACTGAGCAACAACAAAAAGTAAGCATTTTATTGAAAAAATCACCCTTGATTATTTCTGGCCCTTGTAGTGCTGAGACCGAAGAACAAGTGATGCAAACTGCTATTCGTTTAGCCGCTACTGGTAAAGTAGATATTATGCGTGCAGGTATATGGAAGCCAAGAACCAGACCCGGAAGTTTTGAGGGGATTGGAACAAAAGGTTTGCCATGGATGCAACAAGCTAAAAAAGAAACTGGTTTGCCTATTGCTGTTGAGGTAGCTACTGCTAAGCAAGTGGAAGATGCCTTGCATTTTGGTGTTGATGTTTTATGGATAGGGGCACGTACTACTGTGAATCCTTTTAGTGTTCAAGAAATTGCAGACTCTTTAAAAGGAGTGAAAGTACCTGTACTTATTAAGAATCCCATTAATCCAGATTTAGAATTATGGATTGGAGGTATGGAGCGTATTGCTAAAGCAGGTATTGAAGAATTAGGATTAATCCACCGTGGATTTAGTTCTTATGGAAATACAGAGTATAGAAATGCACCGATGTGGCATTTGGCGATTGAAATGAAACGTCGTTATCCTGGTATTCCTATGATCAATGACCCTTCACATATTTGTGGTCGTCGCGATATTTTACAAGAAGTAGCGCAACAAGCTATTGACTTAGACTTTGATGGTTTAATTATTGAATCACATATCGATCCAGACAATGCATGGAGTGATGCGAAACAACAAATCACCCCTGAGGTATTAAAAACTATGTTGGAAGCTATACGTTGGAGAAAAGAAGACGTGGCTTCTGCAGAATACCATGCAGCGCTTGAAAAATTACGTCAACAAATTAATCAGTTAGATGACGAGTTGTTGCAAGTATTATCAACGCGTATGAAAGTAGCTGAAAAAATTGGAGAGTATAAGAAAAACAATGATATCACTATTTTGCAAACCAATCGTTGGAATGAAATTTTAGAGCGTGCTGTAGGCAAAGGAAGTAAAGTAGGCTTAAGTGAAGACTTTATTACTAAGTATATGGACGCAGTGCATATGGAAAGTATCAATCATCAAAATAAAATAATGAATAGCTAGTTTGAACTTATAATTTTGTGCATACAATATATTAGAATTATAAAGTCTGTACTTCTCATTCAAGCTAATAATCATTACTTTTTGTAAAGTATTTATAAATGAAAAACTGGAAAGTAAAATTTTCGTCTCAGACAGTATCTTTTTTCTTAGAGGGTAAGTTTGCTGCCATACCTAATATGGTAGACAAGGCGAATGCTTTCTACATTACAGATGAAAATGTATATGCCTTACATCAAAAAAAATTCAAAGGAAAGAAAACCATTGTCATTCCTGCTGGCGAAGAACATAAGCAACAAGCGACTGTAGATTTTATCATTGAAGCCTTGCTTAATTTAGGCGCCACAAGAGAGGCGGTATTAATTGGTGTGGGCGGCGGTGTGGTAACAGATATGGTGGGCTATGTAGCAGGAATTTATATGCGTGGCGTAGCTGTAGGCTTTGTGCCTACTACTATTTTAGCCATGGTAGATGCTTCTATTGGAGGTAAAAATGGAATTGATGTAGGCTTGTATAAAAATATGGTAGGCTTGATAAGACAACCTTCATTTTTAGTATACGATATTGATTTTTTAAAAACCTTACCCAAACATCAGTGGGAAAATGGCTTTGCTGAAATAATTAAGCATGCTGCCATTAAAGATGCAGCCATGATGAAGTCTTTAGCAAGTCATGACTTATCTTATTATCAGAAAAATAAAAAAGCCTTACAGCTTTTAATTGAAAAAAATGTACATATTAAGGTGAAAGTGGTTCAACAAGACGAGTTTGAAAAAGGCGATCGTAAGTTACTGAACTTTGGACATACGCTTGGACATGCTATCGAAAACCAACATGCTTTATTACATGGTCATGCCATTAGTATTGGTATGGTATATGCTGCCAAAATTTCTCAAGTATTAGAAGGCTTTAATGATACAGGTTTATTGGTAGATACCTTGAAAAAATACGGATTACCGACTAATATGCATTTTGATATTAATCAAGCTATGCAAATTATGCAGAAGGATAAGAAAAAGAGAGGAGCTTCTATGCAATATGTACTATTGAATAAAATAGGTAAGGCGGTGTATCAAAGCGTTCCTATGAAGTCATTAGAAAAATTAATAAAATTGTATTCTTAAGATGGTTGCGATAGTTCATCCAAGTAAACTAAGTGGTTCGCAAATAGCACCAGCCAGTAAAAGCTCTATGCAAAGGGCTTGTGCTGCAGCATTAATACATATTGGAAAAACTATTATTCATAATCCTGGTCATTCTAATGATGACCTTGCCGCTTTAGATGTGATTCAGAAATTAGGAGCTACTGTAATAAGCCAAAAACCAGCTAGCGGAAAACTACATCCAAATTCTATTGAAGTGAACTCTAATGGAGTAAAACCTATTGGTCCTTCAATGAACTGTGGGGAAAGTGGATTAGGCATAAGAATGTTTACACCTATTGCAGCATTAAGCCATGAATTAATAAGTATTGAAGGCAAAGGAAGCTTGGTCAAAAGACCCATGCATTTTTTTGATGAGATATTACCCTTAGTGGGCGTTAAAGTACAGTCGCAGAAAGGTTTTTTGCCTATAGAAATTCAAGGCCCTTTAGTACCCGCTACTATTACTATTGATGGCTCCTTAAGTTCTCAATTTTTAACGGGTATGTTAATGGCCTATGCAGCCGCCGATATGCAATATGTTGAAATTAAAGTACTAGACTTAAAAAGTAAACCCTATATCGATTTAACATTAGCCGTTTTAAATGCATTTGGTTGGAAGGTAGAACATACCAATTATGAGAGCTTCCGTTTTTTAGCGCATGCGCCTTTGAGACCTGTTATTGAATATACCGTGGAAGGAGATTGGAGTGGCGCGGCTTTTTTATTAGTAGCAGGTGCCATTGCTGGTCCTATCAAAGTAAAAGGTTTACAATTAGATTCTACACAGGCCGATAAAAAAATAATGGAAGCGCTTCATAGTGCAAAGGCAAATATAAAGCAAGAGGAAGAGGGTATTTTGATAGGCCCTGCATCTTTTAATGAGCAGACTAATTCAAATGGTTTAATTGCTTTTGAATTTGATGCTACCGATTGCCCCGATTTATTTCCTCCATTAGTGGCACTTGCAAGTGTATGTAATGGGCTTACTAAAATTAAAGGAGTAAGCAGGCTTGCACATAAAGAAAGTGATAGAGGACTTACCTTGCAAACTGAATTTGCAAAAATGGGCGTTCAAATAGAATTAGTAGGAGATGAGATGCTTATTCATGGTGGAAGTCTTATACGATCGGCTACTGTTTTCTCTCAACACGATCATCGAATTGCGATGGCATGCGGCGTGGCTGCTTTAGTAGCGAACGGACCTATTGAAATAACAGAGGCAGAAGCGATTAATAAATCTTATACCGATTTCTTTACCCATTTGCAAGAACTGGGTGCAAAAGTTGATATATAATAAATTTCTTATCTTGTAATAACGAAATAAAGACATGAACAAATTTGGAACCTTATTTACTGTACAAATTTTTGGCGAATCGCATGGCGCTTGTGTGGGCATCACTATAGATGGTTGTCCGGCGGGTTTACCACTTCAAGCGACTGATTTTGTGGAGGATATGGAGCGTCGCAAAGGGGGAAAACAAAAAGGAACTACACCTCGTCAGGAAGATGATATTCCTATTTTCAAAGCAGGTTTATTTAATGATATAACCACAGGAGCACCTATCATGATGCTTTTTGAGAACAATAACACGAGAAGTGGTGATTATGAAAAACAACGCGCAGTGCCAAGACCAGGCCATGCCGATTTTACAGCCCATCATAAATTTGGCGGCTTTGAAGATTATAGAGGAGGAGGGCATTTCAGTGGAAGGTTAACAGCTGCCTTGGTGGGTGCGGGTGTAGTGGCAAAAAAACTATTAAATGCAGGTAAAGTAGATGAAAAAATTAAAGTAGAAGCTACTATTGTAAGTATTGGTGGAGAATCAGATGTAGAAAAAGGAATACAGAAAGCCATTGAGCAGAAAGATAGTGTGGGCGGTATAGTAGAATGTGTAGTGAAAGGATTACCCATTGGTCTCGGAGAACATTTCTTTAATTCCGTGGAGTCTTTAATTAGCCATGCGGTATTTGCTATACCTGCTATTCGTGGCATTGAATTTGGGACAGGCTTTGCGGCCGCTTCTATGTTTGGTGTAGATCATAACGATGCCATTGTTGATGCCTCTGGTAAAACAAAAACAAATCATGCCGGTGGTGTGGTGGGTGGTTATACGAACGGGAATGACTTAGTATTTAGAATTGCAGTGAAACCAACTTCTTCAACACCCAAAGAACAAATTACGCTTAATTGGGAAACCAATGAGCAAGAAACATTTTCAGTAAAAGGAAGACATGATTTATGCATTGCGCTCAGAGTGCCTGTAGTACTTGAAGCAGTCACTGCTATTGTACTTGCAGATTTAATGTTAATAGATCAAATAATTCCAAGAATCATTAAAAAATAATCATTTATGGAAAGCGAATATATATATCATGTAACTACGCTGAAAGAGTGGGAAGCCGCTAAAATAAAAAACGAGTACAAGCCTGTTAATTTTGAGCAGGATGGCTTTATACACTGTTCTGTTGAAAAACAAATACCAGGGGTACTAGACCGTTTTTATAAAGGACAAACAGGATTGGTAAAATTAAAAATAGAAAAAGAAAAAGTGCAAAGACCTGTACTATTTGAATTAGCAATAGACTTAGATGAATTATTTCCACATATTTATGGGGTATTAAATCTAGACAGTGTAGTGGAAGTAACTGCTATTAGCTAATTATATAAATAAAGCTAATTATTTATATAATTACATATAAAGCTTAGTTTTTAAATTTTTTATAAAGCATACTCTATGCATATTAAATTAAGCTTCTTATTTATTTTAGTATTCCCTCTACTAAGTAGTACAGAAAGTTTTGCTCAAAAAATTTATCCTACTAGTTTAACCACTATTAACTATTTGGATAGTGCTAATGTGAAAAAGTATCAAAAAAAAATCGATACACACCGAATTAAGATAGAATTAAATCATATTACGGGTATTGCTAGTTTTTACAGTGCCAGTTTAGACGGTACTTTAACCGCTACTGGTGAAATTTTTAAAAACAGTAAATACACGGCGGCTTGTAATTTGTATAAGTTAAATACACTAGTGCGTGTGACCAATATGAGGAATGGAAGGTCTGTATTAGTTAGAATCAATGACCGTATGCACCCGAATATGTTAAAATTGGGTAGGGTGATTGACCTAAGTACCGCTGCAGCCAAAAAATTACATTTAAGTTCAAAAGGAATAGTCAAGGTAAGCCTTGATGCTGTTGGAAATTCTAAAATCAACCCTAAAAAGCAGTAAACTATTCAAGGATAATCTTTAATTTACACTATCAAAAATTCTTCTTAAAAGCACCTTCTTTATAAAACAAACTTTCTTCTTATAATAAACAAGTTTAGAAAAACACTATAGTATGAAAAAAATAATCTTAGTTGTCTTAGCATTTGTATGTAGCTTAATAGTTATTGGACAAGATACAGCAAGTATTAAACCCTCTTCTATTGCTTTTAAAATGGGTTTATTCGATTTTAAGAAAACGCCTGCTACAGATAATGCGAGTGAAATGGCTTTGCAGGGAGGTTTGCAATACTTTAAAGGTATTACTAAGCATTTAGATCTTATGATGAATTTGGATTTCGCTAGTTTAAAATACCCTTTTTATACTTCTTCTAAAATTGGCATCGCTAAAAAAAATGAAATGTATACTGCATTAGATGCAAGCTTGAATTACAAATTATTAACAGATGAAAATAAGCTAGTGCCTTATATTAGTGCAGGTTTAGGTATCGCTTCGATTAACAATTCATATTATACTGCATATGCACCTGTAGGAGTGGGTATTCAAATAAAAGCTAAACAAGGTTCTTTTATTAATATACTAAGCACTTATAGAGCAGAGGCTTCTGCACTTACTAAAACACATTATAACCATTCAATAAGCTATAGTTTACCTCTTAAATTAAGAGAGAAAAGACCTGTTATGTTACCTCCAGCCCCAGTGGTTGCTGATGATGACGGTGATGGAGTAGTTGGTAGTGAAGATGATTGCCCTAATGCATCTGGTTTATCAAAATATCATGGATGTCCTGTGCCAGATACAGATAATGATGGAATCAATGACGAGAATGATAAATGTCCAACTGCAGAGGGTCTAGTGAAATATAAGGGATGTCCAATTCCAGATGCTGATAAAGATGGTATCAATGATGAGGCAGATAAATGTCCAACTGCTAAAGGCTTATCTAGATATGAAGGTTGTCCTATTCCCGATACTGATAAAGACGGAGTGAATGATGAAGAAGATAAGTGTCCAAGCATTCCTGGTATTATGGGTAATAATGGTTGTGCCGATTTACAACCACTCGTCAATGAAATCACTTCTAAATTAAAGTTTGAGTCCGGCAAGGTGAAGCTTAGTAAGAATGGATATCAAGGCTTAGATAGCTTGGTTGTCTTAATGCAAAATAATGCAAATATGACTCTCGTGATTAGTGGTCATACGGACAATACCGGTACTTTGAAAATTAATGAAAAATTATCTTTACAAAGAGCCATGGTCGTATCCAATTATTTAATCAAAAAAGGAATAGATAAGAAAAGAGTAAGCCAGAAAGGTTTTGCAGATACAAGACCCGCCTCTGATAATAAGACCTTGAAGGGAAGAGCTCAAAATAGAAGGGTAGATATTGAAGTAGTCTATTAGTGAATAATTTTTAACTAATTAATTAGCTAACTTACTTTCTAACTAACTAATAAGTTAAGTAATAATTTAAATAAGTTAGCTAGTTAGTATTTTTTAATTAGTAAATAACTACTTCTCTTTCTAGTAATATTTCAAATTTTGTAAGTACAGACTGAATAATTTCTTCTGAGAAATTAAATATTTCTATGCCGGGCCCATTATTGTAATGGACAATGACCAAGGATTGTTTCTCATAACAACCCACACTCCCTTTTTGGATACCCTTCCAACCACAGGCCTCAATTAACCAACCAGCTGCTATTTTATAGGTATCATCTGTTATAGGGTAGGCAATCATTTTTGGATATTTTGTCACTAACACTTCAAACAAGTCCTTGGTGATGGTAGGGTTTTTAAAAAAGCTACCAGCATTTCCAAGTTTTTTAGGATCGGGTAATTTCTCTGATCTAATTTGAATAACTGCATTCGAAATGGCTTCTACACTAGGTTGTTTATTATTTTTTTGATGCAGTACTTCTTTAATGGCACCGTATTCCGTTCTAAATATGGGTTGTTTTTGTAAAATAAATTGCACGGAGCTTATGATATATCTAGTTGTATCTTTTTTAAATAAACTAGTCCTGTAGGCAAATGCACAATCGCTATTTTGAAGTGTAATGAATTGGGCGCTTTGGGTATCGTAGGCGGTAACCGATGCAATAGAGTCCTTGGCCTCTACTCCATAGGCTCCAATATTTTGAATGGGTGCCGCACCCACCGTGCCTGGAATTAAACTTAAATTTTCTACGCCACCCCAACCTTTTTGAACGCAGTAACTTACAAAATGATGCCAGTTTTCACCCGCACCTACTTCTAAAATAACTTCTGAGGGAGTTTCTTTTAATTTTTTAATGCCCATGATTTCCATCTTTAATACTAAACCTTCAAAAGTTTTAGTAAAAAGTATATTTGATCCAGCGCCTAAAATTAAATAAGGTATATTTTTTTCTTTGGCCCATTGAATGCTTTTTTCAATTGTTTCCATAGAGCCAATTTTAGCAAAATAATTTGCTTTTTCATTGCAACCGAAACTATGCAAGTTTTGAAGTGAACTATTTTCGCTTATTTCCATATTGGTATAATTGATGCTGGGTATTAATCTTAGTTTAAGTCTAATTAGGGTCAATATCAATTACAATATTCACCGATTTATACCTAGGGTGTACTTGTAGTAATCGTATATAATGTAATAGTTGTTTTTTAGCCAATTGCAATTGTTGAGGTTGTTTTGAAATTTTAATAGCTAGTTCCCAAATATATTTATTTCGTACCCTGTTTACAATGGGTTGCGCTGGGCCTAATACTGTTTTTTGAATCTCGGGGGTAAGTGAATGAAGAAAGTGGTTGGCTGCTTCTTCTGCTATATTATTTTCTTTATGTTTAAATAATAAACTCATGAGTCTGCTAAAAGGAGGGTAGGAGAAATGCTTTCTATTTTGAATTTCAAAATTATAAAATCCAAAATAATCATGTTGTTGCACGAGCTGTACTATGGGGTGCTGTAATTGACTTACTTGAATGATCACTGTTCCATTATCATTTTTTCTGCCAGCTCTGCCGCTTACCTGTTCCATCATTTGAAAGGCGCGCTCATTCACTCTATAATGATTAAAGTTGAGTAAGCTGTCTGCATCCACTATACCCACTAAGTCTACATTTTCAAAATCTAGTCCCTTGACCACCATTTGAGTACCTACTAATATATCTATTTGTCTTTGTTCAAATTTTTGAATGAGTTGGTCATGCTCGTTTTTACCTTTGACATTGTCTAAATCCATTCTTGCAACAATCACCCCTGGTAAAGATTGATTCAATTTTTCTTCAATCTGTTCTGTACCAAAACTTTTTTGTTTGAAGTTTTGTTTGCCACAGGCTTTACAGGTATTCACTATAGGATAAGAAGCGCCACAATAATGACAAGAAAGTAAGTTCTTGGCTTTATGATAAGTAAGTGTAACATCACAATGTTCGCAGTGTGGTATCCATCCACAGGTTTCGCAAATTAAATAGGGGGCGTAACCTCTTCTGTTTTGAAATAAAATAACCTGTTTTTTATTCGCAATAGTTTTTGAAATAGAAGCCAAGAGCTGAGGTGTTAGTATAGCAGTACCTGCTGGTTGTTTTTTGGTATCTATTAATTCAATTGTAGGAACTGCGCCCGTACTAAACCTTTCATTTAAATAAGTATATCCAAATTTCTTTGACACTGCATTAAAATAGGTTTCCACAGAAGGGGTGGCTGAACCTAATACCACTTTTGCTTTTAATTGATTGGCATAATATATAGCCGTATCTCTTGCCTGATACCTAGGAGCAGGTTCTTGTTGCTTATAGGAAGGGTCATGTTCTTCGTCAATAACAATGAGCGATAGATTTTTATAAGGAAGAAAAAGTGCTGAACGCGCACCTAAAACAATTTTAATTTCACCAGATTTCACTTTATTCCAAATTTCTACTCTTTCATTGGGATTAAACTTTGAATGATATATAGCAATAGAGCCGCCAAAATATTGTTTTAACCTTCTTATCATTTGGGCAGTGAGTGCAATTTCGGGAAGCATATACAAGGCTTGCTTGTTTTGCTGAATCACTTCATTGATAAGGGCTACATATATTTGTGTTTTTCCACTACCCGTAATGCCATGCAATAATCCTACAGGATGTATAAGAAGTTGCGATTGCACGGAGGCTAAGGCTTCTTTTTGTTTTTCAGATAAGTTATGCAGTGCAGTATTGCCTGTATTGGGGTCGTTGGCCAGTCTATCTATTTTTCTTTTTTCGGCCACTAATATGCCTTTGTCAATTAAGGCTTTCAATTGTGCATGGGTAGCATTGGCTTTTTCTAAAATAGATTTTTGTTGAACACTGCCTTCTGTTTTTTCGAAATGTAAGAAAGCTAATAATAAGTCCAATTGTTTAGGAGCCCTTGTCCATTCGTTCAATAATTTTTCTAAGGCAGCCTCATTTTTATAGTCTGCATGTAAGCTTAAAAATATTTCTACTTTAGTAGTATACTTATCTTTCATGTTTTCCTGTACATAACAAATCCCTTTTTGAATGAGTTTATTAATAACAGGGTAGACCGATTTTTTATCCAGTAGCTTTTGAATTTCTAATAAGGTTAAGGTTTTTTTTATTTCTAATGCTTCTGAAATAATATATTCGGCGTCGCTTAAGTTCTTAATATCCTCTTCTTGCTGTTCATTTAATATAAATACACTTTCGCTAGATATTTTTAAGTGACTTGGAATGGCGGCTTGCATCACTTCTCCTTCGGTGCACATATAATATTCGGCCATCCACTCCCAAAGGGCCAATTGATGCTCATATACAATGGGGGCGTCATCTAATACAGAAAGTATGGGTTTAGGCGTAAAGGCTTCAGGCGCCTTACTACTTATATTTTTTACAATGCCTGCGTATCTTTTATTGGCACCCAGCATCACTTCCACACGCATGCCAATGGCTACTTCTTCCTGCATAGATGCAGGAATCATCCAAGTATAATTTTTGGGAAGCGCTAAGGGTATGATTATTTCTGCGTACATGATATAGGGTTGCAAAAATACACTATGAATTTGGATACTTTCTATATCTTCTCATGCCTTCATCCATTTTTTTGAAAACAAGGTCTTTTAAGACGTCCATTTGATCCAGGGTATAGTCGCTTACTTCCACCGTTTCTAAATAAACCACTCTATGTTTCCCAGGGGTGAGTGTAAGGGCACTGCTAAAATGCATGCGATCAACTGAATCAATTAATAAAACTGGTTGAATAGGAATATTCATTTCAATGGCTAATTTAAAGGCGCCATTGTAAAATGATTTTAGGGGGTATTCTTCTGTCATGCTAAATGTGCCTTCAGGAAAAATAAAAATAGAGATATGTTTTTCTAAAGCCATTTTTAAATTGCGTAAACTTTCTGCTCTTTTCTCGGGATTCCCTCTATCTACCATTACAACAGCATGTCTGTAGATAAGTCCAAACAAAGGTATTTTTGAAGATTCAAATTTACCCAAGGGTCTCATGGGTTGATGTTTTAATTGAACAATGGTGGGGATATCCATATAAGAATTATGGTTACCTACAAATACATGCGCACGATTAAAATCATGAGGAGCTTCAAAAATTTCTGAGTGTTGAATGCCCATGAAAAAGTATAAAATCTTACCCCAATAACGACAAATAAAATAAACATGCTCGCTTATTTTTTCTTTACCGAAGGGGAGGGTTAAAAACATGGCCGTCACTGATAGAATAGTGAGTATTGAAAACAATACAATGGCATAAAGGCAGTATATAAGCTGAAGGGCTCTTTTAAGGATTTTCATCTGTCTGCTAATATAATAAAAAAGCCCCGAAAACCTTAAGAAACTAGGCCTTTAGGGGATTTCTACCATATTTTTCATCATGTTGAGTTGCATCCAATCCTAATTCTTCATCTTCTTCTGTCACACGAAGTGGCATGATAATGCTAATAAATTTGAATATTAAAAACGATACTGAAAAGCTATAAGTAACTACTATCAACATTGCTTTTAATTGTGTTAAGAAAAATGTAGGGTTGCCATAAAATAAACCATCATTGCCTGCTGCATTCACACCTTTTGATGCAAAAATACCAGTCATTAACATGCCCACTATTCCGCCAATACCATGACAAGGAAATACATCTAAAGTATCATCTACTCTAGATAATTTAAATACATGACTCGCCACATTTGAAATAATAGCTGCTACTAAACCAATGAATATACTTTGTGGAATACCTACAAAACCTGCAGCAGGTGTAATGGCTACTAAACCTACTACCGCACCAATACAGAAACCAAGTACAGAAGGTTTTCTTCCTTTCAATACATCAAAGAACATCCAGGCTAAACCAGCCGCCGCTGCGGCAGTATTGGTAGTAGCAAATGCATTAATGGCTAAGCTATTGGCACCTAATGCAGAGCCTCCATTAAATCCAAACCAACCAAACCAAAGTAAGCCTGTTCCAATTAATACATAAGGAATGTTGGCTGGTGGTATTTCATGTTGTTCTAGTTTAGAGCGACGAGATTTTAATACAATGGCACCTGCTAGGGCAGCACAACCCGCACTAATATGTACAACTGTTCCACCCGCAAAATCGAGCGCACCCATTTTCAATAAAAATCCGTTAGGGTGCCAAGACCAATGGGCTAATGGTGCGTAAACTAAAATCATAAATAAAACAATAAATAAAATATAAGAAGTGAATTTAATACGCTCTGCCACTGCACCTACTATAAGTCCTGGTGTGATAATGGCAAACATTAATTGAAAAATTGCAAATAATAATAATGGAATAGTCATAGGGGTGCCACCTTGTAAACTAGGTGCGCCATTCACTACATCTTTGAAAAATAAATGGGTCATTGGATTACCAATAATACCGTTCATGCTTTCACCAAAACTTAAGCTATAGCCAAAGCTTACCCAGATAACTGAAACCACCCCTGCTGATACCATGCTTTTGATCATGGTAGAGATAATATTCTTACGGTGCACCATTCCTCCATAGAAAAAGGCAAGACCTGGAGTCATAATAAATACAAGTGCTGTTGCTACTAAAATCCAAGCTATATCGGCTCCACTATAAGTACTAGGATCTCCTTGAAAACTAGGAAGCTGTGGTTCAAATAAGGCAAATATTGCTACAAATAGTAAAACAATAAATGGAGCGGATTTTTGTACAACTTGATTTTTCATTCAAATGGGGCTTAGTATTATAAAATAATATATATGTTATTAATAAGGTAAAATTACTTAAAATTTATATTTAATAAATTCAAATAAATATATATAAATAATTATAATATAATATGAAAAAGCATGAATTGAATCAAAAGCCTTACTGGCATTCATTTTAGGTAATTCTCTAAGCTTGATTAAAAATGGAACTGTGGAAAAAAACTGAATATCTTCAGTAATATCATCAATTATGCTTGCTGAAAAAACAGGCTGCTATCCTTTGATTCTAATAGAGAGGAGCCAGTTAAGAAAATATCTACTTTACGGGCACATTCACGGCCTTCACTAATAGCCCAGACAACTAATGATTGTCCACGACGCATATCTCCTGCGGTAAATACCTTGGTTATATTGGTTTGATAAGCTTGTTCTGTTGCTTTCACATTTCCTCTTTCGTCTAATTGAACGCCTAGTTCATCGATGATACCAGCTGGGTCTGCATGTAAAAAGCCCATCGCAAGTAAAGCGAGTTCACATGGAATTTCTCTTTCACTTCCTATTTTCTCTATAAATTTTGAAGGACTTCCATCTGCACTTGAACTCCACTCTAGATCTACAATTTGTAATGCTTTTAAATTCCCTTTTTCATCGCCAATGAAAGCCTTGGTAGCAACGCCCCAAATTCTTTCTGCCCCTTCTTCATGCGAAGTAGTTGTTTTTAATAACATAGGGTAGGTAGGCCAAGGCATATAGTCTGCTCTTGCGTCAGGAGGCTTAGGTAATAATTCAAATTGAGTAACTGATTTTGCATTCTGTCTATTAGATGTTCCTACACAATCACTTCCCGTATCACCACCACCAATGACAATTACATTTTTTGAACTTGCCATTAAATCTTCTTCCTCTATTTCAATAGTACTTACTCTTTGATTTTGTTGCTTTAAATAATCCATGGCATAGTGCACTCCTTTTAAATTTCTACCTGGAATGGTTAAATCTCTTGGAATAGTGGAACCTCCTGCTAATACCACCGCATGATAATCACGCATAATATCATTCACTCTTATATTCACTCCTACATTGGCATTGCAAATAAAACGAACGCCTTCTTCCTCTAATAAACTAATACGTCTTTCAACTACTGATTTTTCTAATTTAAAATCGGGAATACCAAAGCGTAATAAACCTCCTGGTTTTGGATCACGCTCATACACTGTTACTTCATGCCCTGCATAATTTAATTGTGCAGCAGTGGCCAGTCCAGCAGGGCCAGAGCCAATGACTGCTACTTTTTTACCAGTACGAACCTTAGGTTTACGTGCTGTTACAAAACCTTTTTCAAAAGCTATTTCAATAATATGTTTTTCAATTTCTTCAATGGTTACTGCTGGCTGATTAATTCCTAATACACAGGCGCTCTCGCAAGGGGCTGGGCAAATTCTTCCAGTGAACTCAGGAAAATTATTGGTGGAAATTAAAATCTCATAAGCATCTTTCCACTCTTTGCGATAAACTGCATCATTGAATTCAGGAATAATATTGCCTAAAGGACATCCATTGTGACAGAAGGGTACACCACAATTCATACAACGCGCCGACTGTTCATTTAACTTTTGCTCAGGTAGTAAGTTAATAAACTCGTTGTAATTCTTTTTTCGCTCCGTTACTGCAATTTTAGTAGGGAGTTCTCTCGTAAATTCTTTAAATCCTGTTGGCTTACCCATATTCTTTATACTTGTCCTTTATTATTTTTTATTTCCTTACTTTTTATTTCGTTGCTACTAATTTTGATTTTTGTTTTGCCAATGCCTTTTTGTAATCAGAAGGAAACACTTTTACAAATTGTTTTAATTGATTCTCAAAGTCGGCTAAAATAAATTTAGCCACGGCGCTTCCTGTTTTATCAAAATGAGATTGAATTAATTTTTTAAGCAAAACTTCATCTTCTTTGTCAGGCGCTTCTAATTCTACCATTTCCTTATTACATAAAACCTCAAAATTATTTGCTACATCATATACAAAGGCAATACCGCCACTCATACCCGCTGCAAAGTTTCTTCCTGTCTTACCTAAAATAACGGCCACGCCCCCTGTCATATACTCGCAACCATGATCTCCGATGCCTTCTACCACCACGCTGGCACCGGAATTACGCACAGCAAATCTTTCACCGGCCTTACCTCTTATATAAGCTATACCACTAGTAGCTCCGTATAGGGCAACATTACCAATAATGATATTTTCTTCTGGAATAAAACTTGATTTTTTATCGGGGTATACAATTAACTGCGCACCACTTAATCCTTTTCCAAAATAATCATTGGCATCCCCTTCTAATTCTAAGGTCACACCCTTGGTATTGAAGGCGCCAAAACTTTGTCCTGCCGTTCCTTTAAAATTAAAATGAATGGTATCTTCTGGTAAACCTTCAGCTTTGTATACTTTGGTTATTTCATTAGATAGAATAGTGCCTGTGGTACGATCGGTATTTTTAATAGGGAAGCTTGCTTTTACTTTTTCTTTCTTATCAATGGCAGGTTTAGCCGCAGCTAATAATTGCCAATCCAAGACTTCAGACATTAAATGATCCTGTACTTCTGTTTGGTATAAACCCACGCCGGCTTCAGCAGGCTCTTTATACAATACATCGCTTAAATCTAAATTTTTATACTTCCAATGATTAATATTTTCACGCATGGTTAAGGCGTCTACTTGACCTACCATTTCATTAATTGTACGGTAGCCTAATTCAGCCATAATTTCACGCAGCTCTTCGGTAATAAATTCAAAGAAGCGCACCACATGGTCGGGGTCGCCTTTAAAACGTTTACGTAATTCAGGGTCTTGTGTTGCCACACCCACAGGGCAAGTATTCATATGACATTTACGCATCATAATACATCCTTCAACTATTAAAGCAGCAGTAGCAACGCCCCATTCTTCTGCACCTAATAAAGTAGCAATAGCAATATCACGTCCTGTTTTCATTTGGCCATCGGCTTGCACAACTACACGACTTCTTAATTTATTTTTCACCAAGGTTTGATGTGTTTCGGCTAAACCTAATTCCCAAGGTAGGCCTGCATGCTTAATAGAACTTAAAGGAGAAGCGCCTGTACCTCCATCAAAACCTGCAATTAAAACTACATCTGCTTTTGCTTTTGTCACACCTGCAGCAATGGTTCCTACACCTGCTTTAGAAACTAATTTTACATTAATTCTAGCAGCACGGTTCGCATTTTTTAAATCAAATATGAGTTGTGATAAATCTTCGATAGAATAAATATCATGATGTGGTGGTGGAGAAATTAATCCCACACCTGGGGTGGCATGTCTTGTTTTACCAATCCAGTCATCTACTTTATCACCAGGGAGTTGTCCGCCTTCACCAGGTTTTGCACCCTGCGCCATTTTTATTTGTAATTCATCTGCTTCAGCTAAATAATAACTTGTTACACCAAATCTTGCACTGGCTACTTGTTTAATGGAGCTGCGCATAGAATCGCCATTGGGTAATTTTTGATAACGGATTTCATCTTCACCCCCTTCACCTGTATTCGATTTTCCGCCAAGGCGGTTCATGGCAATAGCAAGGGTAGTATGCGCCTCCCAAGATATAGATCCAAAAGACATTGCCCCTGTTGCAAAACGTTTGTAGATAGCAGAAGCTGGTTCTACTTCGTCAATTGAAATAGAGGGGCCTGTGGGTTTGAAATCAAATAAGCCTCTTAGGGTGCAAGCTTTTTCCGTTTGATCATTGACGAGCTTTGAATATTTTTTAAAACTAGGATAATCATTCATTTTAGTAGAGTGCTGTAATAAATGAATGGTTTGTGGATTGAATAAATGAAATTCACCGCGACGCTTCCACTGATAAACTCCGCCTTCAGTAAGCCTGTCCACTGGAGAAGATTTTTTAGCAAAGGCTAAATCATGCTTGGCTAAAATTTCTTTAGCAATTTCATCTAAGCCCATTCCATCTATTCTAGAAGTAACACCCGTAAAATGACGATTTACTACTTCTTTATTAATACCAATAATTTCAAATATTTGGGCACCTTGATAAGATTGTAAAGTAGAGATACCCATTTTAGAGAATACTTTATACAATCCTTCATTCACCGCTTTAATATAATTCTTCTTTAATTTTTCTGAGTCGTAATCCGATTTAATTTTATCGTGCAATTTCATATCACGAATGGTAGAGAGCGCCATGTAGGGGTTAATAGCCGTGGCTCCAAAACCAATTAAGCAAGCATAATGATGTACTTCCCAAACATCTCCTCCTTCCACTATAATACCTACTTTACCTCTTAATCCTTTTCTAATTAAGTGATGATGCACACTCGCGCAAGCAAGAAGTGTTGGAATGGCGGCATGTTCAGAGTCGATAGAACGGTCTGTTAAAACAATCACTTCAAATCCATCTTCCACCGCGTCTACTGCATAACGGCATAAGCGATCTAATCCTCTTTTCAAAGAACCTTCTTTGCCATCTGCTCTAAAATAACATTGTAATGTTTTAGCTTGGAACACGCCTGTATCAATACTTCTAATTTTCTCTAATTCGTGGTTATTTAAAATAGGATGTTTTAAAGCAACGCAGTGACTAGCCATCGGGTCCTCTGTTAATAAATTTCCTTGGCTTCCCACAAAAGTGGCAAGTGACATCACCATTCTTTCACGAATAGGATCGATAGGAGGATTCGTTACTTGTGCAAATAATTGCTTGAAGTAACTAGTGATATGTTGAGGCTGGTCGCTGAGAACTGCTAAAGGAGTATCCGTACCCATTGAACCAATAGGTTCTTTGCCATCAGTAGCCATGGGTGTAATAATATTCTCTAAATCTTCTTTTGTATAACCAAATGCTTTTTGGTATTTAAAAATTTGATCATGTTCTAGATGGGTGAATTGAATTCTTGGCTCAGGTAATTCTTCTAAACGAATTTTATATTTATTCAACCAATCTGCATAGGGTTGTTGCGCGCAAATATTTTGTTTTAAATCGGTATCGCTAATTATTTTCCCAGCTTCCATATCTACCACAAACATTTTACCAGGTTGTAAACGACCTTTTTCAATAATAGTAGAAGGGTCAATAGGTAAAACACCTGTTTCAGAAGCCATGATTACACGGTCGTCATTGGTGACGCAGTAACGAGAAGGTCTTAATCCATTTCTATCTAAAGTGGCACCAATCATTTTTCCATCGGTAAAGGAAATTGAAGCGGGGCCGTCCCAAGGCTCCATAAAGGCTGCATGAAATTCATAGAAAGCTTTTTTCACAGGATCCATTAATTCATTGCCATCCCAGGCTTCAGGAATGAGCATCATCATGACATGCGGTAATGAACGACCCGATAAAGTAAGAAGCTCAATCATATTGTCTAAACAAGCAGAGTCTGATTGTCCAGCAGTAACCACTGGTAAAATCATTTCTAATTCTTCCTTTGAAAAATAGGGAGAGAAAAAACTAGACTCATTAGATCTTAACCAATTTAAGTTTCCTTGTAAAGTATTAATTTCTCCGTTATGTGCGATGTATCTGAAAGGTTGTGCCAATTTCCAAGAAGGAAAAGTATTGGTTGCGAAACGAGAATGCACTAATCCAAAAGCAGACACTACTCGCTTGTCACTTAAGTCGGGGAAATATTCTCTTACTTGATGACTAGTCAATTGACCTTTATATACAATGACTCTTTGTGATAAAGAGGCCATATAAAAACCAATAGCCTCTTTTTTAATAGAGTTATTAATTGTATGCGAAGCGTAATTTTTTAAAACAAAAAGCTTTCTTTCAAAACCCTCAGGGTCACTGATATGATCTGGCTTTTTTAAAAACACTTGTTCCATGACTGGCTCTACGGATAAAGCAGAAGGCCCAATAGTAGCTCTGTTAACAGGTACTTTTCTATAGCCAATAATTTCAATACCTAATTTCTCTGCAGCCCTAGCAAAAATTTCTTTACACTCTGTAACAATTGATTTATCTGATGGAAAAAATATAAATCCAACACCATATTCATTGGAGTCGGGTAGGTGAATGCCTTGTTGTAATAATTCATTGAAAAAAAATTCATGTGGAATTTGAATCATGATTCCTGCGCCATCTCCTGTATTAATTTCGCAACCACAGGCACCACGGTGTTCCATGTTTTCTAAAATAGTTAGACCATCAATGACATGCTGATGTGATTTTACACCTTTGATATTAGCAACAAAACCAATACCACAAGCGTCGTGTTCATAAGCAGGATCATACAATCCTAGTTGTTCTTTTTTCATCATTTCAACCAGTTATTTATAGGGAAGCCCTGTTAGGTTAGCGGTTCCTTGAAAATTACGAAGAAACAAGGATTTTTTATAGCAGAATTGCAATAAATTTATTAACCATTTGATATTGTTTAATGAATTTAAATCAAATAGTTAAATTTCATTAAATAACGAACGTTAGCAATTATTTCAAATGAATGAAAAAGTGAAATCAAAAACTATATCAATTGATAAAATCGAATATAAATTAAATAAGATCGATTCTTAATGAAGAGTCCGGGGCAGGGGACTCTATCTTACTGCCCTTAGGGAAAATGCCAAATAGTGAACTTCCAGAACCACTCATACTTGCATAGAGGGCACCTTGGCTGTATAAATTATTTTTTAAATCTTCTAATTTAGGATGTGCTTTGAAGACAGGGGCTTCGAAATCATTGATTAATTCCGCCTTCCAAGTTTCAATGGGTTGCTTTATAATTTCAGCAATTATTTTTTCTTTTATACAAGGGCTTAACTGCTGAAATGCCCAAGGTGTAGCAATATGAATGCCAGGGTGAACAAGTGCAATGGTATAATTGCTTAAGTCAATGGCAATGGGATTTAATATTTCTCCTCTTCCAGTAGCATGGCAGGCTTCATTAAAAATAAAAAATGGACAATCACTTCCTAAACTTGCAGCATAGTGAAGTAGTTGTTCTTTGGATATATTTAAATTAAATAAATTATTGAGCATTTTTAAAACAGTCGTTCCATCGCCAGAGCCTCCACCCAAACCCGCACCCATGGGAATATTTTTATGTAAGTGTATTTGAACATTACTTATTTGGGGAAAATCCGCTTTTAATAAATGAAAAGCTTTTACGCATAAATTATTGGAAGTATCACCAGGAATTGAAATGCCGGTATGGGAAAAGGTAAATAATTTTGCTGGAACGACTTCTACAATATCATGCAAGGCTACTGGATAAAATACAGTTTCTAATGCATGAAAACCATCTGCTCTTTTTTCTAAGATAGATAAACCTAAATTTATTTTACAAGGAGAAAATTGAATCATTTGTTATGATTTCTTTTGCGCAGTTTTCTTATTGATTTCATCACGAATATCAATAGCGCGGATATAGTCTTCCTGTTCTAAAACTTCTTGTAACAATTTATTTAATTCAACTAATGACATATTTGTTAAGTCATTAGACACTGGTTCAGCAGTAATAGTAGCGGGTGGGGTATTTTTTTCTGCATTTTCATTTTCCAGACCAGCTTGTTCTAATATATTAGAATACACATAAATAGGACAACCAAAACGAACGGCTAATGCTAGTGCATCACTGGTTCTGCTATCAATTTCAATGGTGTCATTGGCAGTAAAGCAAACTAGTTTAGAGTAAAAAATACCTTCTTGTAAATCACATATATATACTTCCTGCAATTGAATATCAAAAGCAGTCATAAAATTTTTCATTAAGTCATGCGTAAGTGGGCGAGAAGGATGCATATTTTCCAAAGCCACTGCAATAGCCTGTGCCTCGAAGCCTCCAATAACAATAGGTAATCGGCGCAGCCCGTTCACCTCTCCTAAAATAACTGCATAGGAGTTAGATTGGGTAATGCTATGGGATAAAGCCACTATTTCAAGTTCAATTTTCTGCATATTACTAATTACTGCCTTTATGGCTACCCAAAGTTAAATAATTATGCTATGCGGTTGACTTCATTTTTAAAATAGCTGCCCTGAGGGCGGGCACTATTTCAAAGGCGTCTCCAATGACTCCATAGTCGGCCGCTTTAAAGAAAGGGGCTTCTGGGTCCTTGTTAATTACCACTATTGTCTTACTTCTATTTACCCCTGCTAAATGCTGAATGGCTCCAGATATACCAATGGCTATATATAAATTAGGTGCAATTTGAATACCGGTTTGGCCCACATGCTCGTGGTGGGGTCTCCAATCTGAGTCAGAAACAGGACGGCTACAAGCTGTAGCAGCTCCAAGTGATTTGGCAAGGTCTAATAAAATACTCCAATGTTCTGG
Organism: Sediminibacterium sp.; assembly: GCA_044352855.1. GTDB lineage: Bacteria > Bacteroidota > Bacteroidia > Chitinophagales > Chitinophagaceae > Sediminibacterium. The sequence continues at coordinate 52,854 of JBILDC010000004.1, read as the reverse complement.
TCCTTTTAATCCGCGTCCTCCACTTACCACTAAGCTGGCTTCGGTTAATGGAATCTCACCTTCTACTTTTTCTAGTTTCGTAATTTTTATAGAGGCTGCAGGTATTGGAATATTTATTTCTTCTACAGTGGCAGTATTTTCATAAGCCACTACACCAAAACTATTCTGATTAATCGCAATAACTTTAATGGGTGTTTCAATTTGAATAGAAGCAAAGGCTTTACCAGAAAAAACAGTTTTAGTAACTACAAAACCATTTTCAGTATTCGGTAAACTAGAAGCACCTGTTACTAATCCCGCTTCTAATTTTATAGCAACTGCTGGTGCAATGGCCTTACCATTTATATTATGTGCAAAAACCACTACATTGGCGTTCACATTTTTAGCAGCAGTGGCAATTAAGGTAGAATGTAATTTTACATCCAATGTATTCAAGCTTTCATTTTTAAGATGATACACTTTTTGTGCACCATTTTTTCCTAAGTCTGCAAGATTATCTTGCACTGTTCCTAAAACCAAGGCTGCAACATCGCATCCTAATTTTTTAGCAATGGCTGCGCCATAAGACATCGCTTCTAAGGAAGACTTTTTAATTTGTTGATCGGCTTGATCTATATATACTAGTACCATATAATTTTTTTTAATGCTTTTAAATAACTTTTGCTTCTTCTTTTAATAATCTTACTAATTCATCCATATTGGCAGGGTCTACTAATTTCACACCCGACTTTGCCGGCGGAGTATCAAATTTTTTGATACTCGTAGTTGCAGTCGCTTCCACAGGACTCACTACCTTCAAGGGTTTGGTTCGCGCTGTCATTATACCTCTCATATTTGGAATTCTTTGTTCGGCCATTCCTTTTTGACAACTTATTACTACAGGTAAATTTACTTCGCAGGTTTCTTCTCCTCCTTCAATTTCTCTTCTTACAGTTGCAGTAGTTCCATCGCAATCAAATTTATTCGCAAGCGATACAAAAGGCATATCTAATAGGGCAGATAGCATGGAACCAATAGAGGAACTATTATAATCGATGGTTTCTTTTCCTGTAAAAATAAGTTCATAACCACCTTCTTTTGCAATGGCAGCTATTTGCTTCGCTATATAAAAAGAATCATTACTATTACTATCTATTCGAATGGCTTCATCGCCGCCTAAGGCTAATGCTTTTCTAATAATAGGTTCTGCATCTGCACTGCCTACAGTTACTAAATGAATAATAGCATTGGGATCTTTTTCTTTTAATTCAATGGCTCTTACTAAAGCATACCACTCGTCATAAGGGTTGATAATCCACTGCACTCCATTTTCATCGAACTTTGTATTACCTTCGGTGAAGGCAATTTTAGCTGTCGTATCGGGGGTCTTACTAATACAAACTAATATTTTCATAAAGCTAATTTTGTTAAATTGTTAGTTGTTTATGCAACTAATGCAAATATAAGCCAAGATGCAACGAATTGAAAGAATTATTGAGTTTTTAAATCAACAACCTAAGGATAACTTTTTAAGACATGCCCTGGCCATGGAATATATTAAATTGGGGGAGGATCAAAAAGCCCATGATTTACTGCTAGCCGTGCTTACAGACTCGCCCGATTATATTGGATCCTATTATCATTTTGCCAAATGCCTAGAGCGCATGGGTCAAAAAGAACAGGCCATTATTTGGTATGAAAAAGGAATGGCCGAGGCTAAATTAGCCAAGGACAACCATGCCTATAATGAGTTGCAGGGAGCCTATGAAGACTTAATATATTAAGATATTATATTAAAATTGTCTACTATAATAATTATCCTTTTCGACAATTGCTTTTACTATAATAATGCCTTCTTAGCATCATTCTATAATACTCCTATAATAATCTCTGGGAAATCTTATCATCAATGAGTTGAAAAAAGTCTTCGGGCTTAAATGTTCTCCAAGCTGGTATTTCCATTAGTTCAATGTAGCGGTTTAATTTTCTGAGTAAAAAATCGTGTTGGGCACCTTGGTGAAAATTAATTAAAACGGCCCAGCCATTTTCATCCGCCACTTCATCGTATAATTCTTCATAATAATCTTTATCGCTACTATGAAAATTAAAAACGCTTTCGGCAATCATAATAAATTTATAAATTCCTTCTTCCATTAGTTTATCTAAGACTTCTCTTTTTAATTCCATAATATCGTTCTCGATGGCATCGTTCCACTCGCCAATCATTTCTATAATGGCAAATTTTGCATCATAGTCTGCAAAAAGAATTTTCAGGTATAAAGTTTTACTGCCAAATTCATCCCACTGCGGATGTATATAATAATTGTACACGGCTTGAGAAAATTCAAACTCACTGTAAGTTCGCCCAAAAAAAATAGATCTTGGATCTTCTTCTGCCATGTATAAATGGCGCCAATGATAATGAGGTTCTATATCATGCATATACTTGCCCGGCTATAATTAAAAAGCTATTTATTTTTTTTATGATAGGTGATAAGGCCTTGCATAGGAGATTTAACAATACTACCTAATTCAATTTCGTAGCTTAAAGCTAGTTGCTTAATAATATCTTTAAAGCCAAAGGCTACACTGCCTACAAAATGAATAGGGTATAACCAAGCTTCATTCATTTTATTAATATGGGCATAGAAAAAATCGTTCAAGCCATCTTCAATAATATTTTCAATCATATAATGCCCTCTATTTTCTACTAAGAATTCTGTGAACTGGGCAAGGTATCTGTTGGGTGTAGCTTCTTTGTAAACATTATTTAATATTTCATCCTTAGAAGTAATAAATTTCTTTTCAAAGCTTGACATTAAATCTTCATCAAAGGTTTTATACAAATAATATTGAATTACTTTTTTTCCTAAATAAGCGCCACTGCCTTCATCTCCTAATACATAACCAAGGCCAGGACTATTTTTGGTAATTTTTTTGCCATTATAAAATCCTGTATTAGAACCTGTGCCTAAAATACAGGCAACTCCTTTTTTATTTTGACAAGTTGCTCTTGCAGCAGCTACTAAATCGGTTTGAATATCTAATTTTGCTTTGGTGAAAACAGCTTTCAATGCTTTTTTTAATTGTGTAACATTTTGAGGATTGCTTAATCCCGTACCATAAAAATAAACCGCATCTACGGCGTCAAGCTTTATTTTGTTTTTAAAAGTTTTTTCTAAGAGTGTTTGAATTTGAGCAGCGCTTAGAAAATAGGGGCTAATGCCCACAGTAGCAAAGGTTGTTTTCTTATTGGAACTCACCATCGTCCATTGGCATTTTGTAGCGCCACTATCTGCAATAATATAATTCTTAGCCATAGGTAATAATCTTGTGTGTGAAAATAGCCTTTTTAGTGTAATTTTAGCCCGAATAAAACTAGCATGCAAGAAAATAATAAATCAAATTGGTCCACCCCGCTTTTTTATGCCTTTTTGGTAATAATGGGTGTGGTAATAGGGGTGTTTTTTAAAGGAAGTTTGCCCTTAAATGTTTTTAGTTCAACAACGAAGGATCCTATGCAAGAAATCTTGCAATTAATTCAATCTAAGTATGTCGACAAGTTAGATACCGATAGTGCTAGTAATCGTTTGGCTAATTATTATTTAGCGCAGTTAGACCCACACTCTGTATATATACCCCCTTCAGATTTAGTAGAAGTGAATGAACAATTGCAACCCAATTTTAAAGGTATTGGTATTGAATTTATGCAGTTCAGAGATAGCATCTTTGTTTCTTATGTTATAAAAGAGGGGCCTGCGGCTAAAGCTGGAATGCAAATTGGAGATATATTGTTAAAAGCAGATGACAGTATACAATTATCGGGCAAAAAATGGGCATCTGATGATATTAGAAAAAAAATCAAAGGTCCTTCTAATACCAAGGTTAAATTATTAATAGCTAGAGAGGGAAAACAAATTTCCATAACCATTCCAAGAGACAATGTACCGGTTTCTTCAGTAGATGCGTTTTATTTAATCAACCCCACAATGGGCTATATTAGAATTGACAAATTTGCAGATAGAACCTATGAGTCCTTCATGCAGGCCTTAGATACTTTGGTGCAAAAAGGCATTAAATCTTTGGTGATTGATTTAAGAGGTAATGGTGGTGGACTACTTTCAGAAGCAGTGGCCATTGCGGATGAATTATTGAGTGGTAATAAATTAATTGTATATACAGAAGGAGCCAATTCTCCTAGGGTAGATTATTTCAGTAAAAGAGAGGGCCTTTTTGAAGAAGGACCCTTAACTATTTTGATGGATGAAACTTCTGCATCGGCCAGCGAAGTATTGGCAGGTGCTTTACAAGATTGGGACCGTGCCACTATTGTGGGTCAGCGTTCTTATGGAAAAGGTTTAGTGCAACAACAATATAATTTATCCAATGGTGGGGCGCTTCGTTTAACCACTGCAAAATATTTTACGCCACTGGGCAGAAATATTCAACGCCCTTATGAAAAAGGAAAGCAGGCTTATGAAGATGATTTTATATCAAGAATGCATGAGGATGCGTTGGGTATGCAAGATTCAAGTTATAAAGGAGAAAAGTATAAGACCCCTAAAGGGCATTTAGTGTATGGTGGGGGAGGAATTTATCCGGATAAATGGGTAAGTGAAAAAAATGTATTCATGGATACAAGCTTTACTATATTATGGAAACAAAGTTTATTGAATGATTTTGTGTTTCAGTGGTATTTGAAAAATAAAGCTGCTATGAATGCTATAGCAACGCCTTCTGATTTTTTAAAGCAATATCAAAATTATGATTATTGGACTGCGCTGAACGGTTTTGCCAATAACGAAGAAAAGCAAAGTTTAAAAGCCATTGAAAAAAACAAGGCCCTTATTCAAAGACAAATATTAGCCTTGGTGGCCCGTATTAAGTGGTATAAGCAAGGTTATTTTGAAGTGCAGAATAGCTTGGACCCGCTATTTGCTACCATGCTTCCTTAATAATATTATTTTTTATTATTTGATGCGAAAAGTATTAAATTCATTAACGAAATAAGCGTATAGTCCATACTTAAATTAAAAATTATGAAAATGAAGTCTTTGTTTTTTCTAAGCCTATTTTCTTTGTTTTGTATAACAATTAACTTGGAGGCACAAACAGGTAAAACAGGTGCAGTGAGAGTAGTAGTGGCAGGCATTACGCATGGCCATGTATCTTGGATTTTAAATAAAGCCAAGACCGATGTGATTGAAATTGTTGGTATTTATGAACCTAATAAAGCCATAGCTGAAAAAAATGCGCTAAAATTTAATTTAAGTAAAGATTTATTCTACAGTAATTTAGAAACAGCACTTGATAAAACAAAACCAGAAGCGGTAGTCGCATTCGGTTCTATTCATGAACATTTAATGGTAGCCCAAGCAGCAGCTCCAAGAGGAATACATATTATGGTGGAAAAACCACTTGCTTCTAATTTAAAAGAAGCCTTGGCTATGGAAGCGATAGCGAAAAAGAATAATGTAATGCTACTTACCAATTATGAGACTTCATGGTATCCTTCTACTTTTGAAACCTTCAGACTTATCAAAGAAGAAAACTATGTTGGACAAATTAGAAAAGTAGTATTTCATCATGGTCATCAAGGGCCTAAAGAAATTGGGGTGAGTCCAGAATTTTTTAATTGGCTAACCGATCCTATTGAAAATGGGGGAGGTTCTATTGTTGACTTTGGATGTTATGGCGCAAACTTAATGACTTATTTAATGCAGGGGGAAATGCCCATTTCTGTTACAGCAGTGATGAATCAATTCAAGCCTTCCATTTATCCTAAGGTAGATGACAACGCAACTATTATAATTAACTATGCTAAATCACAGGCCATTTTGCAACCATCATGGGCATGGACTTTTGCAAGAAAGGATATGGAAGTATACGGAGACGCTGCCTATATTATAGCTGTGAATGCAAAAAAGATGAGATTAAGAAATAAAGAAGCCGCGCCTGAAACAGAAAAAACAGTTACTGAAAAGGATATACATGTATTCACCGACCCTTTCTCTTATTTACATGCAGTACTTAGAGGTAAGGAGAAAATAGAACCTTATGGTTTATATTCTACAGAGAATAATGTGATGGTGAATCGTATTTTAGAAGCCGCTATACAATCGGCTAAAACAGGTAAGACTATTTATATGAAATAAAAGTAAATGAGTCACTAAAGAGTTAGCTAACTAATTGACGTACTAAATAAGTCAATAAATAACTTACTTATATAAATAGCAAAAAAAGGTCTCGAATTTTCGAGACCTTTTTTATTTTAATCTTTCCAGCGCCATTCGCCAGCAATTTGCAATGGCTCTTTTAAATTATTTTTAATTAAGAATGCTTTTGTTTCAGCATCGGTAAAATGTTTTGATTTTATTTCATCGGCATCAGCAACGCCATATAATAACATCGATCCAAAACGAACGGTATTTTTCATTCCTTTTTCTTCTACTAAACTAAATACATCGCAGTCGGCATGATAACATGGGCCTGCATTTTTAGGAAGACCACCACCAGCGCCACCACCTGTTGGGACTCCTTGCAACATGAAGGGTTGGTGATCGCTGTGTAGTCCAGCCCCTGCTCTAAATAAATTAGTAAATGAAGAATCAATGGAACGTGCAATGGCTCCAATACCTGTAAATAAATCTTTACTATCTTCTGCACTTGTTGAATAGCCTTTAATATCATTACTCATATCATAGTTCATCATATACCTAATTTGATCAATGCTTTTATTTTTAATCGCATCATCTACATAGGCCCTTGATCCTAATAAACCTTCTTCTTCTCCCATAAACATTACAAAGTCAATAGTACGTGCAGGAGCAAGGTTTAATTTTTTAAAAGTTCTAGCCATATCTAAAACTGAAAACGATCCAATGCCATTGTCAATTGCACCCGTTGCTAAATCCCAACTATCTAAGTGACCACCAATCACAATTTTTTCATTCGGTAAAGTTTTTCCTTTTAAAGTAGCCACCACATTACGCGCTTTAATCATTCCAGAAAAGTTGGTCATTTTAATACGACTATATAATTTACCGGCAGCTAGTTGTTCTTTTAATACAATTCCATCTTCTTTACCCACGCAAACAGCAGGTATTGGAATTAATTTTCCAGTAACGGAAGCAGTTCCTGTTAGTAGTACTCCATTAGGTGCTGTATTAATAACTATAATTCCATTTGCACCATATTTAGTAGCAATAGCTGTTTTTTCCGAACGGTGTAAACCTGGAGTGCCTGGTTTAGAGCCCGGTAAAACACCTAAGTATACTAAAGCAATTTTACCTTTTACTTTATTGGGGTTGGCAGCATAATCTTCTTCCACACCATTGCCCATGTCAACTACTTCAAGGGAAAGATCAACTTTCACAGGAGAATGCGCTAAAGAAACCGATTTAATAGTTTTTAAATTATTCATATCGCCACCTACAGTTACTTCCAAAGTTCCACGGCTCCAGCTTTCTACTTCAAAGGGTTGAAAACGAAGATTGGTAAAGCCATAAGACTTCAGTAAGTCATAAGCATATTGCTCGGCTTTTTTACCATTTTCAGAACCAGTTAAACGGTGGCCAATAGTTTCAGAAGCAATTTTTAAAGAAATATAGGCATTTGAATTTTCTTGTACTTCTTTATTAATGTTCGCAAAAATGCCATTCCAAGCGGGTTTGGTTTGTGCCATGACTGATAGGCTAGAAGCCGAGATAAATAAGGCAAAAAACAGGCTAATTTTTTTCATATTTTTTAAAGAATGAATGGTTTGAAATTTGATTAGAATGCTAATTTATTCAAATTAGACCATATTCTAGTAATCTTTTTAACAACGGCAAAGCTAATTAATGTAATTTTAGGTAGACAAAATTGTCAATCCTTAGACGCTATTTCAGCGCCTAATTAAATTTAATTCTATGTTATTTATTTTAATTGGAGTTGCACTATTTTTTGCAGCGGGCGCTCTTGAAAATTTTAATTTACCTGCTTATCTTGGTAAGGGTAGTATCCGTACTATTGGAATAGTAGTTATTGCCATTGGTGTATTAACTTCTTGTATTAAGCAAATTGATGCTGGAGAAATTGGAGTACAGTCCTTATTTGGAAAAGTACAAGATGAAGTTATTACCAGCGGTTTAAACTTTGTAAATCCTTTAATGTCTATCAATACCATCGATGTAAGAACACAAAATTATACCATGAGTGGAGTGCATACTGAAGGTGAAATGGCAGGAGATGATGCCATTCGCGTTTTAACAGCCGATGGTTTGGAAGTAGTGATTGACTTAACTGCTTTATATAGAGTGCAATCTTCTGAAGCACCCAAAATTGTAAGAGAGATAGGCTATGATTTTAAAAATGTAATTGTGCGCCCTATTACTAGAACAAAAATTAGAGACAATGCGGTTTATTATACAGCCGTTGATTTATATTCTTTAAAAAGAGATGAGTTTCAAAGTAGAATATTCAAAACTATTGAAGAGAACTTGAAAATTCGTGGTTTGGTACTTGAGCAATTGTTAGTGCGTAATATTGTTTTACCTGCTACAGTAAAAGCCTCTATTGAAGATAAAATTAAGGCCGAGCAAGATGCGCAAAAAATGCAGTTCGTCTTGCAAAAAGAAAAGCAAGAGGCAGAGCGTAAAAGAGTGGAGGCCCAAGGTATTGCCGATTATCAAAAAATTATTAGTTCAGGCTTAGGTGATAAGCAATTACAATACGAGCAAATACAAATAATGAAAGGACTTATTACTTCTCCCAATGCTAAAGTAATTATTATGGGTGGAGGAAAGACGCCTGTTATTTTAGATGCCAAGAATAATTAAAAAATATTTTTTAAAAAAGTTATTTATTATAAACAGTAATTTATGAAGAACAAAATTATTTTTTCAGTCCTTTTCTTATTGAGTGCGGTAGCCAACTCATTTTCACAGCAAATCATTAAAAAAGATGCTGAGATAGATGCCATGGTGAAAGAAATAAGTGTCGATAGCTTAACACAGAATTTGAATAAACTAGTAAGCTTTGGTACTAGAGCCACATTAAGTAATCAATCCAGTAATACAAAAGGTATTGGTGCAGCAAGGGCATGGATATTGACTAGGTTTAATGACTATGCAAAGGCAAGTAATGGAAGATTGACTGCCTTTATAGACACCACCACTTATAACGCTGATAAAAGAAGGGTGAATAGACCCATTATTTTAGGTAATGTAGTAGCGACCTTAAAAGGCACCGATCCTAACGATAAAAGAATTTTTGTAATTAGTGGACATTTAGATAGTAGACGTTCCAATGAAATGGATAGTGTAGGCGATTCGCCAGGAGCCAATGATGATGGTAGTGGAACGGTGGCCGTAATGGAATGTGCAAGGGTAATGAGTAAACATAGTTTTCCAGCTACCATTATTTTTGTAACAGTAAGTGGAGAAGAGCAAGGTTTGTTGGGCGCTTATTTTATGGCAAATAAAGCCAAGAAAGAGAATTGGAAAATTGAGGCAGTCTTGAATAATGATATAATGGGCTCTAATAATAGTAATGAAACTAATATTGTGGACAATACCCGCATTCGTGTTTTTAGTGAAGGCTTATCGGTAACTGATACAGGAAGAGTGGCTATGCAAATTCGTAATCTTGGATTAGAGAACGATGGTAGATCAAGACAATTGGCTCGTTATGTGAAAGAAGTGGGAGAGCGTTATGTAGAAAACTTAGAAGTAATGATGATTTACAGAAACGACCGTTTTTTAAGAGGAGGTGATCATACTGCCTTTGTGGAAAATGGATTTGCTGCTGTAAGAATTACAGAAATGAATGAGAACTATACTCGTCAACATCAAGATATAAGAGTAGAGAAGGGAATAAATTATGGAGATGTGATTGAACATATCGATTTTGAATACCTCAGAAAGAATACCAGTATGAACTTGGCCAACTTGGCCAATTTAGCAAAGGCACCTGCAGTGCCTGAGGAAGTTAAATTAGATGTAAAAAAACTGACTAACTCAAGTTACTTATATTGGAAGGCGCCAAAAACTGGAGCGGTAAAAGGGTACTATATATTAATGAGAGAAACCACTAGCTCGGTATGGCAAAAGAAAGTGTACACAGAAAGTTTAGAGATGAGACTTCCTTATAGCAAGGATAATTATTTCTTTGCAGTACAAGCTGTGAATGAAACGGGCAACGAAAGTTTACCTGTGATACCGGCAGTAGGAAGATAAAAACTAATTCTATAGTTAGTTTTTATTTAAGCTCTATTGTGATCGGCTTTCCAATTTTTAATCAATTCTTTGATTTGCTTATTGGATAAGTTTTCTGCATTAGCTTTTGCTGTCAAGGCAACGAATTCATCATCGCTCGCAAAACGTAAAGCTATAATTTGGCCCATGCTTAATTCTTTTGGAAATACTTTTCCAGTGGCTAAATAATATCTGAAATTTTCTTCAGCACGAATGGCTCTATCCTGTGCTTTTAATGCAAAGATGCGTAAGTACCAAGCCATCAATACAAGTATTACAGAAAGCAAAGATAACATAGCGCCCAAATACTTATTTTCTGCTGTACTTTGAATTAAAAAGTTAATAGAACCTATAAGGAATATTAGTATGGCACTGAGTGTCACATAATGATATCCTGGATCCATTTTAGCATGGTTTTTGAAATTTTGCTCTTGCATAGTTGGTTATTTCGCTAAAAATAGACAATGTTTGAAACATTGGAATAACTATTTCAAGATTTTAAGTCGTTTTAAGTAAATTCATAGTCATAATAACCAATAAAGAATTTAGCACTTATTTAAATAAATTAATTAATTAATCATATGAAAAAAAATAATCACCAGCTTATCAAAATTGTGCTAGGGTCTTTTATTGTAATGTTTGCTTTCAGTTGCACGCAACCAAAAACGGAAGCAAAATTGCCTCGTATTGCTATTTTAGGTTTAGCTATAGAATCAAGTACTTTTTCACCAGCACTTACCCATGAGGAGGATTTTCATGCAAGTCAAGGAGATTCTATTTTTAAGGAATATCCTTTTTTAGAACCCGATTCTACATTAAGAAAACAAGCAACTTGGATTCCATTATTATATGGTCATGCCTTACCAGGTGGCATTGTGACTAAAGAAGCTTATGCTTCTCTTGTTGCAAAGTCAATACAATTATTAAAACAAAATGCGCCTTATGATGGAATATTTTTCGATATACATGGAGCAATGAGTGTGCAAGGCATGGACGACCCTGAAGCCGATTTTATAAAACAAATTAGAGCCGCAGTAGGGACTAAAGTATTAATTTCTACTTCCATGGATTTACATGGTAATGTATCACTAGACTTAGCTCAGCATTCTGATTTTATTACTTGTTTTAGAATGGCACCTCATGAAGATGCAATAGAATCAAAAAGAAGAGCGGTGTCTAATTTAGTGACAAGACTTTTAAATGGCAAAGGCAAACCTGCTTATAAAGCATGGGTAAGCGTTCCTATTTTACTACCAGGAGAAAAAACAAGTACAAGAATTGAACCAGGTAAATCTTTATATGCGCAACTACCAGCAGCCACTAGTCAAGAAGGTATTATAGATGCTGCCATTTGGATAGGCTATGCTTGGGCCGATGCACCTCGTAACCACGCAGCTGTTGTGGTAACAGGAGATGACCAAGAAAAAGTGACTGCTACTGCAGAAGCCCTTGCCAAAAGTTTTTGGGCTGTCAGAAACGATTTTGTTTTTGTAGCTCCTACTGCAAGTTTGGAAGAAAGTTTAGCATTAGCCCTTGCAAGTAAAGTACATCCTTATTTAATAAGTGATATGGGAGATAACCCTACTGCAGGAGGAGCCGGAGATGTTACTTGGACATTGAAAAAAATACTAGAAAGAAAAGAATTTAAAACAGAAGCTGGGCCATCAGTTATATATGCCTCTATTCCTGGGCCTGCACTTGTGAAAGAAGCACTTAAAGTTGGTGTAGGTGGAAAAGTAAGTGCACTGGTGGGTGCTGCTATTGATAATAGATATGCGCCACCTGTTTTATTAACAGGAACTGTTGAGTCTATTTATAAAGGAGATATTAATGCAGAAGTGGAAGTGGCAGTAAAAGTAGGTTCGGTTCATGTGATTGTTACACAGAAAAGAAAACCTTATCATTTAGAATCGGATTATACAAGACTGGGTTTAAGTCCTAGAAAATCGGATATAGTAATAGTTAAAATTGGCTACTTGGTACCTGAGTTATACGATTTAAGAGCAGACTGGATTATGGCCACTACACCAGGTGGGGTAGATCAAGATTTAAAAAGGCTGCCCTATAAAAAGATAGAAAGACCCATGTTTCCTTTAGATGATTTTAAAACAGATCCTAGCTTGAAGGCAGTAATGTATTAGTCTAATTTTTTAAAATTTATTGTAAATTACAGCACACTCATAATATAATCCTATGAAAAACTTAACACGTATTGCATTTGTTCTATTAGCCTCTTTTGCTATTCATAATAGCCAAGCTCAAAGCGGCGACTCTACTTTAAAAGGAATGAACTGGAGAAATATTGGCCCGAATAGAGGAGGAAGGTCATTGGGAGTTGCAGGCAGTAGCAAGAATAAATTAGAATATTATTTTGGAGCAGTGGGTGGAGGTTTATGGAAAACCACAGACGGAGGTTTGAATTGGAAACCTGTAACCGATGGTCAATTAACTAGCTCTAGTGTAGGTGCGGTGGCTGTTTCAGAAACAAATCCAGATATTATTTATATAGGTACGGGTGAAACTGCTTTTAGAGGCAATATTATGCAAGGCGATGGAGTGTATAAATCAACTGATGCAGGTAAGACTTGGAAAAACATAGGGTTAAAAAATACACAATCTATTTCAAGAGTTAGAATTCATCCCACTAATCCAGATGTTGTTTATGTATCGGCCTTGGGTCATGCATTCGGACCGAATGAAGAGCGTGGTGTTTTTAAAACCACAGATGGTGGTAAAACTTGGAATAAAGTTTTATACGTGAATGATAAAGCCGGTGCAGAAGATTTAGTAATTGATCCACAAAATCCTGAAATTATTTATACAAGCATTTGGGAAGTATATAGAACACCTTATAAAATGTGGGCCGATGTAGGTACTTCAGCATTATATAAATCGGTTGACGGTGGTGCCAACTGGAAAGTCATTTCTAAAAACCCAGGTATGCCAGCAGTGGTTGGAAAAGTAGGCGTTGCAGTTTCTCCTGCAGACGGCAATCGTGTTTGGGCCATAGTAGAATCACCAGAGGGTGGATTATACCGTTCCGATGATGGCGGTGCGAATTGGAAATTAGTGAACAATGAAAGAAAATTGCGTCAACGCGCCTTTTATTATTCACGCATCGTGGCCGATCCAAAAGATAAAAACACAGTGTACGGTTTAAATGTAAATTTTTATAAGTCTACAGATGGTGGTGTAACATTTAAAACAGAAATAAAAGTACCACATGGCGACAACCATGATTTATGGATTGACCCTAATGATCCAACTCGTTTAGCCACAGCCAATGATGGAGGTGGATCAGTTTCTGTGAATGGAGGCTTAACTTGGACCGATGAAGATTTTCCTACAGCACAATTATATCATATTACGGTGACCAAGGATTTTCCTTATCAAGTAGCAGGTGCACAACAAGATAATAGCACAGTGGCATTACCTAGTGAAGATTATAGACATAGAGCAGTAAGAGGTAATTCTACCAAACCTGGAATGGGATTTGCTTATGAAGTGGGCGGAGGAGAGAGCGGTTATATTACACAGGATCCCAAAAATTTAGATATATTTTATGCAGGTAGTCAAGGTGCTTTATTAACGCGCATTAATAGAATGACAGGGCAGGCAAGAGATATACAGGTATATCCAAGATTTTTTTCTGGAGAAGAAGCGAAGACCTTACCAGAAAGATGGCAATGGACATATCCAATTGTTTTTTCACCAGTCGACCCTAATGTATTATTTACTTGTTCTCAACATGTTTGGAAAACAACGAACGAAGGACAGAGCTGGGAAAAAATTAGTCCAGACTTAACTTATAACGATTCTACTACCTTGGGCGTAAGTGGCGGTGTAATTACAAGAGATATGAATGGTCCTGAAATTTACGGGACAGTCTTTGCATTAGCGCCTTCTTATCAAGATGTAAATATTATTTGGGCAGGATCCGATGATGGCCTTATTCATATTACTAAGGATGGTGGTAAAAATTGGGAAAATATTACACCAAAAGACATGCCTAAAAATACGCGTGTAAGTATTATTGAGGCTTCTCATTTTAATGCAGGTACAGCTTATATTGCAGCTAAGCGTTATCAAATGGATGACCGCGCACCTTATATTTGGAAGACCAATGATTTTGGAAAAACTTGGGCTAAAATAATTACAGGTATTCGTGCCGATGACTATGTACATGCGGTAAGAGAAGATATTACGCGCGCAGGTTTATTATATGCAGGAACTGAGCATGGAGTTTGGATTTCCTATAACGATGGTGCAAGTTGGGAGTCCTTAAGTTTAAATTTACCAGATGTACAAGTTTCTGATGTACAAGTAACTGATAAGGACTTAGTCATTGGAACCCATGGTAGATCTATATATGTATTAGATGATATCTCTCCAGTGAGAACAAAGGATGCGGGTATTCAAGCTGGCCTACATTTATTTAAACCTTATTATGCAGTGAGGACTGTACAAAAAGCAGTATTTCATTATTATTTAGATGCTACGAAGAAAGATTTAAAAATTGAAATTTTAGATGCTCAAGGCAAATTGGTTAAGTCGTTTATAGGGGAGCTACCTAAAGTTAAAAAAGAAAATGGAGAAGATGAGGAAGATGAAGATGATCGCAAGCCAAAACCACCCACTATTAAAACGGGTTTAAATGTTTTTGAATGGGACTTGAAATATCCAGCTGCTAGTAATTTTAAAGGAATGATTTTATGGAGTGCACCAGTATATACTGGTCCAACAGCTGTGCCAGGTAATTATCAAGTAAGAATTACTGCAGGGTCTCAAGTAGCTACAGAAAATTTTGAAATTAGAATGGATCCAAGAGTAAAGGATGTTACCACCGCTGATATGCAAGAGAAGTTTAATTTATCGATACAAATTAGAGATCAAGTAACGGTGGCCAATGATGCAGTTATTAAAATAAGAGCTATTAAAGAAAAATTAAATGAAGGAGCAAAATTGAATAAAAAAGGATTATCAAAAGCATCAGCATCTTTCATAGCTGCTATTTCGCAAATAGAAGAAAATTTATATCAAGTGCGTAATCAAAGCTCTCAAGACCCTTTAAATTTCCCTATTAAATTAAATAACAAGCTTGCTTCTTTAATGCGTGTAGTAGAGTCGGGCGATTATAAACCTACCGATGGTTCCTATAAAGTATTCAATGAGCTGAAAGCCGAACTAGCTATAGAGATTAATCAATTAAATAAGCTATTAGCGCAGGCAAAAATGTAAATAATAAATTATTATTGGGCTTATTATTTATATACAAGGTTGTATTTTTGCAAAAATTGTACAATAAATGCGTAAAAGCTTGCTATGAATAAAATAAATAACTTACTTAATAATTTAGAAGCACAAATCGAAAATTATTCTTCATTGAATAAAGCCATTTCTGAAGGGAATGTGGGCTGGCATATAGTACATAGTTGTTTAGTTATAAATAGTGTTTGTGGAGCAGTGTGTAAGTCAGACCCTTCAAAATTTATCAAGAAATTTAGTTTCAAGGCTTTTTTAGTGCTATTGCTAAATTCATTTCCAAGAGGAAAGGCCAAGGCCCCTTCTTTTACATTGCCTTCTGAGGAATTAAGCCCTGCATCCATTCTAAAAAGTATTCAAGCCTCTCGTGCAAGTATAGAAGCACTTGCGAAAGCGGATAAGAACCAATATTTCACACATCCGATTTTTGGAGACCTCAATACAGGCCAGACTTTTAAATTATTAGCGGTACATACTAATCATCATTTGAAGATTATTAAGGATATTTTAAACTAGTATTTTTTATTAGAAGAAACTATTTATTCATCCAAACTACTTTAAGCACGGTGTTATGATCTTTACCAATGATGTCTTTATAGAGTGCAGGTCTTCTTGCATTTAAATACCTGGTACCACCTGCTTTTTCTATATTAGCATGTATTAATTCCGCTGATACATAGGCGTCATCAAATGTTCTGCATTCTGCCATAATATCACCAAAGGGGTCTAAAATCATGGAACAACCATTTTTTAATTGATCATCATCCATTCCAATAGGATTAGAGAAGATTACATATACGGCATTATCATAAGCCCTTGAAGGCAGCCACTTCATTAGCCATGCCCTGCCTTTTAAACTATCAAATTCATTTATAAGGGTAATAGGGTCATTATGTCTATTATGCCATAAAGCCGGGTCAACAAAGCCTGCCCCTGGTCTGGTGGAAGGCGTACACATGGTTACATGTGGCATAAATATAATTTCTGCACCTAATAATTTTACAGCCCTTACATTTTCAAAAATATTATTGTCATAGCAAATGAGTATGCTACATTTCCATCCTTTTAAATCAAAAATACAATATTCATTTCCGGCACTTATATATTTATTAATAAAGGGGCTTAATTTTCTATATTTTGCAATAAGCCCATTTTCATCTACGCATACATAGGCTTTGTAAATTTTATCCTCTTTATCTTTTTCAAATAAGCCTGCTAGTAAAATAATTTTATATTTTTTTGCAATGCTTATTAAAGCTTGAACAGATGCTCCATCTGGAATAGATTCTGCTACCGCTAAAAATTCTTCTTTATTTAATTTGGAAGCGAAAGTATAACCAGTAATGGAACATTCATGAAAGGAGAGCACTTCAATACCTTCTAAAGACGCTTTTCTAGCAAGTTCATCTATCACCAAGAGGTTATAGGCTTTGTCACCACTTTTATTTTCAAATTGAGCGGTGGCTATTTTAATAGGGTTCATGGTTTTTCTATTTTAATCTGAATATTTTTATAGGCAACCTTCATTTGCTTAGAAACATGTACTTGTAAGCCAATAAGTCCTGATAATTTACTATTGGAGGAGTCATTATCTGTTGTTTCACTCATTAATATCCCATTAATATAATGTTTCATGTTATTGCCTTTTACAATCAAATGAATTTCATTCCAATCATCTACTATAATTTTTGACTTTAGTGAATCCGAATTACCAATAGATTTTATAATAAAGGGGTCGGTTGAATTATTAATTACTGCATTCTGTCCGCGCATCGCAAGAAAACCTCTGCCTCTTTCCTCATAGTTTTGACCTGTATACACATTCTCTCCATCTATATCTGCCTGATACCCTTTTAAAGCATAGGGAATATTAGCAATTTCCTCACTTCTGTAATTTACACCGCTATTACCTCCATTAGATATTTTAAATTTTGCTTTAAATTCAAAATCGCCTGCTTGGCTTTTAGTATAAATCAAAAATGAATTTGTTTGGATTTGTTTCATAGGAGTAACTTCTCCCACAAAGCAACCGTTTTCAATATGCCAGACACTGGTATCGGCCTTCCATCCATTAAAGGTTTTGCCGTCAAATATAGTAATGAACACAGCGGAATTAGGTAGTGGCTTATTAGAGCTTGCACTTTCACAAGACAGGCTTAATGTAATGCCCAGGGTTACTATAATTGCCATATTGATATAGTAGAGACTACTGCGTATTTTCATAATTCGTTTAATATTAATATTTTAAGGGAAGGCCTATGTAAATCTAATTATTTCTGATCCATTCTTAGTCAAAAAATCATAATTTGTGTAAACACAATTTCAACACCATGTTTAAATACAGTCGTCTATTCAATTTTATAACGCTAATAGCATTATTACAATTTAATGTCTCATGTAATACTGAAGCGCCTATTTCAACCAATCCAAAAATTGCCGCTTTAAAACTTCCTAAAGGTTTTAAGGCCGATCATTTGTATAGTCCTGGAATTAATAATCAAGGCTCATGGGTGTCCATGACTTTTGATCATAAAGGAAGGATGATTGCATCGGATCAATATGGTAATTTATACAGACTAGTGATACCCGCAATTGGTGCTGATACTTCTAAAGAAAAAATTCAAGTAAGTACTATTGAATTAATTATACCTGGAGATACAACCCTTGCAAGTCGCAGAATAGGATATGCACAAGGCTTACTTTATGCATTTAATAGTCTTTATGTTGTAATCAATGACGGAGGTGATATTAAAAATACGCGTCGTAGTGGCATTTATAGAATGCAGGATACCGACAACGATGACCAATATGATAAGATTACTTTATTGAAAAGATTAGAGGGAGATGGAGAGCATGGCCCTCATAGTATTGTGCTTTCTCCAGATGGTAAATCATTGTATGTGATTGCGGGTAATTTTACAAAAATACCAGAGATGAATAATTATACTGTCACGCCAGGTGCGGACATGGATAATTTACTTCCTTTAACGCGTGATCCTAATGGACATGACAATACAGTGAATACGCATGGAGGATGGATTGCGCAACTAAATCCTGAAGGAACTAATTTTAATTTAATAAGTGCAGGGTTTAGAAATCCATATGATCTTGCCTTTAATGAGTACGGAGATATTTTCACTTTTGATTCAGATATGGAATGGGATTTTGGTTCTCCTTGGTATCGACCTATTCGTATTTGTCAAGTACCTAGTGGTGGTGAATTTGGATGGCGCCCAGGGACAGATAAATGGTCTCCTGCGAATGCAGATAATCTTCCTCCACTTTTAAATATTGGTCAAGGTTCACCAACGGCTGTATTTAGCGGTAGCAAATCGCATTTTCCTGAAAAGTATAAACGATCCATTTTTGCATTTGATTGGAGTTTTGGAATTATGTATGCTATTCAACCCATTCCAGAAGGAGCACATTATACAGCCACGGCAGAGGAATTTATTTCTGGATCACCCTTGCCTTTAACAGATGGTATCATTGGGCCTGATGGAGCAATGTACTTTTTAACGGGAGGTAGACGTATTGAATCGGATTTATATAGAGTATATTATGAAGACAATAAGCAAAATACAGAACCACTTGCTGCTCCAACATTAACAGATGCTCAACAGCTTCGTAAAAAATTGGAAACCTTTCATTATGCACCTAATACGGAAGCTGTTAATATTGCATGGCCTGCTTTAAGCAATGAGGATAGATTCATTCGATATGCTGCAAGAATAGCAATGGAGCACCAACCTGCAATAACATGGAAGCAAAAACTACTCACCGAAAAAGATCCAGTAATAATATCGCAAGCAGCCATTGCTTTGGCTAGGATGGGAGAAAAAACTGAAAAAGATAATTTATTGAAGGCTTTATGCGCCATTGATTTTTCGAAATTATCGGAGTCAAAACAATTAGATGCTTTAAGAGCTATTGAATTAATATTAATACGCCTTGGAAAACCAACTGGGGATTTGAAAAATGAATTAATTACTGTATTGGATAAGCAATATCCTGCAGCTACTAATAATTTAAACAGGTCACTTAGTAAAATTATGGTATTCATTGACGCGCCCACTGTGGTTGCCAAAACAATGGAACTTATGAAGGTTGCCAAAGACGATCCTAATGATCAAAAAACATTTACAGAATCTACCGACCTTATTCTTAGAAACCCTCAGTACGGATTGGATATTGCTAAAATGTTAGCCAATGTGCCTCCTCAGCAACAAACCTATTATGCCACTGTGCTTAGTCATGCAAAAATGGGTTGGACACCCGCATTACAAGAAACTTATTTTAAATGGTTTTATACAGCCTTTGGTTATAAAGGAGGCGTGAGTTTTATTGGCTTTCTTAATTTAATTAGAAAGGATGCTTTAAAAAATGTTTCAAAAAATACATTTGCCTATTACAATACTTTATCAGGAGATTCAATTGTAAATAGAGCCATGATGGGCTTGAAGGAAAATATTAAACAAGCAAAAGGGCCAGGAAGAGATTGGGAAGTAGATACCGCTTTATTATATGTAAAAGACGGATTAACGAATAGAGATTTTGAAAATGGAAAGGCGATGTTCTCTACAACACTTTGTTCTTCATGTCATGCGATGGGAGGGGAAGGTGGTGTGTCTGGTCCAAGTCTTACGCAAATTGGAACAAGATTCTCTTATAAGGATATGCTTACTGCCATTATTGAACCCAACAAAAGCATTTCGGATCAATTTGGATCAACCGTTTTTTATCTTAAAAAAGGGGGGTCGATTGTTGGAAAATTAATTAGCGAGGATGGAACTAAGTATGTTATAGCGCAAAATCCATTTGCTATGCAAAACACTAAGGATGTGCTAAAGAAAGACGTGACTCGCACAAGAGTTTCCGAGATATCACCTATGTTGCCTGGCTTAATCAATAGTTTAAATGAAGAAGAGTTAATGGATTTACTTGCTTATTTAAAATCGGGAGGCAATCCTAAAGACAAAATGTTTAGTTCGAAGAAATAACTTTGAATTACTTACTATAAAACTCCGATTTCTAAAGATTTCGGAGTTTTTTGTTGCTATTAACTAAATAGTTTGTCTGATGGCTGTGTCGCCTTATGAAAACTAATGCTGCAAGTATCATTCTATTAGACTGAAAATCATTAATTTCGGCCATCCTCTATTAATATAATAAGTGCTTTTTATGTGGCTAAGATTTTTTTTTATTTTTAACTTTTTGCTTGGGTCTTTACAATCTATGGCTAATGAGGAAATGCTTCATTCAAATAATGATACAATTTCAATGTATTATACAGAAGTGCCTTTAATTAAAGATGACAGTGCTTTAAACAAGAAAAGGTTTTTAATTGTAAATACATCTTCGCTACTTGGATTAGTGGGTAGTTATTATTTTATTAATACTGCATGGTGGGCAGATTCAAAAAAAAGTTTTCATTTTGATGGTGGTGGATCAAATATTTCAGAAGCATTTAATACTGGTTCAGGAAGGGATGCCAGATATGCAAAAGGAATGGATAAATTGGGTCATTTTTACAGTGGTAGAATTATTAGTGATTTATATGTAAGAGCCGTTAGATGGTCAGGAAAAAGTGAGCAACAATCACTTCTTTGGGGAGGCATTTTAGGAACCGCTGTACATGGTTTTATTGAAGTTAAAGATGGTTATTCCCCCACTTGGGGTTTTAGTATGTATGATTGGGTAACTGGTTCAATAGGAAGTTTTTATCCTTACTTTCAATCGAAAAGTAAATTTTTAAATGCGTTAGATATAAAGTACAGTTATTACTCAAGGGATAATTATTATTATGATTTTATTAATAGAAGAGGAAATGATTTTTTTGACGATTATATGAATGCAACTTTTTGGTTTACGTTTAATCCAAAAAGATATAAACCAACCAGTAAATGGCCTAAATGGTTAGGTATATCTGCAGGAATTGGGGTAGATGAAACTTTGAATAATTATTATTCACGAATGCCTGGAGGGGACGCTGACTGGGGTAAAGGGGGGTATGAGTTTTATTTAGCTCCAGACATAGATTTTGAAGGCTTATTGCCTAAAAGACCTTTTTGGCAAGGACTGGGACATGCATTAAACTATATAAAGTTCCCATCTCCAGCTATTAGGTTTAGTAAAGATTCTAAATTTATGCTCATGCATTTCTAATTCTATTGTTGCTATTAAGTAGCTAGGTTGGGAAATGGCTGGTGCCGACCTCTTAAAACTAACTCTGCGATTATCACAATTTTAGATTGATAATTAAGATTGTCAACCCAAATTCGAGCTACATTTATCCTATAGCTTATTACATAGAACGAATTCTACGGGAATTTCCCTAGAAAAAAGGAGCGAGGCAGAAGTTATTTATGATTTATATAATTTTTAATTAATTGATTATCAATGTCATTTAAAACGTTACAAAGCAATCCTCGATATTACAATCCAAATTATGTTCTTGTTTGAGAAATTTTAACATTTATAGGTAATTATATACATTCTATAAAATCTATAAAATAAATTAAAATGAAAATTATAAAGTCGATAATTTTACTATCGATAATTAGTTTGTCCTTTTCTTGTCAAAAGGAATCAACGACAACAACTCCAACTCCAACGCCAATTCCAATAAAAACTGCTCCAATAGCAGATTTTAGTTATTCTGGTGCTGGTGTTGCTCCTTCAACTGTTACGTTTACAAATACTTCAACAAATGCCTCAAGTTATAGTTGGGATTTTGGTAATAATTCTACTTCTAGTGATGTGAGCCCATCTCATAAATATACTGCTGGTGGAGTTTATACTGTGAAATTAACTGCAACTGGAAGTGGAGGCACAAATAGCACTACTAAAACAATAAATATTACAACTCCAACGACATTAAAAATCGTGAGTATTAAACTCATTTCCTTACCATTAACTAAATCAAATGGAGGAAGTTGGGATGCATTACCAACAACTAGTGGGCCAGATGTCTATATTAAAATTACAGATGATGCAAGTACCACCTTTTATGATCACCCCTCAGCTTTTAAAGATGTAGTTGCAAGCATGTTACCGCTAAATTTTGTATTACAAAATTCTTCAAAGGTATCTACCCCACTAACTATTACAAGTGCAAACTTTTCTAAGAAAATAGCACTCGTGGTATATGATGATGATGATTTTGATGATGAAATTATGGGAGGAATTGCATTTACTCCAAGTAGTTTAACTACTGGTACAAATGCATATCCAACTACATTTACTGCTACAATTAGTGGATTAACTGTAGAGTTTACATTTCAATGGCAATAAAACCGATAAGACAGCAATGTAAATTTATGTGTTGGAAAAATTCATAAGGTGGAACTAATTTGAATCTCAAGGCTCTATCAACAGGCGTTTATATAATTAAGGTATATTCTTTAGATATAAATTCGTAAAGATTTTGAAGATTGTAAAACTGCCAACCGAGCCACAAAAAACACTACAAAAGATTACAAAAACGTGCCACAAAGGGCATAAAAAAACTCCGATTTCGTAAGATTTCGGAGTTTTTTTATTTATACTATTTCTAATAATAAATCAGCGTCAATTTTTAATACTTTATGTATCCCTTTTAAAAAAGAAATGTCTGCCTTGCGTTTGCCAGTTAAAATTTCTGAGACTTTCGATTTAGCCAAGCCCATCTCTTCTGCTAATTTTGCTTGAGTCATCTTATTTTCAAATAGTTTAAGTTCAACTAATTCAGAAATAGTTTCGGGTTCTTTAAATGGCTTAAGTCCTAATATATTTTCTTCATATAATTCTGCAGCCATTGCCATTTTAGATAATTTTGACGATTCTATTTTAGTAAGCTTGCCTTCTCCTTTATTCATCAAATTATAAACATCTACCATCATTTCATGGTATTCTTTTTTTGATTTTATTTCTATTTTCATTTTATAATTTTTTATATACAATTTTAGATGCTTCTATGTTATTATAGTTTTCATGCGTTCCAATAAACAATATAAACAGGGTTCTAGTTTCAAATATGATCAAAGCGATTAATCGATATTGGTTCCCTTTGATATTAAAGACATATCTATCGTTCCCAACTGCATCTATTGAATTAAAACTGTTTTTCAATTCATGAAAATTACGCCAATTTCCATTTTTAACTTTTAGATACCAGTTTAATAACGCCTCTTTACATTCTGGATTTCCTTCGCCATACTTATTAAGTATGGACTTAGAGATTATTACCATTGTGCACTATTTACAAAATTAGAATATTATTCTGAATATTAGATTTTTATTCTAATATTTGATATTGTTACTTTTTCAATAGTAGGTGATATAAGAATGTGGAATTTGAGTATTTGTACTTGAATTTGGGATTGTCGGCGCTGTTTTATTGCTTGTTTCGCGTCTGCGCATAAAAAAAGCTCCGACTTACGTCGAAGCTTTGTGAACTGGCTGGGACTCGAACCCAGGGCCCATACATTAAAAGTGTATTGCTCTACCAACTGAGCTACCAATTCTAACCGCCCTTTTTAGGGGAGTGCAAAAATAAGCATTAATGAAAACTATCCAAATAAAAGGGGGTATTTATTTTCCCCACTCAAAACCCTTCTAAGTCGTTCATCTTCAAATAAGAATTATATTTGTACAAACTCTAAAAGATGTCCAATTTCACAGACAAAATTGTGGTAATAACTGGTGGTTCTGATGGCATCGGAAAGGCATTGGTGGCGCAGTTTTTAGCATTAGGTGCAAAAGTGGCTACTTGTGGTAGAAATGAAAATAAACTCTCTTTATTAGCAGCTGAATTTCCTTCTTCCAATTTATATACAGCGCAAGTTGATGTGAGTAAACAAGACGAATCGGAAGCATTTATAAAGCAAGTTGTTGATAACTGGGGTAGAATAGATGTTTTAATAAATAATGCAGGTATTTCTATGAGGGCCTTGGTTTCTGAGGTTTCGGTGCAAACACTGCAAAATGTAATGGATATTAATTTTTGGGGCACGGTCTATTGCACAAAGGCAGCCCTGACTTCTATTCAGCAAAATAAAGGGGTAATTGTAGGTGTTTCTTCCATTGCAGGATATAGAGGGCTTCCGGGTAGAAGCGGCTATTCTGCCTCTAAATTTGCTTTAAACGGATGGTTAGAAGCCTTGAAAACGGAACTCTATGCATCTGGCACCCATGTAATGTGGGTTTGCCCTGGTTTCACTACATCTAATATTAGAAATGCAGCCTTGGACAAAAATGCAAAGGCGCAAGGTGAATCGCCTATGGATGAAGGCGCCATGATGAGCTCTGAGCAGTGTGCTACTCATATTATTCATGCTATTGAAAAAAGAAAAAGAAGCTTGGTGCTCACTTTCACAGGTAAGCGCACCGTTTTTATGAATAAATTTTTTCCAGCCTGGGCCGATAAATTAGTGCATCATTTTTTCTTTAAAGACGGCAAGCTAGTGAAGTAAGTGATGAAAAAATAAATACTCATTTTTCTAAAATATAAAACTCAGTTTTTCGTTATTAATCAATGCCCATCATTACTTTAACATCCGATATTGGCCAAGAAGATTTTATCATTGGCGCACTGAAGGGGCAAATATTGTCAACCATTCCAGGTATGGGTATTGCCGATATCACGCATTATTTATCCAGTAAGAACTACCAACAAGGGGCTTATATTTTTAATAATGCAGCCAAGCATTATCCTGCAGGCACGCTGCATTTTATTATGGTGAATTTTTTCCAATTCCCTAAAAGGCATGCACTTTTAACCAAGCATAATAATCAATATTTTATCACGCCCGATAATGGTTTTTTAACCATGATGTTGGGCGGCAAGCCTAAAGAAATTATTAAAATTGATTTTAATTCGGCCAATACTTTTTTAGAAATCACACAAGAAATTTTTAAAGCCATTGCTGCTTTTGTAAAAACAAATAATATCGCAGATGCCGGTGTTGCCTTTCAGGAGATAGAAGAAATTTATCCAATGCAACCCACCTTGGGTCCGAATTGGATGGAGGGACAAATATTATTTATAGATCAGTTTGAAAATGTGGTGGTGAATATTCGTAAAGAAGAATTTGATATACAGGCCCAGGGCAGAACTTTTAAAATTGTATTTACGCGCAACGAAACCATCACCGATTTAAGCAAGCATTATGGAGAAGTGCTTATCTCGGATAAGCTGGCCTGGTTTAATTCAGCAGGGTATTTAGAGATAGCGGTACGAGGGGGTAATATGGCTGGGCTATTTGGACTTAGCAAGTTTGATGAAAATCAGATGAATAAGCAGCGCCCCAACGATAATAAATGGTTTTTTCAGATGGTTCGGGTATTCTTTGAATAGTTTCCTATTTGTTTTTTCTTTTGCGATTTTGGGGGTATTTTTGCACCCTCATTCATTACTCAAATTAGTTATACAATGGCATACGACGTAATCGTTATTGGTAGTGGTCCAGGTGGTTATCCTGCGGCAATTCGTGCTTCTCAATTAGGCTTAAAAGTAGCTATTGTGGAAAAGGAAAGCCTAGGTGGTGTTTGTTTAAACTGGGGCTGTATTCCCACTAAGGCATTAATAAAAAGTGCACAGGTCTATGATTATGTAAAACATAGTGCTAGTTATGGTATTACCACTACAGGTGTGAATCACGATTTTGGTGCAGTGATTAAACGTAGTCGTGGGGTGGCCGATAAAATGAGCAAGGGTGTTCAATTCTTAATGAAGAAAAATAAGATTGAAGTAATAATGGGTTATGGCAAAGTATTGTCAAGAGGAAAAGTAGAAGTAAAAGATGCAGAAGGAAAAACACAAGTAGTAGATACCAAGTATATTATTATTGCAACAGGGGGTCGTACCAAAGAATTACCCAATTTAAAACAAGATGGTAAAAAAGTAATTGGCTACCGCGACGCCATGGTGCTTCCTACGCAACCAAAGAGTATGATAATTGTTGGAAGTGGTGCCATAGGTGTTGAGTTTGCCTATGTATACAATAGCATGGGAACGAAAGTAACCATTGTAGAATTTTTACCAAGAATAGTACCTGTAGAAGATGAAGACATTTCAAGAGAATTAGAAAAACAATATAGAAAGCAAGGTATTGAAATTATGACCAATGCTTCTGTTGAGTCCTTGGATACATCGGGCGCTTTAGTAAAAGCAAAAGTGAAACAACTTGATGGTTCATTCGTAACATTAGAGGCAGATATTGTTTTAAGTGCAGTAGGCGTGGTAGCGAATATTGAAAATATAGGACTAGAGCAAAACGGCATTAAAACAGATAAGGGTCGTGTTATTGTAGATAAATACCAACAAACAAGCATTGCAAGTATTTACGCTATTGGCGATTGCTCTCCTGGTCAGGCCTTAGCGCATGTGGCTGCGAAAGAAGGTATTAATGCTGCTGAGCATATTGCTTATCAAGAAAAGAAACACAATCATATTCCTGAAGGCATTGATTACAATAATATTCCAGGATGTACTTATTGTATTCCCGAAATTGCTAGTGTGGGTTACACTGAAAAAGCAGCTAAAGAAGCGGGCTATGAAGTGAAAGTGGGTAAGTTTCCTTTTATGGCAAGTGGTAAGGCAAGTGCAGCGGGTGCAACGGAAGGTTTTGTAAAAGTTATTTTTGATGCAAAATATGGCGAATTCTTAGGTTGTCATATGATTGGGATGAATGTAACAGAAATGATTGCAGAAGCAGTAGTGGCGCGTAAATTAGAAACCACTTCTCATGAATTATTAAATGCTATACATCCGCACCCAACGATGAGTGAGGGATTAAAAGAAGCAGTAGCAGCTGCTTATGGTGAAGCAATCGATATCTAACTAGTGTAAACAAAATAGACGAATGGCTCGTAATTCAAATTATTTGAGTGCGAGCCATTTTTAACAATAATGAAGTACGAAAAAGAAATTAACAGAAGAAAAACATTTGCTATTATCTCTCACCCAGATGCTGGTAAAACTACTTTAACTGAAAAGTTATTGTTGTTTGGTGGTGCTATTCAAACAGCGGGGGCGGTAAAAAGTAATAAGATAAAGAAACACGCTACGAGTGACTTTATGGAAATTGAGCGTCAAAGAGGTATCTCGGTGGCTACTTCCGTAATGTCTTTTGAATACAATAATATTTTAATTAATTTATTAGATACACCAGGTCATAAGGACTTTGCGGAAGATACTTACCGTACTTTAACCGCAGTGGATAGTGTTATACTAGTAATTGATTCTGTGAATGGAGTAGAGGCGCAAACAAGAAGATTGATGGAAGTATGTAGTATGCGTGACACACCTGTAATTGTTTTTATTAATAAAATGGATCGTGATGGAAAAAATAGGTTCGATTTATTAGAAGAATTAGAAAATGAATTAAAAATTTCTTTACACCCCATGACCTGGCCTATAAATAGTGGGAAGGAGTTTAAAGGGGTGTATAATTTACATGATAAAAATTTAAGATTATTTGCAGCAAGCACTAAGGCCACTGAAGAAGATACAGTGGCTATTGAAGATTTATCGAGCACTGTACTTGAAGAAAAGATTGGAGAGAAAGACGCTGCTGTATTAAGAGAAGATGTAGAATTAATAGATGGCGTTTATGGAGCACTAAACCCTGCCGATTATTTAGCAGGAAAAATTGCCCCTGTGTTTTTTGGATCGGCTGTGAATAATTTTGGTGTCAAAGAAATGCTAGATACATTTATTCAAATAGCACCGGTCCCAAGAGATAGAGAAACCAGTATGAGAACCTTGGCAGTGGGTGAAGATAAATTCAGCGGCTTTATTTTTAAAATACATGCCAACCTAGATCCTAAGCACCGTGACCGTATTGCCTTTATGCGTGTATGTAGTGGAAAGTTTGAACGCAATACCTATTATAAACATGTAAGACTAGACAAAGACGTTCGTTTTAGTAACCCCTATAGTTTCTTAGCGCGCAGCAAGGATGTTATTGAAGATGCTTATGCAGGAGATGTGGTAGGTTTATTTGATACAGGTAATTTTAAAATAGGCGATACACTTACGGAAGGAGAGAAATTTTATTTCACGGGTATACCTACTTTTTCACCAGAGATATTTAAGGAGCTTGTGAATAAAGATCCTCTAAAAACCAAGCAACTTGAAAAAGGTATTACCCAATTAACCGATGAAGGAGTGGCGCAATTGTTTACGCAGTTTGGAGGCAATAAAAAGATTATTGGTTGTGTGGGTGATTTACAATTTGAAGTAATTCAATACCGTTTATTACAAGAATATGGAGCGGCCTGTGAATTTAGAACGCTTCCTTTTTATAAAGCTTGTTGGTTAACTTCCAAGGATCAGAATAAGCTTCACGACTTTTTAAGATTCAAGCAACAAAATGCTGCCATGGATAAAGACGAGTCGCCTGTATATTTAGCACAGAGTGAATGGTTCTTGAATACAGAAATAACCAATAACCCCGATATTACTTTTCATTTTACGAATGAAGTCAATAAATAAATTACACTCCATAATTTCTATAATAAATTAGTATTAATAATTACTTTAACAAATAATCATGAAGGCTAAAACGCTCAAACAAAATAAAGTAAACATTATCACATTAGGTTGTAGTAAGAACCTAGTGGACAGTGAAATGCTGAGCGGGCAATTATTAGCCAATGAAATTGATGTGGTGCATGAGAATAAAAAATTAGATCATAATATAGTAGTGGTGAATACCTGCGGTTTTATTGATAAAGCCAAAGAAGAAAGTGTGAATACCATACTTGACCAAGTAGCCTTAAAGAAAAAAGGAAAACTAGACAAGGTATATGTAACAGGCTGTTTAAGTGAGAGATATAGAACCGACTTGGCCTTGGAAATTCCTGAAGTAGACGCTTGGTTTGGCACCATGGAGCTGCCTTTAATGTTGAATCAATTAAATGCCAATTATAAGGCAGAACTACTTGGAGAGCGTTTATTAAGCACGCCTTCGCATTATGCCTATTTAAAAATTAGTGAGGGTTGTAATAGAACCTGCTCTTTTTGTGCGATACCATTAATGCGTGGCCAGCATGTAAGTAAAACCATTGAGCAATTAGTGGCTGAAGCAGAAGGCCTAGTTAAAAAAGGAGTGAAGGAAGTAATGCTTATCGCGCAAGAATTAACTTATTACGGATTAGATATTTATAAGAAGCGTGCGCTTCCCGATTTATTAAATGCACTAGCCGATGTTAAAGGCTTGGAGTGGATTCGTTTACATTATGCTTATCCAAGCAAGTTTCCACTAGAAGTATTGGATGTAATGAGAGAGCGTGATAACATTTGTAAATATATTGATATTCCATTGCAACATGCAAGTAATAATATGCTAGCTGCTATGAAGCGTAATATTACGCGTGAGGAAATGGGGGAGCTTATTCAAGAAATTCGCAAGCGTGTTCCGGGTATTGCTATTCGTACCACTTTAATTGCAGGCTTTCCTGGTGAGACTTTAGAAGATATAGAAGAAATAAAAGGCTTTTTAATAGAGCATCAGTTTGATAGAGTGGGTATATTCACTTATAGCCACGAAGAAAATACTTCCGCGCATGATTTAGTAGACGATGTGCCTGCCGCTGAAAAGCAAAGACGCGCCGAAGAAATTATGGAAGTGCAACAAGAAATTAGTTTAGCAAGAAACCAAGAAAAAGAAGGCTTGGTATTAAAAGTGCTAGTAGATAAAAAAGAAGCAGGTAGGTATTTAGGCCGCACCGAATTTGATAGTGTAGAAGTAGATAACGAGGTGGTTATTAATACAAACAAGCGCTTGAAGCCAGGCGATTTTGTGATGGTTAAAATAACCAAGGCCTATGACTATGATTTAGAGGGGGAATTAATTGATTAACTGATCAATTTATTAGTATTACAAATAAATACTAATTACAGCTAATACTATTTAATGCTATTAATTCGCTTTTACTTTTGATACATATATAGATAATATTTCTTAAATTGAATACGCATTCATCATTAAAAATTATTTTATGGCAATAGATTGGAAAGGGGTATTTCCCGCAGTAACTACCAAGTTCACTAGTAACGACACTTTAGATTTAGCCTTATTTACCAAAAACATAGAAGCGCAAATAGCGGCTGGTGTGAATGGTATTATTTTAGGAGGCACTTTGGGAGAGTCGAGTGTACTTACCAATGCAGAAAAAGAAATCTTAGTAAAAGAAACAGTTAAAATAGTTAACGGAAAAATTCCGGTGGTTATTAATATAGCAGAAGGAAGTACATCTGTGGCTATTCAATGCGCCCAAGATGCAGAAAACTGGGGTGCCAAGGGTTTAATGTTACTTCCTCCTATGCGATATAAATCGGATCACCGTGAAACAGTGCAGTACTTTAAAGATATCGCAGCCAGTACAAAGCTTCCAATTATGATTTACAATAACCCTGTAGATTATAAAATAGAAGTGACCATTGATATGTTTTCTGAATTAGCCAGCGTTCCCAATATACAAGCAGTGAAGGAATCGACACGCGATGTTACCAATGTCACTAGAATGCGTAATAAGTTCGGAGACAGATTTAGTATTTTATGTGGTGTGGATACACTTGCATTAGAAGAAATATTAGTAGGCGCTGATGGTTGGGTAGCAGGTTTGGTATGTGCCTTTCCAGCAGAAACAGTAGCCGTGTATAAGTTAGCTAAAGCAGGTAAGATTGCAGAAGCTACTGAAATATACAGATGGTTTATGCCTTTATTAGAATTAGATATTCATCCTAAGCTAGTTCAATACATCAAGTTTGCAGAAGCCAAAGCAGGTATAGGTTCTGAAACAGTAAGAAAGCCAAGATTAATTTTAGAAGGGGAGGAAAGAAAAAGAATTGAAACCATTATTGATACAGGTTTAAAAAACCGTCCTACACTTCCTGAGTTTCATAGTTTATAAATTATATAAAAAGTCTTATGAGTAATATTGCTGACATCGCTAAAAAGGCAGGCACCGCATTTGAGCAGTATGCTTTTACCACGCCTTTGCAAAGAGCTAATTTTTTAGAAACTATTGCATCTAATATAGAAGCCCTAGGCGACGCTTTATTAGAACAGGCCAATAAAGAAACTAATTTACCCCTGCCTCGTTTAACAGGTGAAAGAGGTAGAACTTGTTTTCAACTACGCATGTTTGCCACAATGTTAAAAGAAGGTAATTATGTTGAAGCAAGTATTGATACTGCTATTCCTACTAAAACACCTCCTAAGCCAGACATTCGTAAAATGTTGCACCCCATTGGCCCCGTGGTTGTTTTTGGTGCTAGTAATTTTCCTTTTGCTTATTCCACTGCAGGTGGAGACACTGCCAGTGCACTAGCGGTGGGTTGTTCTGTTATTGTGAAAGCACATCCTGCACATTTAGCTACTTCCACTATGGTGGCAGAAGCCATTATACAAGCAGCAATAGCTACCCAAATGCCAGCAAATGTTTTTCAACATGTTACTGATACTAGTTTTGAATCAGGAAAAGCCTTGGTGCAAGATGATAATATTTATGCAGTAGGTTTTACGGGCTCAAGTACAGGAGGCCGTGCATTATTAGATTATGCTAGCACAAGAAAAAACCCCATTCCTGTTTTTGCAGAAATGGGTTCTGTGAACCCAGTTTTATTATTGCAAGATGCGCTTGAAAAAAATGCAGAAAGTATTGCAAAAAATTATGCAAGCTCTATTACTATAGGTATGGGACAGTTTTGTACGAACCCGGGTATATTAGTAGGTATAAAAAGTGAAGCCTTGAATATTTTTTCAAGTACACTAGCCACTGAAATGAACAATATCGCACCATCGGCTATGTTGCACGCAGGCATAGAAGCCGCTTATTTAAAAAATAGCAATCATGCATTAGCGCAAAAAGGAATTACAAGCTTAACAAAAAATACACCAAGTTCTAATAATGGGTATCCGGTTTTAACTACTGTGGATGCCAAAACATTTTTAAGCAATCCCGATTTAGCAGAAGAAGTATTTGGTCCTTATTCCTTATTAGTGCAATGTGATTCCATGAACGAATTAAAAGAAGTTTGGAAAAGTATTAAAGGCCAAATATCCACAACATTAATGGGAACCGATATTGACTTTGCAAATACACCTGAGCTATTAAATATGTCTTTAAGTATTGCAGGGCGTGTATTATTAAACGGAGTACCTACGGGTGTCGAAGTTTGTGATAGTATGGTGCATGGTGGTCCTCATCCGGCCAGTACTGATAGCAGATTTACGGCAGTAGGCGTTAATTCAGTTAAAAGATGGTTAAGACCTATTTCTTTTCAAAACTGGTCGAATCATTTACTGCCATTAGCTTTACAGAATAATAATGCTTTAGGAATTTGGAGAAATATCAATGGCGCCTTCACTAAGGATGAAGTTATGTAAGAGTGCTAATTTAGTTTAACTAGAAAAGCTTGAACTATAAATTATTTACAACTTAGTCCTGAATAAATAATTTAGCGGTGGCACTTACCTGCTTCATTTTTCCATTTTTTTCAATAGTAGAAAAATAATAAACCGCCGCTGCGCTAGCTATAAAATAAATAATAGCAGCTGGTGCAATGAAGGTAGATAATTGATTCGATCCAAACCAATCACCAGTAGTTACTATCCAGTAAATACAAAGTATATTTTTTACCGCTTCTATTATCCAAGCATTTTTATTTCTATCCATCAATTCAGTAAGTGCGTATACTTGTATAAATATAAAAGCGCCATAAATAAAAATATTGGTATGGCCAATGCCGGCAATATTTCCAAATAAAAAACTTACTAGAAGTAGCATACAAAAAAGCTGTATCCATAAATACAATTTCATAGCAGGGGAGGCAGGTGTATTGTACTTTTCAAAATGGTAAACATCCTTAATTTTATCTACAGGGTAATTATCAATTACATCTGCAGGGCGCCAGCCTAAAGGCTGAAACCAGATGGTGAATTTATCTTTCCAATTTTTAGTACGCCATGCATCTTGAATTAACAACCACATATGCATGAAATTAATTTTAATAGGGTTCCAGGTTTGAACAGGTCGTGTAATACCATAGACTGCAGGTATACTGTCTTGTTCTTGCACATAGGTACCAAATAATTTATCCCAGATAATAAATATCTGACCATAGTTTTTATCTAAGTATTCTGGGTTAATAGCATGGTGTACTCTATGGTGTGAAGGCGTTACAATAATATGCTCCAACCAACCCATCGTTTTAATATGTCTGGTATGGTACCAAAATTGTGCAAACAAATGTAATGGAGCTACCACTGCAATTACATTTGCAGGTACACCAAATAAAGCAGCAGGAATTAATAAGAATGTATAAATTCTGAATATAACAGAAATGCTTTGTCTTAATGCACAGGCTAAATTATATTCTTCACTGCTATGATGTACTATATGGTTGTTCCAGAAAAAATTATAGCTATGTGCTAAACGGTGCACCCAGTAACCTGCAAAATCTAAAGAAATAAAGGCAATAATATACAACCAAATACTATTTTTAACGTGCATAATGGCCAAATGATCTACAAACCAATCATAACTTAAAATAACAATACTTAAACCTAATACATCCTTAGTAGAATTAGTGATTCCTGAACTTAAACTTGAAATCATGTCCAAGGTATTGACTGTTTCAAAGCCTTTTTTCCATCCATACCACTTTTCAAATAATACCAACAACAAAAAGGCAGGCATGGCAATCAATAAAATTTTACCGTAAGTTTCCATATTATAAAAATTTGCTATAACAATTAAGCATTGCGTTCTCAAATGTATTAATTTTATCTCATGACCACAACAAAACCCATAAGTATAGAAAATTTTGGATCCTACGAACTAGGGGGGTCTGTTTTTCAATGTATTGACGCACATACCTGTGGCAATCCGGTAAGGGTGGTGGTAAATGGTGGCCCAGCTTTGGAAGGTAATACCATGAGCGAAAAGCGTCAACACTTTTTAAAAGAATTTGATTGGATAAGAAAGGGCTTAATGTTCGAACCCCGTGGACATGATATGATGAGTGGAAGTATTTTGTATCCGCCGCATGATCCTGAAAATGATATGGCCGTTTTATTTATTGAAACCAGTGGCTGTTTACCTATGTGTGGTCATGGTACTATTGGAACTATTACTGTGGCTATTGAAGCGGGTTTAATTCAACCAAAAATTCCTGGTAAAATTCGCATGGAAGCCCCTGCAGGACTGGTGCAAATAGAATATACCATGAAGGGTAAAAAAGTAAGTTCGGTAAAGCTGACCAATGTGGCTTCCTTTATGGCTGCTGAAAACATTCAAGTAGAATGTCCCGATTTAGGCATGCTTACTGTAGATGTTTGTTATGGAGGAAACTATTATGCCATTGTAGAAGTGCAAGAAAATTTCAAAGGCATTGAAAATTATACCGCCGGACAATTAATTGCATGGAGTGGTGTTCTAAGAAAGCGCATTAATGAATCTAATAAATTCGTACATCCATTAGACCCCACCATTAATGGTTGCTCACATATATTATGGACAGGGAAAGTTTTGGATGAAAAGAATACTGCGCGCAATGCCGTTTTTTACGGCGACAAAGCTATTGATAGGTCGCCCTGTGGAACGGGTACTTCAGCAAGACTGGCGCATTGGCATGCCAAGGGCAAACTAAAACAAGGGGTTCCTTTTTTACATGAAAGTATTATAGGTTCTGTATTTACAGGCAAGGTAGAATCAACCACCACTATTGGTGATAAGCAAGCCATTATCCCTTCTATTGAAGGCTGGGCCAAGATATACGGCTTTAACACTATATCCATAGATAAGCAGGACGACCCCTATGCTAGCGGTTTTCAAGTAGTTTAGCTTATTCTAAAATTCCATCCCTTTTTACTGTGTTATGAACGCAATTTTAACGAAATTTGTGCTTTAATTTATTCTATGGAAGTAGTTGTTATTGGAGGGGGCATAGTAGGATTAAGCAGTGCTTATTTTTTACAAGAAGCGGGTCATCAAGTGACCATTATTGATCAATCCGATATGACCAATAATTGTTCCTATGGTAATTGCGGTTATATATGTCCGAGTCATTTTACACCACTAGCCACACCTGGCATTGTTCAACAGGGTTTAAAGTGGATGTTGAATTCAGAAAGTCCTTTTTATGTAAAGCCAAGATTAAGTTTAAGTTTAATTAAATGGGGTTTGCAGTTTATGAAAGAAGCGACTGCAGAAAAAGTAGAACGCGCCGCCATACCTTTAAGAGATTATGCTTTATTTTCTAAAAAATTATATGCCCATTGGGAATCCCTTCCTCAATTTGATTTTGCTTATGAGCACAAAGGCTTATTGGAAATATTTCAAACTGAAAAAGCAGGTGAACATGCAAAGCATTTAGTGCATAAGGCGCATGAGTTAGGTTTAACAGATACTAAACTATTAAATCAGCAGGAATTATTTGCGATGGAACCTAGTCACCAAATTAATGCCATTGGGGCCATTCATTTTGGTTGCGATGGACATTTGTATCCCAATAAATTAATGCAACAACTTATTGCCCATTTAAAAAATAATGGGGTGGTTATTAAAACCAATGAAGCCGTTGTAGATTTTGAAAAAACAGCTGGAAAAATAAATGCAGTTATCACCTCTTATAATAAATACAAGGCCGATGCAGTGGTTATGGCTACAGGTTCTTGGTCAAGAGAGATGGCAAAAAAATTAGACATGGATTTATTGCTCATGCCAGGTCGCGGTTATTCCATTACTATTGAGAATACCCCTTACCAAACTATTTATCCATCGGTGTTGGTGGAAGGCAGGGTGGCGCTTACGCCCATTGAGGGAAATAAAATGCGTTTTGGAGGCACAATGGAAATTACCAGCACCAATGAGCCGCCCAATTTAAAAAGGGTAGCAGGCATATTAAAAGCAGTGAAAAGCTATTATCCCTCCTTTGAGATTCCTGTTCCAACCATAGATAAAGTATGGTATGGCTATAGGCCTTGTTCTGCCGATGGATTGCCTTATCTTGGTAGGACAAAAAAATGGAATAATTTAGTCATGGCTACTGGGCACGCAATGGTGGGTTTAAGTTTGGGTGCAGGTACCGGAAAATTAGTGACAGAAATAATAAATGAAGTTCCAACCAGCATTGACATTAGTTTATACCAACCAGATAGATTTAGCCACTAATGAAATTTAAAGCCACACCCATATCTTATCGTGCCACTGGTTTATTCAGTAGTTTAGTCAATGATTATTTGGAGGCTGAAGGAACAGCACAAAGTTTTGTTGAATATAATGCAACTATAGACGGTTATAAAAAAGCCATTGAGCAGAGAGCTTCTTTTCCTACGAATAGAAAAGTATTGGTGGAGGTTTTGCAAAATCAGTATACTCAATTAGAGAAAGATATTAATGATGCTAATGTTCTAAATAATAAAGAGGCATTTAAATTAGTTAATGATAATCTGAATTTATTATTGAAAGAAAATACATTCACGGTTACAACTGCCCATCAGCCTAATATTTTCACCGGCCCTCTTTATTTTATTTATAAAATAATTCATGCTATTCAATTAGCCGCTGAACTAAAAAAGCAATTTCCTAAAAATAATTTTGTACCTGTTTATTATATGGGATCTGAGGACGCCGACTTGCAAGAAGTAGGTTCCTATACTCTAGCAGGCGAAGCCTACCAGTGGAATACGAAGCAAAAAGGGGCCATTGGAAGAATGAAGGTAGATGACGAGCTTATTAAATTATTACAAAACCTGGAAGGGTATTGGTTGGTTCAACCTGCAGGTAAAGAGGCATTGGATGTTTTAAAGCAGGCTTATCAAAAAGGAAAGACTATTTCAGAAGCTACTTTACATTTAGTGCATGCGTATTTTGGAAGATATGGTTTAGTAGTTATACAACCAGATAACACATCGCTTAAATCGCTTTTCATTGATGTAATGGAAAAGGAATTAAGAACAGGGTTTTCACAAAATGCGATTGGGCCTACTAAAGAAAAATTAGCAAGTGCTTATCATGTGCAGTCCGATGGCCGTGATTTGAATTTATTTTATTTAAAAGAGAATAGCAGGGCAAGAATTGAAAAGCAAGGAGATAACTATATAGTAGTGGATACCGATATTCATTTTACAGAGGAAGAGATTGTTAAAGAACTACATGCAAATCCTGAAAGGTTTAGCCCCAACGTAATTTTAAGAGGGGTATACCAAGAAACAATACTTCCTGGTATTGCCTTTATTGGTGGCGGGGGAGAGCTTGCTTATTGGATGGAGCTTATAAATGTATTTAATGAAGTGAAAGTGCATTATCCAATTTTGCAATTGCGAAATTCATTTATGTTTATGAATGAAAAGCAAACCGCACATTGGAATAACTTAGGCTTTACATTAGAACATTTATTTAAGCCTGCATTGGAATTAGAATTAGACTACATTAAAAGTCAGACCCAAGAAAATTTAGCATTAACCAATCATATTGCATCGCTCAATGAATTATATGAGTCTATTCAGCAGGATGTTATAAGAATTGACACCTCTTTAGGCGATCATGCTAAAAACTTATCTATACAAGCGCAAAAGAAATTGGCTTTACTTGAAAAGAAAATGATTCGTGCTGAAAAAAGAAAACAACAAACTTCTATTGACCGCATTCAAGCCATTAAGGGATCTTTATTCCCTAAAAATAGTTTACAAGAAAGAGTAGAAAACTTTTCGGAGTGGGTAGGCGCCTACGGATGGGATTGGGTGGAAGCTGTTTTAGAAAATTCAACTACATTGAACCCTAGCTTTACAATTATTACTATTACTAAAGAGTAGCAATTACTTTTAAAATAATGTTTGATTATTATTTTATAGGGTTAGTTTTAAAAAGAAGACTATTATTAAACCTATATTATTAAACCTATTAGCTATCTATTTTTTATCAAACTCATTATTCCAAGTTCCTTTCAAATTCTCCACTTTGGTCATTACTTCCGATTCCATATTTAATTTATAGTCATCCATGGCTTGACCAATTTGAGCATTCGTACTTCCTATAATTTGAGCGGCTAATAAGCCTGCGTTTTTAGCACCATTTAAAGCAACAGTGGCTACAGGTACTCCACCTGGCATTTGTAAAATAGATAATATACTGTCCCAGCCCTCTGCTGAATTTGTTGATTTAATAGGCACTCCAATAACGGGCAAGCTAGTTAATGCGGCTACCATACCTGGTAAATGCGCTGCACCACCCGCACCTGCAATAATTACTTGTAAGCCTCTTTTACGTGCCGTTTTTGCATATTCTACCATACGATCAGGAGTGCGATGTGCAGAAACGACGGTTAATTCAAAAGGAATATTGAAAGTTTTTAAAGTATCAGCAGCTGCCTGCATGATAGGTAAATCGCTATCGCTTCCCATGATGATGCCAACTTGTGCAGGTGTAGACATAATATTTAATTTGATGCAAGTTAAGTTAATTTTTTATAAAATACCCCGCCACGGCGCCCATCAGAGGGCTGGCTTTGGTTTCAGTTATTTTTACCTTAAAGTGTTTTGCAGTCACAGCAGGGAATTGAATAATTTTTTTTCTACCAATAGTAGTACTACCCGCAATTTTTTTCATATCAGCTTCTTTATCACCTGCATATATTTCAAAACGTATAACTCTTTGGCCAAATTTAATTTGCTCTTGTAGTTGAATAGAATTAATGGTCACTGGCGCAGCGGTAGCAATATCTATTTCATTTTTATTATTCTTAGTAATAGCGCTTTTAAATAAGTTGGTTTTAAAAGCGGCCTCTCTTATTTTTCTAAAGTCCATTAAAGCGGCTGAATCTTGCGGAGCAATTAAACCTTTTCTATTGGGAGGTACATTTAATAATAAATTACCACCATGGCCTACTGAGTTTAAATATAAATTAAATAAAGTATTACCCGATTTTACTGTAGAATCTTCTTCTTCATGATAAAACCATCCCTTGCGAATAGAAACATCTGCTTCTGCACCAATCCAATTTTTCCCATTAAAATTTCCTCTATTCAAAGTATCATTAGCAGGAGCGCCTTCTCCTCTTTTAAATCCGGCTGTATCTAATAAGTTCCAGTTGG
Source organism: Sediminibacterium sp. (assembly GCA_044352855.1). GTDB lineage: Bacteria > Bacteroidota > Bacteroidia > Chitinophagales > Chitinophagaceae > Sediminibacterium. Next base: position 13,292 of record JBILDC010000004.1, on the reverse strand, counting down.
TTTCATTAATCAATCCATTTTCATTACCTACCCAACGAATATGCGGTCCAATATCACTGAATATTAAAATATTGGGTTGATAAGACATAGCAGAATCTTTGAACCTTGTAAAATCGTATACTTGCTTTTTCCCATTAGGGCCTTCTCCATTCGCACCATCCCACCATAGTTCTGTTAAATTGCCATAACCTGTTAAAAGTTCTTTCATGGTTTGAATATAAATATCGTTGTAAGCAGCCGTGCCATACTCTGGGTGGTTTCTATCCCATGGAGAAATATATACGCCCATTTCAATACCTGCTTTCTTACAAGCTTCTGATAACATTTTAATGACGTCGCCTTTTCCATTCATCCACTTGCTTTCTCTTACTGTGTGCTTGCTATACTTACTTGGCCATAAACTAAATCCATCGTGGTGTTTAGCCGTAATAATAATTCCTTTGGCACCAGATGCTTTTGCAATGCTTGCCCACTGGTTACAATCTATTGCTGTTGGGTTAAACACATTAGGGTCTTCACTTCCTTTTCCCCATTCTAAATTGGTAAATGTATTGGGGCCAAAATGCATAAATAAATAAAATTCTTTTTCATGCCAAGCTAATTGTTGCTTAGTAGGAGTGGGTCCAAATTTTTCTTGTGCAACTATTATATTATTAGATGCTAAAAGGAAAAGGACGGTTGTGAAAAATAAGTAAATATATTTTTTCATGAAACTTTATTTAATATTAATTATAAGAATTTATTTTAGTAAGAATGTTAGTCTATTTTTTTTATAGAAGTTTTTTTATAATTACAAAAAATTACTATGAATGATTTATAAGCGCTCTTTTATATAATTGAATCGTGTTTTCTAAACCTAGATAAAGGGCATCGCTTATTAAGGCATGTCCAATACTTACTTCATCAATACTTGGAATAGATTGTATTAAGTAAGGTAAATTAAATCTATCTAAATCATGACCTGCATTAATACCGAGTCCTAATTTTTTAGCCTTGGCTGCAGCACTTATATAAGGTTCAATGGCTTTTTCTTTATTTCCAGCAGCAAATAGCTTTGCATACATTTCGGTATATAATTCTATACGGTCCGTTCCAGTGGTGGCAGCGGCTTCAATCATTTTTTCTATAGGATCTACAAAAATAGATACGCGAATACCTGCTTTTTTAAATACCCCAATGATTTGTTTTAAATAATCTTGTTCTGTAAGAGTATCCCAACCATGGTCGCTGGTTAATTGACCCAAGGTATCGGGTACCAGGGTAACCTGATGCGGTTTGTTGGCTAAAACCAATTCCACAAACTTGGTTTCTTTGGGATTGCCTTCAATGTTAAACTCTGTGGTCAGAATTTTGCTTAAATCATAAACATCTTGGTAGCGAATATGTCTTTCATCGGGTCTTGGGTGTACTGTAATACCCTCGGCCCCAAAACGCTCACAATCCTTTGCCACCTGTACTAAGTTAGGATTATCCCCGCCACGGCTATTTCTTAAAGTGGCTATTTTATTTATGTTCACACTTAAACGAGTCATAGGCGAATTTAAGTTATTTTTGCATCTCAAATATAAGAAATGGCTTATTCTAGTTTGGAGGCTTGTTTATTGGATTTGGAGCGCACGGGTCAGCTGCTGCGTATCAAAGAAGAGGTTGACCCTTATCTAGAAATGGCCACCATCCATTTGCGTATTTATGAACAAAAAGGCCCTGCGATTTTATTTGAAAAAGTCAAGGGTTCCAAGTTTCGTGCGGCCTCCAATATTTTTGGTACACTAGAAAGAAGTGAATTTATTTTTAGAGATACCTTGCCTTCCGTAAAGCAATTAATTGATATAAAAATTAATCCACTTGCAGCTATTCAAAATCCATTAAAATCTTTAGCTGCATTACCAGCTGCGATTAATGCACTGCCGAATAAAAATCCAATTGCAAAACCAGTTTTGTTTGAAGAGATAAATATTAGTGATTTACCACTCATTCATCATTGGCCCATGGATGGTGGTGCCTTTGTAACACTTCCACAAGTATATACAGAAGATGCCGACAAGCCAGGTATTGGCAGTTCTAATTTAGGTATGTACCGTATTCAATTAAATGGAAACGATTATATATTAAATAAAGAAATTGGTTTGCATTATCAATTACATAGAGGTATTGGTGTGCATCAAACTAAGGCGAATAATCAAGGACTTCCTTTAAAAGTAAGTTGCTTTGTGGGTGGCCCACCTGCGCATAGTGTTGCTGCAGTGATGCCGCTACCAGAAGGTATGAGTGAAATGAATTTTGCTGGTGTACTTGCAGGAAAAAGATTTGGTTATACTTATGTTGATGGCTTCTGTGTAAGCACCGACGCCGATTTTGTAATTACGGGAGAAGTATTTCCTGGAGAGAATAAACCGGAAGGTCCTTTCGGGGATCACTTGGGGTATTATAGTTTGCAACATCCTTTTCCTGTAATGAAAGTGCATAAAGTATATGCCAGAAAAAATGCCATCTGGGCTTTTACAGTGGTAGGAAGGCCTCCTCAAGAAGATACAAGTTTCGGACAACTCATACATCATATCACGGGCTCTGCTGTTTCTAATGAAATACCAGGATTAAAAGAAGTACATGCAGTAGATGCAGCAGGTGTGCATCCTTTATTATTAGCCATAGGCAGTGAAAGGTATACGCCCTTTTTAGAAAATAAAAAACCTGCAGAAATTTTAACCATTGCCAATCATATTTTAGGAACAGGACAATTAAGTTTGGCAAAATTTGTTTGGATTACGGCAGAGGCAAAAAAATCGAAAGCTGTTGAATTAAAAGATACTAATTCGTTAGAGAATAAAACTACAGGTATAAGTGTAAATGACTTGAATACAAAGCCATTAGATGTAAATAATATACCTGAGTTTTTAGCGTATATGTTGAGTCGAATGGACTTTTCCAATGACCTACATTTTTACACTAACACCACTATGGATACCTTGGATTATTCTGGTGACGGTTTAAATAGTGGCTCTAAATTAGTACTAGCCGCCTATGGAGATGTCAGAAGAAAATTAGCAACTACTATTCCTGAAAAAATTACTTCACTCAATGCCAATGCAAGTTTAATTATGCCGGGTGTAATTGCGGTAAATGCGGCAACTGCCACTATACATTCTATTCAAGAAAAGTTGAAGGGGCAAGGGGAAACATTATTAGAACAAGATGGTATAGCTATGATTATTATTACCGAAGACGCTACTTGGATGGCTGCTGAATTTAATAATTTTATTTGGGCCACTTTTACAAGAACCAATCCTGCTAAGGATATTGATGGGGTAGATAGCTATATTAATAATAAACATTGGGGATGCAAGGGGCCATTAATTTTAGATGCGACTATTAAAAAGCATCATGCACCTGCTGTTGTAAGAGATAATGAAGTAGATAAAAAAGTGACCGAGCTATTAAGTAAGTATGGTTATTAGAAAAAGCTTCTAATAACCATAATGTCTTTAATAACTATATGAAGTTTCTATAAGATATAGTTTTCGTATTTATTATTACACTTCAACCCAAGTATGGTCGGCTAATAATTTCACAGTAGCCACAAATCCGGCAAAGGGTCCAGAACCGCCGCCCCATTCACTAGGTGCTACTAAAGAAAGTACATGTGAAGCGTCTGTTTTTTCATATACATGATATACTTGACCTATTTGTGGTTTGAAAGTAATTTTAGCTTCGTAAATCATTAAACTTAATTCCTTGCGCTTTTTAATTTCCTGTGCTTGTCTTGCTAGTAATTCAATTTGCTCTTTAATTTGATTTAACTGCATATTGGTTTGGTCTTCCATAGCAGATAAAGCCTTATGTTTTATCACTCCTTCTTTAGTAGGACGAATAGCTACACTGCCTGCAGAAGATGCGTAAGGTAGAACGCTTAATTGTTTATGGTATACTTCTATATTTTTAAAAGCCTCTCCATTTTCTTTGAAGCCATACTGTGATACTTTTAAAAAACCATTGGCTAAAATTTCATGTACTACTTTAAGGACTTCTTTATTGTCTTTATGAAATTGAACGGTTAAGCAAGAGCCATTATTAATTTCGGCAAGCACTTCATTTCCTAATAAAGGATTTTCAAAAGCCTGTGCCATTCCATTGGGTATAACGCTATACTGGGCATAAAAAGCCTCGTTTTCAATATTCACCCAATTGTGACTAAAGCTAAGGGCATGGCCATTTTGAACGCTTTCAATTTTATAGTTTCCAGATTTTGGAACTAATTGATACTCGAATTCGCTTTTTTCCGGGAAAAGCTGCCAGCTTGCTAAAAAATTATACGCTTGAACCATATTTTATATAACAAAAATAAGTAGGAAAGGTTGAATAAATAGGGGTTGTTTATGCTCAAAAATGCTAATTAATTTGAACGAAATCGGGCTTGCTAATAATACTTGAATTGTATTTATAACGAAGGTTGGTAATGAGGCTAATATTCCAAGGACTTACTTGACGATTGGTTCTTGGGAAGTAGAAGGCCTTTAATTCAATGGTGCCGAAAATAAGGTTTTCATTTCTGACCCTCATGCCTGAACCTACAGAGGAATAGATATCTCCATTGTCAATGGGTTGGCCCACGGTTCTTAGATAAGTAATATTGCCAAAGGCAAAAGGGGAGGTTCGAAACCCATAGAAAGATCTTGAATTATACCATACCGATTCCCAGTTCGCAGTAATACGCGTGCCTCCATAAATGCGCTCTCTATTTAATTGAGGTATGCCATAGCTACTGCTAATAAGTAAGGCCTCATTGAATTTATTTTTTAGGGTTTGCGTAAAACTTACATTAATGATGGATCTATATTTAAAGCCGCTTTCTAAATAACGAAGCTTATTTATTTGTTCAATACTTGCTATGAAACGAATATCTTGTAATTGAGCATCGGCATAACTGGAACCTGCACTTAATGTAAGATGTCTATAATTTTCATTAGAAAGTAATTTGTAGTTCTCTAATTTAATTCCTAGATAAGGTAGTGAGCTTTGTTCTCTTCTATAATTTCCAGAAGTAATAACCATCGATTTTCCTGTGGGTAAATCCTCGTTTCTTCCAAAGCCATATAAATACTGGGTCCTTATAATTTGTTGTTTAAATAAAGTAAAAGAAGCTAGGGAGGCTTCAATGTTTTGATAGTTTTTATCTATTTGCGCTAAATAATCTGTAGGCCTTTGTTTAAATATATTTTCTAAAAAACGAACTTGCAGAAAATAATGCACATTATTGGCTGCTAGTGAAATTCGATTACTAAAAAGCTGATAGCCTAACCAGGCATCAAAATGTTTTAAGTCGTAATTATAAGTACTATTGAATAAAGAGTCTGACCACTTGCTAGAAAAAACATTTTCATTATTGGCATTATTCCAATCAAATCCCCAGGTCCATTTACTATTGGGTGTGAGTAGGGGGCGGTTGCCTCTTATGTAAACGGTCGATTCAGATAAGTCGCCATTGGCTACATTGGGCGCAAAGGATTTTGCACCTATTGTAATATCTGTAAAACTGCCTTTTAAATTTCTATTGGTATAATCAAAGCCCCAACCTGCATTGATGGATCTGTTTTTATCGAAGTTGTGACTTAAGGTAAAGGCATTGCCTCCGTCGTTTACATTCTCTGTACTTAAGGTAGCTGTATAAGAATTGGCATTTCTAATATTAAAGCTACCTCCAAAAGGGAAGATATCTTTTGTGATAATGTATAAGTCTACCTCATTGGTGTCCACTGAAGAAAGAGTGGCGAGTATACGGGCGTCTTGTATATAGGGTATATCTCTCAACCATTTTTCATTATAGGCAATGACTAAGGGATCTAGAACTTCCTGCTCCTTGATAAATAAATTTTTTCGAATTGTATTTTCATTGGTCTTATTATGAAGCTTATCTGCAAATTTTGTAAGAACATCTTTTTTTACATTATAAGGGTTGATAACACTAGCCCCGAAATGTTTTTGTTCTATTTGAATGCTTCTGATTCTTTTTCCTTCGTACTTCGCTACTTGTTGTGCATATTTATTTAGATTAATAAAAGTAGAATCAATAAAAGGATTGGGCTTGCCCTTGAATTGCTTAATAATAGTTTGTAATAAACTGCTATCCTTCGATAGGGCAATATTTTTTTCAATATTTCTTATTTGTGCATAGATAGAATTATGCAAGCAAAGTAAGAATAGTAAAGTAAATATTTTTCGAAAAGAAGAAGTCATGGTATTGTTATTTCATTACAATACTTTAACTGCTCTTTTTCTTAAAGATTCAATAGGAATATTTAAATATTTACCAATTTGCTTACCGTCTCTGTAGCTTATCACTCTTAAAGACAAAACATCATCTGGAATTAAAAAAGGCGCTGTATATTTTTGACTATAATTGTCGGGCATTTGATCGTTAATAGTATAATACATATCTAGTCCTTCTATTTCGCCTTCCATAAAGCCAATCAATTCACCTTTTGTATTTAATTGAGTAGTTACTATAGGGTCATACATACTTCTAGCGTATCTCACATTGGCTGCATCTAGTTTTTCAAATTGCCTCTCAACTTTCTTACTAAAGCTATTCCAATTTTTCTTCTCCTTAGGTGACCAACTAGTTTCTGCTACTGCCATACTTCTAGGCCAGGTCATGTATTGAGCATATCTCATGTCAAATATTTGCTCTGTCCATTGATTCGCTTGATTGCCTAAAATTAAATTAGGATCAATACCTTCTGGAATGGGTTCAAAAGAATAAGTGGTTTTCATTCTTAATCCACGGTATACTTTACCTTCTGCAGTGACTTCGCCTTGGTAAAAATCGATATAGTTATAGTCGTTAGGCGACATGACTACTTTATGCCCTTTATTAGCAGCCTCTATACCCCCTTTGATGCCTCTCCAACTCATTACTGCTGCATCACCCGATAAACCACCTTCTAATATTTCATCCCAGCCCATCATTTTCTTTCCTTTGCTATTAATTATTTTTTGCACTCGGCGAACAAAATAACTTTGCACTTCATTCATATCTTTCAAGCCTTCTTTTTTCATAAGCGCTTGAACATTGGCCGATTTCTCCCAATTGTTTTTTGGATTTTCATCTCCACCCATATGTATGTATTCAAAAGGAAATAGGGGTGCTATCTCTGTGAAAATTTTATCTAAGTATTCGTATACAGTTTCGTTAGAAGGGTCTAATGAATTATCAATTTTTGCAGCTACATGTCCATTGAATCCTTCCCAATCCATAAATTCTTCACCTGCATTTACTTGGAAGGGGTAATTGGGTGTAGTGCTTAAAAATGGATAAGCTGCATTCATAGCCAAGCTATGACCAGGGATATCTATTTCTGGAATGACTTCAATAAATTTTGCTTTTGCATAAGCTACTATTTCTTTAATATCTTCTTGTGTATAAAAACCGCCATAAGTTTTAGGTTCCTCTTTGGAAGGGGTGGTAGTATTCATCCACTTGCCTTTACGCTCAGCTCTCCAAGCACCTACACTTGTTAATTTAGGAAGAGATTTAATTTCAATTCTCCATCCTTGGTCGTCGGTTAAGTGCAAATGTAAGCGGTTGTATTTATAGCGCGCCATGTCGTCAATAAATGTTAACACATCTGCCTTGCTAAAAAAATGTCTACTTACATCTAACATCAGGCCTCTCCATCCGAAACGAGGTTTATCAATGATAGAAACATAAGGTAAAGTCCAATTTGTATTGGCTTGTAAAGTATTGGAATAAACTGCAGCTGGTAATAATTGCATGACTGTTTGCCAGCCAAAAAATAAACCTGCATTCGCATTGGCTTTTATTTGAATCCCTTTTTCATTAATGTCCAAGGTATATCCCTCGGTATCTAAATTAGCGTCATTGATAATTTGTAAATCAATACTTGATTTATTTTTTGTTAAACTAACTACACGTCCTGTAGTGGTTCTTAATGTTGCAGCTATTTGATCGGAAACTACATTTGCTGAACTTGGGGCATTCATAGCGATGCTTTTAGGCAAAGTATAATTACCTGACTTTGTTGTCATTTGGTAAGGCTCAGGAATAATACTTATGTTTTGCGCAATCGTAGCAGTTGAAAACCCGCTAATGATTATTGCAATAGATAAAATTTTGTTCAGTTTCATACAAAATTGTTTTATGTTAATTTAAATTATACTCATGATAAGTGGAATAGGGCGCTTTATATAGGGGATAAAACGATGCCTTTAAAGGTACAAAAAAATACATAAAAAAGCCGTTCCTGATTTCTCTGGAACGGCTAAGGGAATTTTGAATCTATTGTTGAAACTAGATAGAACTAGTTGCTAAATTTAATTTCAATTTTAGATTAATATCTGTAAGCATCAGCCTTGAATGGACCTGCTACAGGTATACCTAAATAAGCAGCTTGCTCAGTTGTTAATTCATCTAATTCAGCACCAACTTTCGCTAAGTGTAAACGAGCTACTTTCTCATCTAAATGTTTAGGTAACACATACACTTTGTTCTCGTAGTTCTTATGGTTAGTCCATAATTCTATTTGAGCTAAAGTTTGGTTAGAGAAAGAGTTACTCATCACAAAAGAGGGGTGACCAGTAGCACAACCTAAGTTTACTAAACGGCCTTCTGCTAAAACGATAACATCTTTACCATCGATATTGTATAAATCAACCTGTGGTTTTATAGTATCTTTTGTATGACCATAGTTATTATTTAACCAAGCCATATCAATTTCAATATCAAAGTGACCAATATTACAAACAATGGCTTTATCCTTCATTACTCTGAAATGTTTTTCATTGATCAAATCACGACAACCAGAGGCAGTCACAATAATGTCTGCTTCTTTTACTGCGTCGATCATTTTTCTAACCTCAAAACCATCCATCGCAGCTTGTAAAGCACAGATAGGATCAATTTCAGTTACCATTACACGGCAACCAGCACCACGTAAAGAAGCGGCAGAACCTTTTCCTACGTCACCGTAAGAACCCACTACTGCAACCTTACCAGCCATCATCACATCAGTTGCACGACGAATCGCATCTACTAATGATTCTTGACAACCATATTTATTATCGAATTTAGATTTTGTAACAGAATCGTTTACGTTAATAGCAGGCATTGGTAAAGTACCTTTCGCCATACGCTCATATAAACGGTGTACACCTGTAGTAGTTTCTTCACTTAAACCTTTAATACCAGCAACGAATTGAGGATATTTATCTAATACCATGTTGGTTAAATCACCACCATCATCTAAGATCATGTTCAAAGGACGGTCTGCACCACCAAAGAATAAAGTTTGTTCAATACACCAGTCACCCTCTTCAATAGATTGACCTTTCCAAGCAAATACACCCACGCCTGTTGCAGCAATAGCAGCAGCGGCTTGATCTTGTGTAGAGAAGATATTACAAGAGCTCCATTTAACTTCAGCGCCTAAAGCAGTTAAAGTTTCAATTAATACAGCTGTTTGAATAGTCATGTGTAAGCAACCCGCAATACGAGCACCTTTTAAGGGTTGACTTGGTCCGTATTCAGCACGAATACTCATTAAACCTGGCATTTCTGCTTCGGCTAAACGAATCTCTTTACGACCCCAATCTGCTAATGTGATATCGGCTACTTTATAAGGTAGGCTAAAATCGATGTTTTCTAGGTTAGACATATATTTTTTGTTTAGAGGGCAAAGGTATGAAATAGGATAAAATAACAAAATATTTGATATTTTTAGGATATTCGGCTATTATATCATATTTTTGTGATGATTTATGCTAAAATAACATGAAAAATAGTACTCCATCAGTAGATTCGGCTAGTCTTCAACAATCTATCTCTTTAGACGAGAAGGATTTAGCCATTTTACGCCTCTTGCAGGATAATGCGAGGATCACTGTAAAAGAAATTGCCGATCAAATTCATTTGAGCACCACACCGGTGCATGAGCGTATTAAGAGGCTAGAAGCGGGCGGGGTGATTAAGCAGTATGCCACTTTAATTGATGGAACCAAAGTGAAAAAGGGGCTGATGGTGATATGCTATGTATCTCTAAATCAGCACAGTAAGCAGTCGGGAGGGCAGTTTATTAAGCTTATTAATGACTTACCCGATGTGGTGGAATGTTATAGTATATCCGGTGAATTTGACTTTATGTTGAAAATTGTAACCGAGGACATGAACAGTTATTACAATTTCCACGTGAATAAATTAAGCCAGGCCGACAATATAAGTCAGGTGCAGAGCGTTTTTATAATGGGTATCGTTAAACAAACCCATCAAATAGTATAATTATCATCAACTTATGAAACACTTCATTATGAAATATAATAAGTATCTAGGTATGGGGGTTTTCCTATTAATGCTAGTGGGCGGTTTTTATTTAATAAAACCAAGTAATGAATCAAGGGCCATTGCTATGCAATATCCTATTGTTTTAAAGTCAATGAATTTAGTTTCATTAAGTACTTATAATGCAGATACAGCTCAAACCGATAGCACGCCTTTAATAACAGCTAGTGGTTTTAAATTAGACAGCGTTAATCCTAAAAGGCATAGAGTGATTGCCATTAGCCGTGATTTAAAAAAATTATTTGCTTTCGGAGATAGAGTAGAATTATCCAATGCCGGAAAATTTAATGGCATTTGGTTTATTCATGATTTAATGAATAAAAAATATAAAAACAGGATTGACATTTTAATCAATTCAAGCGACCCCCAAACAAGTTTAAAAAGGGTGGTAATTTCTAAGATTTAATTACTGCTTAGTGGTGACTAGAAGTTCAAGCGCATAACATAGTCGTCCATAAAAAAGCCATTGCCAATATCGAATTTAAATTCGCGTTCTTTAGTAAAACCTTTTTTTAAATAAAAAGTATAAGCTGTATTAAGTTTGTTTACTTGCAAGAATAAAGATTTCGAGCCTTCTGCCTTGGCAACCTCAATGCATTTATTTAATAAGGCCTTACCAGCTCCAGTACCTTGTGCTTCGGGAAGTATATATAATTTATTGAGTTTATGCGCAATCTCATTTGAGTCTTCATCTTTTTCAGGGCTTACCGAACAAAATCCTACAGCATCCCATAGCCCATTTTCTTTTTTAATGCTGGCTATGTAAAACTCGCATCCTGTATTCATTTGTTTTTCTAATGACTCATTACTGTACATCCAGTCCAACATGAAATCAATTTGTGCTTGAGATATGATATGACCATAAGTACTAGGCCAAGTGCGCTCCGATACAGATCTGATAAAATCTCTGTCGTTTAAGCCAGCGCGTGTTATTTGAATTTCGGGCATTGGATTGTACTGTTGTAATAAGTTATATTTAAGTTTATAATTTCAGTTAAATTAAACATATTCATTAAACTAAAAAAATCTTACCCTAATTGCGCTAAACTTTCTTCAATAGTTTGAATTCTCGCTAAAGCATCGGCCTTCTTTTTTTGTTCAATGGCTAGTACTTCTGGCTTTGCATTTTGCACAAACTTTTCATTAAGTAATTTCTTATCTACACTTTGCAAGAAGCCTTGTTGATGGGCTAGGTCCTTTAATAAGTTTTCTTTTAAGCTGGCAGTATCTATAGCTTGGTTAGCAACAATATAAAACTTGTCTTTTTCTAAAGCTACTACAATAGAGGAGGCAATAGTGCTTGAAGTATATTGTATGCTTGATGCGTTTATTTGCTTAGCTAATATATTTTGTATGCTTTGGTAAGGTGCATTATTAGCCGTTTGAATATGTAATTCAATCGCATCCTTAGGCTTTATTTGGTTTTTATTACGTGCATCACGCAAAGTAGAGATTACATTTTGTAATAATGCCCCTGCATTTAAAACTTCCTTATTCACACTTGTATTAGGAGTGTAAAGCTTTACACATAAATCCTCGGACTGAGTTTTTAAAGTATGATGTATCTCTTCTGTAATAAATGGCATGAAGGGATGTAGTAATTGTAATAATGCATCATAAAACTCAACTGTTTTTTCATACACTCCTGTATGCATGGGTTGTTCAAAGCCTGGCTTGATCCATTCTAAATACCAGCTACAAAAATCATCCCATATTAAACTATAAATAGCTTTTAAAGCTTCACTTAATCGGAAGGTTTTTAGCATTTCATCTACTTCAATTTGTGTAGTATTTAATTTTGCTTCAAACCAATCCATAGCAAACTTTGCATCTTCCGCAATTTCACCTGTATTGTTTTGACGTGCTTCCCACATCTTCAATAACTTAGTGGCATTCCATAATTTATTATTGAAATTTCTTCCTTGCTCTAAAGTCGATTCATCAAATAGCAAATCGTTACCTGCAGGAGAGGCAATCATAATTCCAAAACGAACGGCGTCAGCACCGTATTGGTCAATGAGTCCTAATAGGTCAGGAGAATTTCCTAAGCTCTTACTCATCTTGCGTCCTTGTTTATCACGCACAATACCTGTGAAGTAAACATCTTTAAATGGAATCTTACCCATATACTCTTCTCCAGCCATAATCATTCTAGCAACCCAGAAGAAAATAATTTCAGGAGCAGTAACTAAAGTGCTAGTAGGGTAGTAATAATTAACTTCTGCATTACCTGGGTTAGACAAACCTTTAAATACTTCAAAAGGCCATAACCAACTACTAAACCAAGTATCTAAACAATCGGCGTCCTGTGTTAATTTTCTTCCAATGGTTTCTGGATGATTCGCGTTTACTTCCGCTTCATTATGTGCTACATAAAAATTTCCTTCTTCATCATACCAAGCGGGTATGCGGTGACCCCACCATAATTGTCTACTAATACACCAGTCCTTAATACCTTCCATCCAATGGCGGTATAAGTTTTTAAATTTAGCAGGATGAAAACTAATTTCATCAGACATCACCGCCTCTAGTGCAGGTGCTGCTAATTTTTTCATATCCACCCACCATTGTAAACTTAATCTTGGCTCCACTATGGCGTCGGTTCTTTCGCTAAAACCTACTTGGTGTGTGTAGTCTTCAATCTTCACTAAATTTCCTGCGGCATCTAAATCCTTGGTAATAATTTTTCTTACTTCAATTCTATCTTGTCCAATATACATACCCGCCGCTTCAGATAAAGTACCATCGTCGTTCATGGTATCAATTACTTCTAAATTATATTTCTGACCTAAAACAAAATCGTTCATGTCATGAGCTGGTGTTACTTTCAATGCACCCGTTCCAAATTCTATTTCTACATAATCATCTGCAATAATGGGTATGCGTCTGTTAATTAAAGGCACAAAGGCAAACTTGCCTACTAAGTTTTTATAACGCGCATCTT
>JBILDC010000031.1:0-9771 GCA_044352855.1 Sediminibacterium sp. | reverse complement strand
CCCCCAGTACTCGCTGTATACCATACTACCGCTTCTCCCGCACCTGGAGTTGCACTTGCTGTATGTACAGAACCATCATAACATACTGTAGCTGGAACCGCAGCAGGCGCTGATGGTAATGCATTAACTGTAATTTTTCCTGATTGACTTCCAACTGTACTACAACCATACGAATTAAAAACAACTGGATAATAATATAATTCGCCAGCAACAAAATAACCTGGAATATAGTTGTCAGTTGTAGAGCTAGTAACATTTGTAATTGTAGAAACACCTCCAACATTTGAATTTGAAGTATTGCTATACCATTTATATTGCGAAATAGTTCCACTACCAGCACTAGCAGTTACACTAAGATTATTTGGAGCAATATTCAAACATGTAGCATCAGCTAAATTTGATACCTCTGAAGTAATTGTTGGAGAAACTTTAACAATAGTTCTAATTGAAGCTAAAGAAGAAGAACTTAAATTAACAGAATTATTTGTGGAATAATAAATTTTATAATACCCATCACTTTGTCCAGAAATTTGAAAAGAAGCTGATGCATTCAAAGGTTGTGCATTGCCAAGTAATGAAACGTCTGTCCAAAATGCATCATCACTACTCAAATAAATTCTATACCAAATTTTACTTCCAGTATTATTAGTAAGAATAAAAATTGTTTGATCACAATTTACAGCTGGATATGCATTAGAACTTGGATCTAATGAAAAAGTCTGCCCCACCCCCTCCACAGAAAGAAACATCATCCCCAAAATAATATAGAGTATCCTCTTTTTCAATATGATTAAAATATTATATTTATTTTTAATATATGTAAGTATAACTGCATACTAGAACAACGAAAAAAGCCCCTCAAGATTGCTTGAAAGGTTAGCTTATATTCTAAGTATAGTGTTAATTCTTAGTTTACTCCTGCAACTTTGGCTTCTTTGTATACTTTTTGCACCAAACCTTGTAAAACCTTGCCTGGGCCTACCTCGGTAAAATGGGTGGCGCCATTAGCTACCATGGCTTGAACAGTTTGTGTCCACTTCACCGCTCCTGTTAATTGTGCGATTAAGTTTTCTTTAATTTCTGCAGGGTTAGTGACTGCTTTTGCAACCACATTTTGATAGACTGGACAAATAGGTGTGTTAAATGTAGTGGCTTCAATGGCCGCGGCTAATTCAATTTTTGCAGGGTTCATCAACGGTGAATGAAAAGCACCTCCTACTGGTAATACCAAGGCACGCTTTGCACCCGCTGCTTTCATTTGCTCACAAGCAATTTCAATTCCTTTAATACTTCCCGAAATTACTAATTGACCAGGGCAATTATAATTAGCAGGCACTACTACCTCTCCTGTTTCTTTTTGTACTTGCAAACATATCTCTTCTACTTTTTCATCGGCTAATGCTAATACAGCAGCCATAGTAGAGGCTTGAATTTCACAAGCAGCTTGCATCGCTTTTGCACGCACACTTACTAAACGAAGTGCATCTTCAAAACTTAAAGTTTTATTAGCCACTAGTGCACTAAACTCTCCTAAGCTATGACCAGCCACCATATCAGGTGTTATAGCATTTTCTGCAGGCATGGTTAAATAGGCTATAACTGAATGTATAAATATAGCAGGCTGCGTTACATTGGTTTGCTTTAACTGTTCATCCGTTCCTGTGAACATGATATCACTAATGTTGAAGCCTAAAATTTCATTGGCCTTCTCGAACATTTCTTTTGCGGTAGTATTAGTATCGTATAAATTTTTTCCCATTCCCACAAATTGACTTCCTTGTCCTGGGAATATAAATGCATGTTTTGACATCTTCACTGTTTTGACAAAAATAAATAAAAAATGGCGAAGTTTACTTCGCCATTTCTATTCTACTTAACTAACCAAACCAAAAACCATCTATTCGTTTATATCTACATATTTTAAGAATTCCATCTTCTTTTTCTCCTCTTGAAACTTACCACCAAAAAAGCTAGTAATGGTATTAGAACTATCGTCCTTTACACCTCTGCTAGATACACATAAATGCTTGGCATCCATCATCACGGCTACATCCTGTGTTTGTAATACTGTTTGAAGTGCTTTACCAATTTGCATCGTTAAACGCTCTTGCACTTGCGGACGCTTTGAAAAATATTCAACCAGTCTGTTCAATTTACTTAATCCAATAACTTTACCACTGCTAATATAAGCTACATGTGCTTTACCAAAGAAGGGTACAAAATGGTGTTCGCAGTTAGTATAAAAATTGATATTCTTTTCAACCAACATTTCATTGTACTGAAATTTATTTTCAAACAATGTCATGCTTGGCATATTCGCAGGGTTCAAACCTTGGAATAATTCCTTCACATACATTTTAGCAACACGAAGAGGGGTGCCTCTTAAACTATCGTCACGCAAATCCATTCCCAATATTTCCATAATGGCTTTGAAGTGCGGAGTTATAGCGGCTATCTTTTCTTCATCTGTTTTGTCGAATGCATCGGCACGTAATGGAGTTTCCACTGAAGAAGCTTTATGCTCATCGCCCATTTCTTCTATTAATAAATTACTTAAGTCGATATGCTGCTCCTTAAGCGGGGTAGTCGACAAAGTTTCTTTCTGTTTCATACAACCTAATTTTTAAGTCTAATGCTTTATTAATACGTGGTCTTATTAAATTAAAAATAACTATTGCAATATTTTCAGCAGTAGGATTTAAATTTTTAAAAACGTCGGTATCTAAGTTTAAATTTTTGTGATCAAATCGGGATACAATTTCTTCTTTAACTATGGTACTTAGTTCTTTGGTGTTAATTACAAATCCTGTGATAGGATCTGGTACTCCATTTACTTGTACAATTAGTTCGTAATTATGTCCGTGGTAATTTGGGTTGGCGCAGGCTCCAAAAACTTTCATGTTTTTTTCGTCAGACCAGTCGGCACAAAACAATCTGTGGGCAGCATTAAAATGCTCTTTTCTAAATACTGCTACTTTATGTTCCATGCTTCCAAATTAAGAGGTCAAAGTTACAATAATAACGTGTAAGGGCTTTAATTGTTTATTCTTTAAAATAAAGAGTTAAACGTTTAAACATTTTACCCTTTTTATGTAATATTTTAAGACAAACTTGCAAATATTTACTCCCCAAAATATTCAACATATATACGAGGGGTCTCATATAACTTAATACAGTGCAGCTTTACCTGAGCAGGTATATGGGGTTCTAATTGTTTCCAAATGGCAATAACCAAATTTTCAGTACTGCACATTTGCCCTTGCATGAAGGGCACATCTATATTTAAATTCTTATGATCTATCTCATCAATCACGTATTTATTAATAAGCTGGCTTAACTTTTTTACATCAAATAAAAATCCGGTTTCAGCATTGGGTTCCCCTTTTACCGTCACCAATATTTCATAATTATGCCCATGCCAATTTTCATTCGCACAAGCCCCAAAAACTTCCTCGTTTTTTTCCTTGCTCCAATTAGGATTCGCTAGCTTATGTGCTGCGTTAAAATGTTCTGCCCTTGTTAAATACACCATGTCTGCCTTATTTATACAAAGATATAAATTTGATGGCCAACTTAACCATTTTTCAGAGGCCTTTCCCGACCTTTGTACCATGCGTGTAATTATAACTGCGGCTACCAATGGGGAATGGATGCCCAGCTTTCAAAAAATTAACCCCTCTTTTGCTACCAACAACAAACGTTTTTCGGTGGGCTTTCATGAATCGGGTATTGGCTTACTTGCCAGCAGCGTTTCTCTAATGAAAATGTTTGTACAAGAAACCCCTACCCTTATTATTCAAGTGGGTGTTTGTGGCAGCTTTGATAAAAAAATTCCATTGGGAAAAGTATTTGCAGTGAAAGATGATTTTGCAGGAGATATTGGCGTGACTGAAAATAAAGTTTGGAAAGATTTATTTGATTTAAAATTAGATAAGCCTAATGATGCGCCTTATGAAAAAAAATCGTTACCCAACCCTTGGTTAAAACAATACAATGTATTGAACCTACCTACTAAAAAAGCAGTAACTATCAATACCATTAGCACCGATAAAAATAAAATAGAATTATACAGTGGCCGTTATAAAGCAAGCCTAGAATCCATGGAGGGCGCAGCCCTGCATTATATGGGTCGCGACTTACATATTCCTTTTATTCAAATTCGCGCGGTCTCTAATTATGTGGGTGAAAGAAATAAAGCCAAATGGAAAATGAAAGAAGCCATTTATAATTTAAATGAAACTTTGTTGCAATACTTAGATGCGCTTCATAAAATGCCTAACCATGCCTGAGTTTGAAATTGGTTTTTCACCCTGCCCCAACGATACTTTTATTTTTGATGCTTTAATCAATCATAAAATAGACACCAAGGGTTATACATTTAAAGTGCATTTAGAAGATGTGCAAACTTTAAACGAATGGGCTATTGCAGGTAAGCTTCCTTTTTCAAAAATTAGTTATGGCGTATGGCCACTGGTTAAAAATAAGTATAGTTTATTAAATAGCGGAGGTGCTTTAGGCAAAGGCGTAGGCCCTTTATTAATTTATAAAGAATATAAAAATAAAGTGGATGGTAAACCTAATGCAGCAACTATGCGTGTGGCCATTCCAGGTATTAATACCACGGCACATTTATTATTTAGTTTAGCCTTTCCAAATGTTACCAATAAAGAATTTTTAATTTTCAATGAAATTGAAGAGGCTGTGCTGACTGGCGCTGTAGATGCAGGGGTGATTATTCATGAAAACCGTTTTACCTATGCTGCTAAAGGCTTAAGTAAATGGATGGACCTAGGTACTTATTTTGAAGAAACTTATAATGCGCCTATACCACTTGGAGGCATTATTGCCAGAAATGATATTGACCCTATTGATATTGCCAACATAGATGCACTTATTAAGCAAAGTGTGCAGTATGCTTTTAAAAATAGTTACGAGATTTTACCCGATTACATAAAAATGCATTCACAAGAAATGTCAGAAGAGGTAATGCGTCAGCATATAAATTTATATGTGAACGATTTTACGATTGATATGGGAGATACAGGAAGAAAAGCAATTGCTCAATTAGAAAAAACTTATTTAAGTATTGTTAAATAGTTGCTTAATTAATCCTTCAAAGCTTTCGCATAAGCAGCTAGCACACGCTCGCGGGCTTCTTCATGCACCACAATAGGTTTAGGATATTCTAAACTATCGAACTCAGGCACCCACTGCCTAATGTATTTTAATTCTTTATCAAACTTTTCAGTTTGTAAACGCGGGTTGAACACTCTAAAATAAGGTGCTGCATCGCAACCACTTCCACTGGCCCATTGCCAACCACCATTATTAGCAGCTAAATCAAAGTCTAATAATTTGTGTGCGAAATAAGCTTCGCCCCAACGCCAATCAATTAATAAATGCTTGGTTAAAAAACTAGCCACAATCATACGCACTCTATTGTGCATAAAACCAGTGGTGTTTAATTCACGCATACCCGCATCCACAATCGGGTAACCTGTTTTACCCTGGCACCAAGCTTCAAATTCTTTTTCATTATTGCGCCACTTAATTAAATCATATTTTGGTTTAAAAGATTTTCCTTCGGCTATATGTGGGAAATGCCATAAAATCATATGATAAAAATCGCGCCAAATTAATTCATTAAAAAAAGTGGAATTTAAACTTTGGGTTTCTAAGGCCAAGGTTCTTGCCGATATAGTGCCAAAGCGCAAATGCACACTTAAATGCGTGGTCGCATTTAATGCAGGAAAATTTCTTTGTTCTGTATAATTTTTCACCAGCTTTGTATCATAACTCATAGGAGGAATGACTAAATCTGTTTTTTCAAAACCAATTTCTTTTAAAGTAGGAAGTTTAAAAGCCTTCGTATCTAAAAAATAATCGAGTAATTTTTCGGAAGGATGTTTTTTAGGAATTTTCTGCGCCCAAACTGCTCTCCATTTATTCGCATAGGGCGTATATATAGTATAAGGTTTGCCATCGTCTTTAATAACCTCGTCTTTTTCAAAAATAACTTGGTCTTTATAATGATGATAGCTGGCGCCTTTTTTTATGGCAAGTGCTTCAATAGCTTTATCTCTTGCATTCGCCTTCGGACCATAATCGTGATTCGTATATACCGAGGCTATATTAAATTCAGTAAATAATTTTTCAAACACTTCAATGGGTTTGCCATATTGCACCCAAAGCGATTTTCCTTTTTCAACCAATTCTGTTTGTAAACGGGTAAGGGTTTGATGAATAAAGTCCACCCTTCTATCGGCCTTGTCTTCGGACTGATCTAAAATATTTTTATCAAAAACAAATATAGGGAGCACCTGATGCCCCTCTAATTTGGCTTGATATAATGCATAATATAAACCAACATTATCCTGCCATCTTAAATCTCTTCTAAACCAAAAAACGGAGACTGCCTTTTTCATAATTTGTTTAACAATTTAAAACATAAATAGTTGGCTTTTATATTTAATTTTAGGTATGCAAATTAATAATATTATTTCTGCCTTAGAAAATTGGGCGCCACTAGCTTGGCAAGAGCCTTATGATAATGCAGGTCTCATAGTAGGCAATCCCGACCATGAATGCACCGGCGTTTTGTGTTCTTTAGATTGCACCGAGGCCGTGGTGGACGAAGCCATTGCCAAAGGTTTGAATCTTATTGTAAGTCATCATCCCATTGTTTTTAAAGGGGTGAAACAATTTAATAGTCATCATTTTGTATCAAGAGTAGTGGTGAAAGCCATCCAAAATAATATTGCCCTTTACGCCATTCATACCAATTTAGATAACCTGCTAGACGGGGTCAATAAAACCCTAGCAGATAGGCTACATTTGGAAAATAGGAGAATTTTAACACCCAAACCAGGTTTTAAGGACGAAAAAGGAGGAGAAATTGGATCCGGTTTGGTGGGCGAGCTTCCTCTAGAAACCGACGAGGCTGAATTTTTGAAATGGATCAAAGAAAAGCTGAATTTAGCTGTATTAAAACATACCCATTTCACCAAAAAGCCATTGAAAACCATTGCCTTATGTGGGGGTTCGGGTAGTTTCCTAATTAATGATGCCAAGGCCCAAAATATTGACTGTTTTATTACCAGCGACCTTAAATACCACGACTTTTTTGAGGCCGATGGCCAGATTTTACTGGTGGATATAGGCCATGGACAGAGCGAACAATGGGTGGCTTCCCTAATTGTTGCAAATTTAAAGCTTAAATTCCCTACCTTTGCCGTCCTCGAATCCTTGGTAAACACAGAACCTGTGCACTACCTTAAAGATTGAGGTTCACTTATTTAAGAGCATCCAAAAAATTTGAAAATATGGCATCAGTCAAAGACTTTTCGGTGGAAGAAAAATTAGTTAATCTTTATAAGCTTCAAAGAGTAGATAGTAGTATCGATGAAATTGAAATTCTTCGTGGTGAATTACCAATGGAAGTAAAAGATTTAGAAGATGAAGTTCAAGGTTTGCAAAACAGACAAACTAGAATTGAAGAAGAGATTAATGGTATCACTGAATTTATCGATGAGAAAAAAGCAATGATAAAAACAAGTGAGGAATTAATTGCTAAATACGAAAAACAAAGCGAGAACGTTAAAAACAATCGTGAGTTTGAAGCCATTAACAAAGAATTAGAAATGCAAGGCCTTGAGATTAAATTAGGCGAAAAACATATTCGTGATGCAAACGAAGAATTAGCAGAGAAAATTAAGGTCTTAGACGCTGCTAAGAAAACAATTGCTGTAAAAGATGGCGTTTTAACACATAAGAGAAGCGAATTAGAGAAAATTATCGCCGATACTGAAATTGAAGAGAAAGAATTAAGAAAGAATAGCGAAGATGCCCGTGGACATATTGACGAGCGTTTATTATACAGCTACGACCGTATTAGAAATAGCTACCACAATGGCTTGGCTGTTGTAACAGTAGAAAGAGATGCTTGTGGCGGTTGCTTTAACTCTATTCCTCCTCAACGTCAAAGCGAGATTCGCCTTCACAAAAAGATTATCGTTTGTGAAAACTGCGGTCGTATTTTAGTAGAGGAAGATGTAACAAAAGAGTCTAAAAAGAAATAGAACTAAAATAGTTTTAAAAAATATACACGAAAGGGTGGCCTAACAGCTGCCCTTTCTTTATTTTTACCCTATGAGAAAATGGTGTTTGCTTACAATTTTATTTTTAGCACTGGGCGGAAACTTATCTGCTCAATATCAATACAATTGGAACGACAAGTCTCAACAAATTTACGATGCCATTACTTCTTTAAGAATACCTGAAGCCAGAAAATGGTTAGAGCTAGAGAAAAAAAATAGTCCTACTAATTTAATTAATCCTTTACTTGAAAGCTACGCCGATTTTTACCAATTATTTTTTAATGAAAATAAAAGCGAGTACGAAAAGCTATATCCACTGTTTGAAAAGCGGTTAGAAGTTTTTGAATCGGGCCCCAAACAATCTCCTTATTATTTATACTGCATAGGTGTTACGCATTTACATAAATCACTAGTGGCTATTCGATTTGATAAAAACCTCGATGCAGCTTTAGAATTTAGAAAAGCCTACCTGACATTAAAAGAAAATAAAAAAGTATTTCCCAAATTCACCCAAGGCGATGTGTACTATGGTTTAATGACTACTATTATAGGCACTGTTCCTAAAGCCTACCAATGGATGGCCAATGTTTTAGGCATGACTGGTAAAATTACCGAGGGCAATGCCTTAGTGCTTAAGTATATAAATAGTAAAGATGAATACAGTGCTAGATGTAGAAACGAAGCTTTATTTATCTATCCTTATTTACTCATGAATTTTGAAGGCAATCAAGAAAAAGCTTTTGCCTTTTTAGAATCGACTCCTTATAATTTTAAAAAAAATCATTACCAAGCATATATGGCGGTGAATTTATATTTAAACCATCAGCAGTCTAGCAAAGCTTTAAGCATTGTGCAAGAAATGGAAATGGCTGATGCTTATTTACCCCTTCCTTTCTGGCAATACGAAATTGGTTACGCTTATATTAATGAATTAAAATTAGAGAAAGCACAAAAAGCCTTCACAGAATTTGTTTCTACATTCAAGGGCAAGTTTTATGTAAAAGACGCTTATGAAAGATTAAGCTGGATTGCCTACATGCAGGGCGATACTAAAAAAGCAGCTGCTTACAGGAGCAATGTTTTATCTCAAGGCAATCAAATTACCGATGCCGATAAACTCGCTTTCCAAAACGCCAAAAAAGGCAATTGGCCCCACCCTGTTTTATTAAAAGCAAGGTTACTCAGTGACGGCGGTTATCAATCACAAGCACTTGCCGTTCTTGCAGGTAAAACCTCCAACGATTTTACCACAGATGCCGATAAAACTGAATTTGCTTACCGCCTTGCTCGTATATATGATTTAATGAAGGATGACGAAAATGCGATTCGTTTTTATAAGTCGGCTATTGAAAAAGGAGAAAACCTGACTGAATATTTTGCGGCCCGCGCAGCGCTGCAAATAGGCTTAATCTATGAGCACAAGGGCTTATTTTCTAAAGCCATCGAGTATTTTAATACCTGTATTGCTATGAAAAACCACGCTTTCAAAAATTCCTTAGACCAGAAAGCAAAATCGGGTATTCAACGCTGTCTAAAACAGTAGCCGTTCTTAGTAACAAAATTTGTGCATCATTTTCGGGTAATGTATATTGCAGCTTGCGATGTTAACCAAATTAGAAATACAAAATTATATCTTAATAGATCATCTAAGCATTGATCTATCCAACCAACTCTC
>JBILDC010000024.1:0-32745 GCA_044352855.1 Sediminibacterium sp. | reverse complement strand
GTGGGCACTTCTTTATTAATCATTGCTGCTAAATCTTTGATTGGTTTCACGGGTGACCTGGGCAATAGAACAATGGATTGGACCTTATTGTTAACTGTTACTGCACTTGCCATTGCAGGCATTTTTATAGGCGACAAATTAAGTAAGCGCATAGACGGCAATAAATTAAAAACTGGTTTTGGTTGGTTTGTTTTAGTAATGGGCTTATACATCATCGCCCAACAATTATTTTTCCCTACAGGAGGCGGACACTAATCCTACAAAATTGAATTTATGATAAAGCCATTGCTCTTTAGTATGGCGAGCTTTATTTTGCTAATATCACAAGCAAATGCGCAACACCAAGAACTAAACGAAGACCCAAAATTATGGGGTAAATCAAAAAAAGAATTAGACAGTGCCAATTTATTGTATCGCTTTCAAATGGGTACAGTGCATGGTCATTTAAGGACTTTCTATAGTAGCACATTCAATAAAAATAGTCAAGCAGAATATGCTCAAGCGATTGGTGGCGGTATTCAATTCATATCTAAACCTTTGTACCATCTACGCGTAGGTGTGAGTGGATTTTTTGTCTATGATGCCATCTCCTCAGATTTAACAAAACCACATCCGCTATCAAATACCCTTAACAGGTATGAGCTTGGCTTATTTGATATCACCGATCCGGCCAACAAAACAGATATTGATCGATTGGAGGAATTGTATATTCAATATCAAAAAAATAAAATCACCATTACCCTTGGTAAGCAACTTTTAAATACACCGTTTATTAATTTACAAGATGGAAGGATGCGTCCTACCGAAGTGCAAGGTATTTGGTCACAATATAGAAATAAGGAAAATAAATTTTATGCAGGATGGTTAAACCGCTTCTCGCCTAGAGGCACTGTAGAATGGTATAAAACAGCTGAATCCATTGGTCTTTATTCAGTTGGTGTAAATATAGATGGCACTAAATCTGGCTATAAAGATGCACTTAAATCTAAAGGGGTTGCACTTATAGGGGCTGAGATAGGACTGATAAAAAATCATAAGATTCAATTTTGGAATCAATATGTTGACAATATTTTTAACAGTAGTCTAGTTCAAATTGACAAGCTTCCAAAGGCTTCTAGTCCATATTATTATGGTCTACAAATGATTGGACAACTTGTATTGAATGAAGGAGGAAATGCAGATCCTACTAAAACTTATTTTAATCCAAGTCAATCATCATTTGTATTTGGAGCAAGATTTGGAAGGCAGCTAGGACAATGGGATCATTCTATCAATTTCACAAGAATTACCAAACAAGGCAGATATCTTATGCCAAGAGAATGGGGGAGAGATCCATTTTATACTTTTTTATTGGGGGAACGCAACGAAGGAATGGGAGATTTAAATGCCTATGTAATTAAATCAAAATTTACAGCCAAGCATTTACCACTAAATGTAAACATGGGGATGGGCTATTATGATTTGCCAGACATCCTGAATTTTGCCATGAACAAATACAGTTTTCCAGCCTATATGCAATACAATCTAGATGCACGTTACGCATTTACTGGATTTTGGAAAGGCTGGGAGGCACAAGTCATTTATTTTTATAAGGATGCTGTAGAAAACACTTACAATAACCCCAAATACTATATCAACAAAGCAGATATGGGGCATTTTAACTTTGTCTTGAATTTTCATTTTTAAAAGTTTAAGGCGAATCAATTCAAATTGTGACAAAAGTCACTTAATTTATAGTGAATTATGCAGATATTCCATTCTCAAAGAATGCCCAATGAAAAATAATAATGCCGATCGCAGAAGTTTCCTAAAAAATGCAGCTTTATTAGGCATAGGTATACCTGGCGCAATTTCTATTAGTAGTGCTGCTAGTGCTGGTGAAAATAAAAGCGTCGATGGCATGCAAAAAAATGCTACAAAGAGTGCTAGTGACACACCCTTAAGTAATGAATTTAGTATTTTTATCACGACAGATTTACATGCACAAATACATACCCACGATGAATTTTTTTGGGAAGACGGTAAGGCTATCTATAAAAAACGTGGAGGTCTTGGTGTTTTAAAAACAATGATAGATGCGCTTAGGTTAAAGTATCCTCAAAACATATTATACGACGGAGGTGATTATTTTCACGGGCATGGTGTAGCTTCTTTATCAGAAGGAGAAGCCATGATTCCATTAATGAATGCCTTTAACTATGATTTGATTTTACCCGGTAATTGGGAGGTGGTCTATAAAAAGAAAAAGATGCTTTATGATATGGGGCATTCTAACGCTGCAAAAATTTGTGCCAATATGTGGCATAAAACAAATGATGCAGATAATGGCACGTTAATTTATCCGCCCTATTGGATTAAATATATAGCAGGCGCTAAAGTAGGTTTCATTGGCTATACAGATCACTTGGTGCCTAAGCGTCAATCACCTGCATACAGCGAGGGTATTGGTTTTACGCATGCTACTGATAATGTCGCTAAGTATATCCAATATTTAAAAGAAGTAGAAGGATGCGGAATCATATTTGTGGTAACACATATGGGGCTTGCACAACAAGTAGGACTAGCCAATGATGCACGTGTGGCAGGTGCTGATTTTATTTTAGGCGCAGACACACATGAACGTGTGAGAGTGCCTATACAAGGCAAGTATACTAAAGTGGTGGAATGCGGCGCCTTTGGTTCTTTTTTAGGCAGATTGTCTATTCAAGTAAAAGATGGTAAAATAGCTACATACGAATATGAATTGATGGATGTAGATCCTGCTTTATATCCTGCAGATAAAAATACATTAGCACTAGTTGAACAAGCTGCAGCGCCTTATCAAAATGAAATGTCAAAAGTGATTGGTTATAGTTCAACACCACTAGTTCGTTATTTTGTTTTGGAAACCCCCATGGATAATTTAATTACCGATGCAATCATGTGGAAATTCAAACAAGATATTGCATTAAGTAACGGATTTAGGTTTTGTCAACCACTTGCTGTTCCAGAAAATAAAAACCAAGTAGCTATTACCAATGAGTTTTTATGGAATATGTTGCCAGTAGACTCTACTGCAAAAACAGGCGAAGTAACAGGAGCGCAAATTTTAGATTGGTTGGAAAAGGAATTAGAGAATGCTTTTTCCACCGATCCAAGTAAAAGATTTGGAGGATGGTTTGTTCGTTTTGCTGGAATGGAAGTAAATTGTACCATTGTAAAGCCTAAAGGGGAAAGAGTGAATTGGGTAAAGATCAAAGGACAAGCATTGGATCAAAATAAATTATATCGTATTGTGGCCTGTGAAAGAGAAGGCGACCCTAATGATACTTTATGTAGAATCGAAAAGGTTAAAAATCCAGTTGCGACTTCTATAAGTTTACATCAAGTGATTACTGATTATCTGAAAACCAATTCTCCTGTTGCACCAAGACTAGAAGGTAGAACGATTGCTACAGATCAATCCCCTAACTTATTAACTCAATTACAAGGGACAACCTATGATTTTAGGTAAATAAAATAGATTGAACTAATGAAAAAACAATATTTCATATTGATAGGCATCTTCACTGTAATAGGACTCTATTTTTTAGTAGGTTTTATTACCGGAGATTATTTTAAAATCGATGGTACCATAGCCAAAACAGATAGTACATGGGTGGGGCCGAGTATCTATCTTGAGAACAAAACACTTGGAGAAGAGCGTGAATTAGTGATATATGGTCAAGAATTAATTGCCCACACATCTAAGTATTTAGGTCCTAAAGGATCGGTTGCACAAATTACCAATGGTATGAATTGTCAAAACTGCCATTTACAAGCAGGTGCTAAAGCTTGGGGTAATAATTATGCAGCTGTGTTTTCTACCTATCCAAAATTTAGAGACAGAAGTGGACAAACAGAAAGTATTTACAAACGTGTAGCAGACTGTATGGAGCGAAGCTTAAATGGGACAGCAGTAGATAGTAATAGTAGAGAATTTAAAGCCATATACGCATACATCAAGTGGATTGGGCAAGATGTTCAAAAAGGAGAGAAGCCGCATGGTTCGGGTATCGAAAAACTAGCTTATTTGGACCGTGCAGCAGATCCTAAAAAAGGGCAAATTGTTTATACAGCACAATGTCAAAGTTGTCATGGTGCCAATGGAGAAGGCCAGTTAACAGTAGACGAACTAGAATATGCATATCCTCCATTATGGGGTCTACATAGTTATAATGATGGTGCAGGGTTATATAGAATAAGCAATTTTGCAGGCTATGTTAAAAATAATATGCCTTATTTGTTGACTTCTCATCAAAGTCCTAAGTTAACAGAAGAAGAGTGTTGGGATGTTGCAGCTTATGTGAATAGCCAAACTAGGCCACATAAGGATCAGTCTAATGACTGGCCTAAATACGACAAGAAACCACTTGATTTTGCCTTTGGTCCATATGCAGATAACTTTTCAGAAACACAACATAAATATGGGCCTTTTAAACCTATTCAAAAATTTTATAAAAAATAAAAAATAAAAAACAAATGAGCATGATGGAACAAATTCAACAGCCCTGGCCCTGGTATGTAGCGGGTATTTTAATTGGTCTAATTGTACCAGCACTATTAATTTTAGGCAATAAAACTTTTGGTATTTCTTCAAACCTTAGGCATGTGTGTGCGGCTTGTATTCCGGCGGGCCTTCCATTTTTTAAATACGATTGGAAAAAAGAAGTATGGAATTTCTTTTTTGTAGGTGGTATTTTTGGCGGTGCATTTATTGCCAATACTTTTTTAATGACAGGTGCGCCAATTGAAGTGAGTCCTGCGTTGCAAAGCGAGTTAGCAGGCTATGGACTAACTGATTTTAGCTATATGTTACCCAAGGAGCTTTTTAGTTTTGAATCTTTACTTACAGTAAGAGGTTTTATTATAATGGTAGTAGGTGGATTTTTAGTAGGCTTTGGAACAAGGTATGCAGGTGGTTGTACATCGGGTCATGCCATTATGGGCTTAAGTAATTTACAATGGCCTTCACTAGTTGCCACTATCTGTTTTATGGCAGGTGGATTTTTTATGGCAAATATTATTTTACCTTGGATTTTATCCTTATAAATATTAACAATGAACAACGAAAAAGTACAAAATATAGATAGCAACACAGCTTGTGTAAATGCATCAGAACAACAACATCCTGCTTGGTATAATTTAAAATATGCGGCAGTAGGTATTATTTTTGGAATTGTATTTGTAAAAGCAGAAATCATCTCTTGGTTTCGCATTCAAGAAATGTTTCGCTTACAAAGCTTCCATATGTTTGGCGTGATTGGCACAGCCGTAGTAGTTGGCGCCATCTCTGTCTTTTTAATCAAAAAATTAAAAGTCAAAACCATTCACGGAGAGGAAATCAAAATTGCAGATAAAGAATTTAACAAAGGTCAAATTTATGGCGGTTTGTTATTTGGATTTGGCTGGGCATTAACTGGTGCTTGTCCTGGTCCTTTGTTTGCCCATATTGGTGCAGGATTCTATGCAGTGTTAGTGGTGATATTAAGTGCGGTAGCAGGCACTTGGACCTACGGTTATTTTAAAGATAAGCTACCACACTAATATTGTGGAAATGGAGGACAATGTAATTCATTTCAAATCTTGTTAATTCCTGTGTATATTGACCATAAACAGGTCTTTTACTGATGTAAATTATTTTTTTGTAAAAATCCCTGCAACTAAAAAACCCATCAAAGCACCATACAATGTGCTGTTAATTGGCTTAGAAGTAATCATGCATGTACCACTAGAACAACCTACAAATTTCCAATATAAGAAACCAGCTAGTGCCCCAAGGGTAATGCCTATTAATTCTCGTTTATACTTATGAAATAGTAAAGTCATATTTATTTAATTTTTGATTGTAGTCCAAACCAAGAACCACCATTATACACTTCAATTCCTGCAGATTTTAATACTGATTTAGCCATACTGCTTCTCCCACCACTCTGACAAACTGTAATTACGGGTTTATTCCACTTTTTAATATTACTAATTTCTCTTTGTATATTATTTACAGGAATATTTTTGGATCCCTTAATATTACCTCTATCAAATTCTTGAGGTGAACGTACGTCTAAAATAATGGCACCTGCCTCTTTGAGTGCTTTGAAATCTGTTCCAGGACCAAATAGTTTTTTGAAAAAGCTGAACATATTAATTATTGTTTATGATGTTATTTCCTTAATTGATTTTATCACAATTTGCATAGTGGTATATTTTACTTGTACAAAAGTACAGCACCCCAATACCTTATTGGGTGATATATATCACAGTAAAATGTATTATTTTTTGATCCAGTCAAATGAGTTTCGGTTCATCACAATCCAACCGTTATGCTCCATTTTCTTTAATAGGCGACTAATGACTTCTCTTGAGGTGTTTAAGTCATTGGCTATATCTTGATGGGTTAAATTCACAATTTTACCAAATTGCTTCACATATTTTAGAATATAAAATTCTAAACGTTCATCCATATTCTTAAAAGCAATCTCATTAATTGTTTTTAAAAGTTCTTCATACCTGCTACGGTAGGTCTTAATTACAAAATAATGCCAACTTTTAAATTCGTTCAACCATTTTTCCATAAATTCTATAGGGATGGCCAAGTATTGTATATCTGTAACCGCCTTGGCTAATACCTGACTTTGTTCATGATGATAATTGCATACCAAAGTGACCGCACATGCTTCTCCTGGATTTAAATGGTACATAAAATATTCGCCGCCAGTCTCGTCTTCCTGATAAAGTTTAATGGTTCCTTCAACGACCAACATGGCAGACTTGATATTCTGCCCCATTTTTAATAAAGTAGTACCTGCTTTTGCTTCTTTCAATTCAGCCTCATTTAGAATGGCATCGTATAAGCCGTCTTCCCAATCGGGAAATATTTTTGTAAGGGTTTCTTTGGATAACATATAAAGTTAAATTCTACAGTAAATATACGCTATTTTAAGGAATGTAATAATTGTCACAAAGAAGCCCTTTTTAAGGTGATAATTTTGTAAAAATATAAAACATGAGAAAATTACTTTCTAAAATTGATTATACACTGACATTTAGATTACTGCTTGCTGCAGCTATGTGTTATACTGGATACATGCAAAATGATTACATGTCAGGTATTTTTGGCTTATTCTTGGCTATATACGCATTAATAGCTGCAAAGTATAAAATTGGTTGTGGTTACAATGGATGTGCCAATAGGCCAACTTATAAGTCTAAAGAGTTGTTAGTGGAAGATGTTAAACATATTGAGTTTACCGAAATAAAATAATGATTATGTCCAGTCCTGAAACATTTGCAACAATTATCAATGGCGAATTACCTGTATTAGTTGACTTTTTTGCAGAGTGGTGTGGCCCCTGTAAAATGATGCCTCCCATTTTAGAACAAGTTAGAGATAAGTTAGGGGGTAAGGTTCGTATTATTAAAATTGATGTAGACAAAAATCAAAAACTAGCTTCAGAATTAAATGTATCTAGTGTGCCAACGCTCGCCATTTTTGTAAAGGGTGAAATTAAATGGAGACAGCCTGGTGTTCAACAAGCCAATGCATTAGTTCAATTGTTAAATAAGTATCTAGTATAATAATAAACCACTGCGTGCCGAAAACACCCCCTCAAAAAACATAACTAACTACAAATCAAGGCCTTCTTTTTCGTTTTAGGTTATTCCAACATGAAGACTTATTTAAATTCTTATAAATTTATTAACTTTAATAGAGTGTTAATTTTAATATGATTAAATATTTATATGTATGAATAAAATGAAATCTTACCTATTCTATCTTAGATGCATAATGGGATTTTTTTTCTTTTTTCTTGCTATAATACAATCAGACGCACAAATTAATTCTATTTACAATAATGATTCTAGTTCATTTAAATATTTTAAAGGAACTATTTTGGATAACAAAACAAAGAATGAATTAACCTTTGCAAGCATTACAGTTTCTGGATCAAATATTTCTACTATTAGTAATAGTGAAGGAGATTTTTTAATCAAAATTCCTATAGATAGACAAGAGGCAAGTCTTATAATTTCATTTTTAGGGTATAAAGAGAAAGTTATTTCAATCAAAGACTTGAAGCAAGAAAATAATTTATTGTATTTAGAACCTATCAATATTCTACTCAAAGAAGTAGTAGTAAATGCGATAGATGCTAATAAATTATTTATAAATGTACTTAATAATCGTTCACAAAATTATGGAGATAGCTCTATTCAAATGATTGGTTTTTACAGAGAATCCACAAAAAAAAGACGTACTTATGTCTCAGTTTTAGAATCTATTGTTGATATTGAAAAAATGTCATTTTCATCTGGTGTGCAAGACAAAGTCAATATTTTAAAGGGTAGAAAAAATATTGATTATACTAAATTAGATACAGTAAACTTAAAATTAGAAGGAGGTCTTTTTTCAGCCTTATTTATTGATTTAATAAAAGACCCAACTAATATATTCTCAGAAAATGTATTTGATTTGTATAATTTTCGTTATGAGGATATTACCCAAATTAATGATAAGCAGGTCTCGATTATCTCTTTTAAACAAAAATCAAATCTTGAAGATCCTGATCCTCTCTATAGCGGAAAATTATTTATTGATGCAAAAAGTCTTGCTATCATAAGTGCAACCTTTCAACTTAATGTTGAAAATAGAATCAAAGCAGGACAAATTTTCACACGTAAAAAACCAAAAGGACTTGTTATTTACCCAACAGAAGTTAGCTATCAGGTTGATTACAGACAACAAAATAATAAATGGATTTTTTCTTATTCTCGTGGAGATATTACATTTAAATTAAATTGGAATAAATGGATATTTAACACTACTTATAATACTACTTTTGAATTGGTTAATACTAATTGGAAAAATCAAGATAGCGAGGCTCAATTAAACACTCAAAAATTAAGTCCCTACGTAATTATGTCTGATAAAATTCCCAATACTGAAGACGTAAATTTTTGGGGTGAATATAATATCATAGAACCTGAAAAATCTATTGAGTCCGCTATCATAAAAATTCAAAGAAGAAAGTTGAAACAGATTTTAATTGAATAATCGGTTGATTTCGGTTTAGTTAAAACCTGATACCTAAAATCAAAGATCCAATCCACTTATTATTCAAATTCTTTATTTCTTTTACTCTTACTTCGAAAAAACTCTATGGCTCGCCTTATAAAAACAATCAACTAAGTTCTCTTGAACTTCTTATTACCAAATAGCGCCCATACCTAAATCCCATAATTGCTTATTGAATGCAGGAATGGCTTCATTTTTTAATTTTAGTCCTCTTGCTTTTAATTTCTCCCACTCTGAAGTATACTCTTTCAATAAATCTAAGTTGGGTTGATTCACTTGTGGAATATCGCTCTCTGTTTGATTCATTAAGAACATATAGTTCGCAGTAAATTTATTTGGGAAATTCTCCACATCATCATATGAGGTTGATTTTCTTTGAATCATATCTTCATCCCATGCTTTTAAATTTGTAATTAAG
This sequence comes from Sediminibacterium sp., assembly GCA_044352855.1. Classification (GTDB taxonomy): domain Bacteria; phylum Bacteroidota; class Bacteroidia; order Chitinophagales; family Chitinophagaceae; genus Sediminibacterium. The sequence goes on along the minus strand of JBILDC010000024.1, from coordinate 23,236 downwards.
CTTGCTGCATTTTCTTTTAAACTTGCATACCCTGCACCGCTGTAATTAGCGTCAGACTTTAATTTTTTCACTAATGCCTCTATGTGATTGCTATTGTCTTTTAGTTGGTTGATCATTTGGTGCATTTCGGTTACTGTACTTTCCATTGAACGCATCAAAGCATCATACTGCTGGTATTCACTTGCAGTTGTACTATAATTAGGATTAGCTTCAATCACTCCTGTAGTGGTACCAATAATTTTTCCACCAGCCATTAAACGAATGGTATAATTTCCAGGAATGGATTTGTGTCCATTAAAACTACTTTCAATAAATACATATGGTATGCCAGTCATTGTTGCATGGCGAAGGTTCCATACAAAACGGTTCAATCCTTTGTCCTTGCTTAAGATTGGATTTTTTTGTGGAGCTCCTTCATAACTCTTATGGTTTTCGTCTGCTTTAGAACTAAAACGACGCAATAATTTACCCGATGCATCAGTAATTTCCATACTCAATTCAATAGAGTCTGCCATACTAGGCAATTGATAATACAATACCATGCCTGTTGAAGGATTCACTCCAGCGTCCTCCTTAGCACCTGTAAAATCTGCATCATTGTTATCCAATTCGCTATAACCCGTTACTAACATAGTAGCACTAGGTGTATACATTTTTGCATTTGTTGTATCCGCTTTAAATGCACGAATTAAATTTAAATCATCTAATATCCAAAACGATCTACCTGAAGTGGCTGCAATTAAATTATTTTGATGCACGCGTAAATCTGTGATAGGCGTTAACGGTAAATTTAATTGGAATGGATTCCAGCTTTTCCCGCCGTTGTTAGACATATACACGCCTAATTCTGTACCTGCATATAATAAATCTTTAACGACATTATCCTCACGTACTACTCTTGTAAATGCATTGTTGGCAATGCCCGTATTTATTTTAGTCCAAGTGGTTCCATAATCAGTTGATTTATATAAACCAGGTGTATGTTCGTCAAATTTATACCTAGTGGTTGCTATATATACTGTTGCTTTATCATGCGGAGATACTTCAATGGCATTGATTAAACACTCAGCCAATCCTGTTGGTGTAATGTTTTTCCAAGTAGTACCACCATCTTTTGTTAAGTATACATAACCATCATCGCTACCTGTGTAAATCACACCTTTTTCATGAACAGATTCCATCACATAGGCTAGAGTGCCATAATTTTCTGCACCCACAGCTTCGTTTGTAAATGGAACACCAGGTTTTCCTTGCTTCGATTTTTCGTTGCGCGTTAAATCTGGAGAAACTTCTTTCCATGTTTTTCCCATGTCTGAAGTTTTCAATAAAAATTGTGATCCATGATAATAAGTATTGGCTTCATGCTTACTCCAAATAATTGGCGCATTCCAGTTATAACGGTACTTAATATCTTTTGCATCTCTACCTAAGTATTGAATTGGTGCGGCCATTATATTGGTACTAGCTTTTGTTTTTGTATCCAATACTTCGATCGTACCTTGATAAGAGCCACCTAAAACATATCTTGGATTGTTTGGATCAAATGCTAAAAATGCACTCTCGCCTCCTGCAGAAGAAGTCCAATTTCTTTCATCTATACCACCAGCACCAATTGCACGACTCGCAATTTTAACGGAACTATTGTCTTGTTGACCAGCATAAATATTGTAAGGCACTTCATTGTCAACATTGATTCTGTAAAATTGTGCAGTGGGCATATTGTTTTGACTGCTCCAAGACTTACCGCCATCATGTGTTACAGCAGCACCTCCATCATCTGCAATGACCATGTTTTTACCATTACTAGGATGAATCCATAAATCATGGTAGTCGCCATGTGTGTCTGCAAAATTATCAAATGTTTTTCCTCCATCAATTGATTTTAAGGAAGGGGCACTCATCACATAAACTGTGTTTTCATTGGTTGGATCTGGAAATAGTTCGATATAATACCATGCGCGTTGAATCAAGCGATGGCTCTTATTAATTTGTGACCAATTGGCACCAGCATCATCAGACACATATAAACCACCCGCGTCTTTACTAAAATCACTTTCAATTAATGCATATACTTTTTCTGAATTTGCTCTAGATACTGCAATAGACATCTTGCCCATTTCTTTTGGCAAACCATTTTCCATTTTTACCCAGTTGTTACCGCCGTCAGTTGATTTATACAATCCACTTCCTGGTCCACCACTTATTACCTGCCATGGTAAACGACCATGTTCCCACATGGCAGCATACATAATAGAGGTATTATGCATATCCATTGATATTTCTGCACAACCTGTTTTATCATCAACATACAATACTTTTTTCCATGTTGTACCACCATCTACCGATTTGTAAATTCCACGCTCTGTTGACTTACTATACAATGCACCCTGCGCTGCAACAAAAACAATATTTGGATTTTTTGGATCAATGGCAATTCTTGAAATATGTTGTGTAGCATCTAGTCCCATTTTTTTCCATGTCTTGCCAGCGTCTGTACTTTTATACACACCATCTCCATGATGTGTCATTACACCTCTTACAGCGTGTTCGCCCATGCCCACATAAACTATATTGGCATCGCTTTCTGCAACCGCCACTGCACCTACAGAACCAGTTTTAAAAAATCCGTCAGAAATATTATTCCAACTCATTCCACTGTTTTCTGTTTTCCATAAACCACCACCTGTGGTTCCCATATAATATATATCTCTATTATTACTTACGCCTGTTGCCATATTGGACCTGCCTCCTCTAAAGGGGCCAATACTTCTCCATTTTAAGGGAGATAGTTCTTTGTTTAGATCCTGGGCAAAACCCAATTGAGTGCATACGACTAAGCTTAGTAAAGCAATTATTTTTCTGATCATAAGATTGTTTTTGATGGATTAAATTTAAGCAAAAAAATAGACCCATTGGGCATTGAGTCTATTTATCTTTTTTAGAGGGGCTGAATTATTAAATAATTAGTATTTCATCATTTTTGCCTTGATTTTATCATTTTTACTTGTAACAATCCAATAACTGTCATAGATGGATTCATCCAAATCTTTAAATTGGTCTTTTTTAAGTAGTAAATTAACCAATTTCGGACTTGTATTAGAATGGCCCACAATTAAAATAGTTTTCCCGCTATTTTCTGATGACAGAAGTTGAGTTGCAAATGTATCTAGTTTTCTAGGGTCGTAAATGGCAATATTTAAATTTTGAGCTTTGGCAATAGGTGCAGCTGTAGCTTTTGTTCTTTTATAGTTTGTTGAATAAATCTGATTTATTTTATGCGCCTTGAGTTTGTCCACTAATGACAATGCCCTTATTTCGCCAATACTATTAAGTGGAGGATCCGATGCCATCATTTTAGCATTAGCCAATGTGGTATCTTTTTCTGCATGTCTTAGAATAATATACTTGGTTTTTTGAGCATTTACTTGATTTGCTAACAACAAGATGAATAGGCAGGTAGTTAATTTTTGAATCATCATTAAAATTTACAACTAAATTTAGACATAATATTCTATTTCTATTCGATTTTGATTTTTCCCAAACATAACTCTCTACAATTTAATACCTTCGTTTACACAAAATATCTTCATAACCAAGTCCCGGGTTCAAATCCGGGTTGCGCTAAATGAAAATCAAGGACTTACGTCATGATTCTTTACTTAATAGTCAACAAAACTAATTTATCAGTTCAATACATTATTTTTAATCAAGCAATCTTTACAATTAAAAATTTCAATTAAAGTTTAGTAGTATGATCAATAAAAAAGTGGCTAATGCAGAAGAAGCTATTTCGGATATCAAAGACGGAGACACACTCATGTTAGGCGGATTTGGACTATGCGGCATTCCAGAAAATTGTATTGCTGCACTAGTTAAAAAGGGGATCAAAAACCTTACTTGTATTTCTAACAATGCAGGGGTAGATGATTTTGGCATTGGATTAATGTTGCAACAAAAACAAGTTAAAAAAATGGTTTCCTCTTATGTAGGGGAGAATGCAGAATTTGAAAGACAATTACTTTCTGGAGAATTGGATGTTGAATTGATACCACAAGGTACCTTGGCATTTAGGTGTATGGCTGCTGGATATGGCATGCCAGCCATATTCACACCTGCTGGTATTGGGACAGAAGTGGCCATTGGCAAAGAAGTTAGAAATTTTAATGGTAAAGATTATTTATTAGAAAAAGCCTTTGAAGCTAATTTTGCCATTGTAAAAGCTTGGAAGGGCGACACTGCAGGTAATTTAATATTTAAGGCCACTTCGCGCAATTTTAATACAGTGATGGCAATGGCAGGTAAAATTACCATTGCCGAAGTTGAGGAGCTTGTTGAACCAGGCCAACTAGATCCTAACCAAATCCATGTACCTGGGGTCTATATTCATAGAATTTTTCAAGGTAGTCATTACGAAAAGCGCATTGAAAAGAAAACAGTTTCCAAATAATGGATGACATAAATTTTATACCATGTTAGATAAAGAAGCCATAGCAAAAAGAATTGCAAAAGAAATACAAAATAATTCTTACGTTAATTTAGGCATTGGTATCCCAACGCTTGTAGCCAATTATATCCCAAAAAATATTGCTGTTTGCTTTCAATCAGAAAATGGACTCTTAGGCATGGGGCCCTTCCCAACAGAAGCAGAAGTGGATGCCGATTTAATCAATGCCGGCAAACAAACTATTACCATGTTACCAGGTGCAGCTTTATTTGATTCCGCCATGAGCTTTGGTATGATTCATGCGCAAAAAATTGATTTAACTATTTTAGGTGCGATGGAAGTGTCAGAAAATGGTGATATCGCCAATTGGAAAATTCCTGGTAAAATGGTAAAGGGAATGGGCGGTGCAATGGACCTTGTAGCATCTGCGAAAAATATTATTGTCGCTATGCAGCATGTCAATAAAGCTGGAGAAAGTAAATTATTACCCAATTGCACTCTGCCATTGACTGGTATTAGATGTGTTAAAAAAATAGTAACAGAACTAGCAGTACTTGCTATTTTACCAGAGGGTGGTTTTAAATTACTGGAAAGAGCACCAGGTGTTTCTGTTGACACCATTAAAAAAGCCACGCTGGGAAAACTCATCATTGAAGGTGAGATCCCAGAAATGGCTTTTGATTAAATTAAAGACTTATAAGTTACCTCTTAGGTCTTGTTCTCTTTCAAGTGCTTCAAATAAAGCTTTGAAATTGCCAGCACCAAAAGACTTTGCCCCTTTTCTTTGAATGATTTCAAAAAAAAGTGTTGGTCTGTCCTCTACTGGTTTCGTAAATATTTGTAGTAAATAGCCCTCATCATCTCTATCTACTAAAATTCCTAATTTTTTTAGTGGCGCAACATCTTCGTCAATGGGTCCAATACGATCTAATAAATCATCATAATAAGTGGATGGTATATTTAAAAACTCCACACCACGACTACTAAGTTGTGTAACGGTATCCACAATATTATCTGTGGCAATGGCGATATGCTGAACGCCTGCATCTTTATAAAAATCTAAATACTCCTCTACCTGTGATTTCTTTTTTCCTTCTGCTGGTTCGTTAATTGGAAACTTTACAAATCCGTTCCCATTGCTCATCACTTTACTCATGAGCGCAGAGTACTCTGTTGAAATTTGTTTATCGTCAAATGTCAAAATATTTTTAAAGCCCATGACATCTTCATAAAAACTTACCCATATATTCATTTGATTCCAACCCACATTACCCACACAATGGTCTATATACTTAAGACCAACAGCAGAAGGTTTATAATTGCTTTCATGCTTTCTAAAGCCAGGCATAAAAACACCTTTATAATTTTTACGCTCAATAAATAAATGCACCGTGTCTCCATAAATATGAATACCACTCATTTTAATTTCACCCTGTTCGTCCTGTATGGTTTTGGGCTGCATATAAGGCTTTGCACCTCTTTTAACAGTTTGTTCAAAAGCATCATAAGCGTCGTTCACTGTTAATGCAATAACTTTTACACCATCTCCATGTGTATGTACATGATCTGCAATCGTTGAACTTGAATGTAAAGGTGTGGTTAAAATAAGTCTTACTTTATCCTGCATTAAAACATAAGAAACTTTTTCCTTATCGCCAGTCTCTGGGCCACTGTATGCAAAATCTTGATAGCCAAATGCTGTTTTATAATAATGTGCTGCTTGCTTTGCATTACCCACATAAAACTCTACATAATCTGTACCAAGCAAGGGTAAAAAATCTTGATCATTCGGATTGCTTTCCATTTTTTATTTTTAAATTTTATTTTACTCGATGTGCTTACTCGATATTATGTTGCCAGCTCTTATGATAATTTTCATCTTCAATTAACAATGCCTCTTCGGTAATCATTAATGGTCTAAAAGGATCTATCATCACTGCCAACTCATCTGTTTTTTCTTTGCCTATTGATTTTTCAACACTGCCCGGATGTGGACCATGAGGGATACCACCTGGATGCAATGTGATCTGACCTTGCACCACGGACTTTCTACTCATAAAATCACCATCCACATAATATAACACTTCATCGCTGTCTACATTGCTGTGATTATACGGTGCTGGTATCGCTTGTGGATGATAATCGTATTTACGCGGAACAAAGGAACAGATTACAAAATTTTTCGCTTCAAAAGTTTGATGCACTGGTGGTGGCTGATGCACCCTTCCTGTGATAGGTTCAAAATCATGAATAGAAAATGCCCATGGATAATGATATCCATCCCATCCTATAAAATCAAAAGGATGTGTACCATAAGTATATGGATAAATTAATCCTTGTTTTTTGATCAATACTTTAAAATCGCCTTCCTGATCAAAAGTTTCTAAATCACTTGGTCTTCTGATATCTCTTTCACAATAGGGCGCATGCTCCATCAATTGTCCAAATTGATTTTGGTATCTTTTTGGAAAACGAATAGGGCTAAAGCTTTCAGTGATGAAAAGACGATTGTTTTCGTCATCAAATTTTATTTGATAAATAGTGCCTCTTGGTACTACAAGGTAGTCGCCATAAGAAAATTTAATTTTACCAAATCCAGTTTGTAAAGTACCCGATCCTTTGTGAATAAAAATAACTTCATCTGCTTGACTATTTTTGTAAAAATAATCCGTCATAGAATGTCTTGGTGCTGCTAAAGAAATTTGTAAATCAGCATTCACTAAAACTGGTTTTCTACTTTTTAAATAATCATCTTCTGCTTTAATATTAAAACCTAATAAACTTGTATGACGCAAATGTTTTTCTCTTGCAATTTTTGGCTCCACTGAATAGGGTTCACCTAATGCTTTTACAAAAGTGGGTGGATGCGTATGGTACACTAATGAATACATACCTGAGAAACCTTCGGTAGAAACAAGCTCTTCTGCATACAATTTTCCATTGGGTTGTCTAAATGCGGTATGTCTTTTATGGGGAATCTCTCCCAAACTGTGGTATATTGGCATAATTTAGATTTTGAAGCAATACAATACTAACAATTATTAGGAAATTATAAAAGATTTATTTTTAACTTTGTTTTACTTAAATGAATCCGGCTACAATAGCCGTTTTTCTTTGAATGAATTACATCATAAACAATTGATAATCAATGAAATTAGTTAGTTATTTAAAAGCCGGTGAAATCCAATTAGGCACTATAGTGAATGAAAGCCTTTACAACCTCCAATCTTTGAATGAAAACTTGCCAAAAAGCATCATTGATTTTGTTCAATCTAGCAATGATCTAATTCAACAAACAGAAAAACAAGTTTCAAAAATTGCAGATAAAAGTTTGAATATAGAGCCTGTGAAGGACTTTACTTTATTAGCACCAGTGCCTCGACCAACTTCTTGCAGAGATGGCTATGCATTTCGTCAGCATGTGGAGTCGGCAAGAAGAAACAGAGGGGTAGAGATGATTAAAGAATTTGATCAGTATCCTATATTTTATTTTACCAACCACAATGCAGTGCAAGGACCTGGCGATATCTATTGTATGCCAGATCATTTTCAACAACTTGACTTTGAATTAGAAGTGGCGATTGTGATTGGAAAAGAAGGTAGAAACATCAAAGCTAAAGACGCAGATGCTTATATCGCTGGCTTTACAATTATGAATGATTTGAGTGCTAGAAAATTACAAATGGAAGAAATGCTTTTAAACCTAGGACCAGCAAAGGGTAAAGATTTCTCTACGGTGATTGGTCCATGGTTGGTGACACCCGATGAATTAAGTGCATACTTGGTTTCTGCAAAAGAAGGACATGTAGGCAACAATTATAATTTATCTATGAAGTGTTGGGTGAATGATATATTAGTATCAGAAGGGAATGTAAAAGATATGGACTGGACATTTGCAGAGATCATTGAAAGATGTTCTTATGGCGTTACTATTTTCCCTGGTGATGTAATTGGCTCTGGAACAGTTGGTACAGGCTGTTTTTTGGAATTAAACGGAACTGGTAAATTGCATGATCCAAATTACCAACCACAATGGCTGCAAGCAAATGATACAGTTAAAATGACCATCGACGGATTGGGTACTTTAGTGAATACCATTAAGGCCGAAGCCACTGATTGGTCTATCTTGGCACTAAAAAAATTAGATTAAATATATCTACATGCTAACTTTAGACACGGATCAACTAAGCACACAAGAAATACAACAGTATTTACAATATGCGATTGCACCAAGGCCCATCTGCTTTGCATCCACCATTGACTTAGAGGGAAATGTGAACTTAAGCCCTTTCAGTTTTTTTAATTTGTTTAGCATGAACCCGCCAATTTGTATTTTCTCTCCATCCCGTAGAGTAAGAGATAATACCACTAAGCATACCCTTGAGAATATTAAAGTTATTCCAGAAGTTGTGATCAATATTGTGAACTACAATATGGTGCAACAAGTGTCTTTGTCAAGTTGTGATTATCCTAAAGGAACCAATGAATTTACAAAAGCAGGATTTACTGAATTGGCATCTGAATTGGTAAGACCACCTAGGGTTGCCGAATCACCTATTCAATTGGAATGTATTGTGCAAGAAGTCATTGCATTAGGTGCGCAAGCAGGTGCTGGTAATTTGGTATTGGCAGAAATTAAAAAAATACATTTACACGAATCTATCCTTGATGCAAGCAATCATATTGATCAAGCTAAATTGGATTTAGTGGCTCGTCTTGGTGGAGACTGGTATGCAAGAATTACAGAAGCAAACTTATTTAAAGTAGAAAAGCCAAATACTAAATTGGGGATTGGATTTGATCAGCTGCCTAAAGCAATAAAAGAGAGTGATTCATTCACGCCTAATGAAAAAGCACAATTGGCAAATACCAATATCCTACCTGTATTCAATACTTCAAATGAATTAAAATTGTCTTCGGAAAAAATTCAAGAAATCAAAGCAGCCCTCTCCAATAACGAAACCGAATTGGCTTGGGCAATTATTCAAACTTTAGTTTAGCATCAATTATTTTTAAGCCATCCCTGATTAATTTTGAATAAGCCGGATAAGCAATAGACTGTGCATTCAAATAAGTTCTCAATGCATTGGCCAATGCTTTTTCTGTTGGCATAGTATCGGCTAATTCCAATAACTCCATAGTGCCAAGCCAATCTGTTTCAAAATCATTTTGAATAGCTTGCCAAATTTCATTCAAGGAATCATCTGACTTGCCTTGCTCTCTATAAGCCCTTATTTGTTTAAATAAAGATTGATATTGCAAGTCCTTAGCAGTATAATTTTGTTGGTGGGTAGGTTGTTCAGAAATATGCAATTGGTCTTCGAATATTTTTTTATCTGCCGATCCATTAAATACAGATACAATGGATTCCCCAATGGCCATATCAAACATACCCCAAGCTGGTTCAAAAAATACATTGCCTTCCATGTCTGTCACTTTACAATCTGCAAAACTGAGCAAGACAAGTTTATCTTCCTTATAAGTCTGACCCACTAATTTTCCTTCCACTAGAATGCCATTCTCAAAAGCTAATGTAACCATATGATCTACTATCATACCCGCCGATAAAAGATCTGCTGTACTGTAGTCTTCTAATGACTTAGTAGCGTCCTTTAGTTTACCAACAGGAGATCCAAATCCGTGGGCATGGTAATTTACATCATGGCCTTCTATCAATTGATCCTTAAAAGCAAGTGAACTTGGGCCCTGTGTATTGATATATTTTATTGCATGATTGTTATCTGCTTGCACTTTACTAAACACGCCAGATAATTGCAATCCTGAACTAAATACTGCTGTACAAATATTTTTACATTCTATTGCCTTTGTTACACTTTCAAGTCCGCCAACTCTGTAAGCCATCGTAGACTCAAATTGTTCAAGCACATCAATTAAATTTTGAAAAGTTGGCGTAACAAAAAGTTGTGGTTGTTCTTTAGTAATATCGTATCCAACTTTTAAAGCATCAATGGTGTATATTATTTTTTTCACCTCTGGTTGCATACAAGAAGCACTTTCTCCAATAGAGGAAAGTAAGCCCGCACCATAAATTTTAGGATTATTAATATCACCAATTAAACCATATTCCACAGACCACCATTGCAATCTACTTAATAGTGCCATTTCAGAAGGAGCGCCTAAGTTTTGTTGATTGTGCAGTACCAAAGCTTCTGCTTCGGCTAACTCCTTTTGATCTATATTAGGCATTTCTTTTATTATAGAAAGCGCACGGATGGATTCATATAGTTCGTAATCTTTTGAAGAAAATAATGCCTTGGTTCCAATTTTTCCTAAATAACTTAAATATTGATTGTATTTAGTATCACTAATAATTGGTGCATGTCCTGCAGATTCATGTATGATATCTGGAGCCGAAGTATATTCAATATGTTCTAGTTGTCTAATATCTGCAGCAATCACTAAAACCCTGTATGCTTGAAATTCCATGAATGCAGCAGGTGGAATAAATCCATCTACTGTCACTGCGCCCCATCCAATAGCAGTTAGTGCATCATTAATTTCTTGTAAACTTGGAATTTTCTCAATTGTCAGCCCAGCTTTTTTTAATCCAGGTATATATGGATAATAAGCCACATTTTTTAAGTAGCTATAATTTTGGCGCATCACATAACGCCATACTGCATGATCTACAGGTGTATACTTTTCATAGACTTGATCTACAATATACTTTTTAAGATGCAAGGGTAAATTTGCTACTTGTGTATTTTGATAGTCAAAAAATGTATTCATTTTATTAATATAAATCTTATAGGGTAAACAAAGCCAATTCAGGTCAAATCAGGTACAATTATACTAACATTTGGTAGTATAAAAAATAAAAAAATATTACTTATAGAATTAACTTCGTTATCCAAAATAGTCCCATGCCTACATTAAAACCTTATATACTGCTTTTTAGTTTTCTATCGCTCAGCTTTTTTTCATTGGGGCAAGAGCGTTATAAAATAAGAACTGGGGATCCCAACGGTATTAACAAGTGGTACATGGGTAGACAAATTGCACAAGTAATGAGTCATTATGGAATAGATTGGCTAGAAAGGGAAGAAAGAGAAATGGAAGAAAACACCTCTTTATTATTGAAAAATTTAGCTGTTAAGCCAGGTATGGTTATTGCTGATATAGGAGCGGGTAGTGGCTACCATAGTGCACTGCTTTCAAAAATGGTGGGAACGGGTAAAGTTTTTGCAGTAGACGTTGAGCCCGAGATGATTGCTTATTTAAACGAGAGAATCAAACAGGAAAAATTGTCACGTATAGTACCTGTATTGAGTACAGAACAAAATCTGTCTTTACCAGAAAATTCCGTTGACATGATGTTGTTAGTAGACGTATACCATGAATTTTCATATCCTTATGAAATGGCATTATCAATGCGCGCTGCATTAAAACCAGGCGGTAAATTAGTGCTTGTAGAATTTAGGTCCGAAGATTCAGCTGTACCCATTAAAACCATTCATAAAATGAGTGAAGCGCAGGCTATTAAAGAATTTAAAGCAGCAGGTTTTAGATTTGATAAAAATATAGATAACCTTCCATGGCAGCACTGCCTAGTTTTTACAAAGTCTTAATTTAAATTATAATCAACCCATTTTATCAGCGGCTTTTTTTATAGACCTTGATAAATTTATTCCACTTTAAAATCTCAAATTGACTTAATTGAAACTGGTAAGCATCAATCAATGCAGCTGCATCGCTTACTCGCTTCCAATCTTGTTCAGACGGGAGGTCTAATCTTGCCATCGCTACTTTCTCTGCTTCATTGATGGCAGAAGCTGGAGTAATTCTTACGCTCTGCCATGCGCCCACTTGACGATCACCAGGACTATCTTTGCCCGCTAATTTTAATTGCTTTACTGCATTCATCATTTCATTCACCGTTTTTAATGCTTTTTCTTTTTTAGTTTGTTTTGACAACCCTTCATGAATTTTTTTCAATTCATTCTCCCAAGAATTAACTAAGTTAAATAGAGACTTTAATTTTCCTACTTCAGCATTAATCACTTTATTGTATCGATACAATTGCTGATCTACTTCTTCTTTTATTTTAAAGCGTGGATCTGAGATTACTTTGATTTCGTTACTTGATTGAACTCCTTTGTATTTGAATATGGCTTTATAGGTACCAGGTAGTACAGCAATACCTCTTGATTCATTCGGATCATAGTTTCCTGATAAGTATAAGCGATCTTCATCTAGCTTCCAGTGAATGTAATTCAATCCTTGCATCAGATTTTGCCCAATTAATTTTCGAATGGTATCTCCTTTACTATTTATAATGAAGCCTTCAAGGGTATCCTCTTTTGAAGGAAGCTCATTAATATAAATTGGAATGGACGCTTCTTGGAAGGGTCTATTTTCCCCCTCGAATGTGGTTCCGAATCCTGTCCAGATATTGCCCGGAGGTGCAATGAACAATCCCTTCACTTGAATGACTTCATTCATGGGAAGGCTAGTTATTTTTTCTTTGGTATTTCCTCTTAGAATCTCACGCAAACTCTTTAAGTCGTCAAGCACCCAGATGGCTCTACCAAAGGTTCCTACCACCAATGCCGATTCTTTTTCTTGAATGACTAAGTCCATCGTTGACACATTGGGAAAACCATTTTTGAAGGGCACCCAATCTTTTCCTTCATTGATACTTACCCACAATCCATTTTCCGTTCCCAGAAAAACTAATTGCTTCTCCACAGGATCTTGAATAAAACTTAATGCATAGCCCTTGACCTGATTTGCATCGAGTATATTTTTCCATGTTCTACCATAATCAGTGGTCATAAATAAATAGGGTGCATAATCTCCTTTGCGATAATTATTTGCCACTATCCAGGCTGTTCCTTTTTCAAATCTTGAGGAGTGTATTTGTGGTATCCATGCTCCATCAGGTAGTCCGATAATATTTTTGGTAAGATTATTCCAAGATGTTCCTCCATTATCACTGACTTGCACTTGTCCATCATCGGTGCCTATCCAAATAAGATCTTTATCAAGAAAACTTGGTGCAATGGCAATAATGGTATTGTAATTTTCTGCACCAGATACATCGAGGGTTAATCCACCATAATCGGGCTTTTGATGTGCAGGATTATTAGTGCTGAGATCAGTTGAAATGGTTTTCCAATTTTTTCCTTTATCTGAAGTCTTGTGCAGAAATTGAGAACCATAGTAGGCCCCACTTTCATTGAATGGGTCTTTTGCAAATCCAGCATTCCAGTTGAATCGCAAATAGGTTGAGACCTCTTTTGCAGTAGGTGCAATGCTTTGATAATATCCCGTTTGTTTATCGTAACGATACAAATCTCCATTTTGCGAAGTACCATAACCAAATCTTGCATCATCTCTATCGGGTGCAATATGAAAACCATCTCCACCCACCAAGTATTGCCAATACAATGTTCGAATGCCCCCACGCTTCCATGTATAGGCAGGCCCAGACCAGTTTCCATTATCCTGCATACCACCATAAACATTAAATGGAGTTTCGTAATCAACATTCACATGATAAAATTGTGCAACAGGAATTGTTTCTGGAAAATACCATGACTTACCATGATCATAGGTGATGCCCAAGCCACCATCTCCACCAATAATAAAATGTTGTGCATCGTTCGGATTCATCCAGATGGCGTGGAAGTCGGCATGGATTCCTTTTGTTTCATCTGCAGGGATCATCGGTGTTGGGTCAAACTTCACACCACCATCATAACTAACCGATAAAGGTTGATATATATTGTATAGACGATCGGGATCTTTTGTATCTACTGCAAGGTCTTGAAAATAAAAGGGACGGTTATTGGTAAATTTAGGATTGTTATTTATCATTTTCCAATGCATACCTCCATCCTCACTTCTATACAACGCATTTTTTTTCGCTTCTACTTTTGCATACACTCTATTTGGATTGCTAGGCGCTATAGCAATTCCCACGCGTCCCAATTCACCCGCTGGCAAACCATTGGCATCTGATAATTTTTCCCAATTGTCACCACCATTGTTAGTGATATAGATACCTGATCCTTTTCCACCAGAAACAAAATAATAGGGCGTTCTATGGTGCTCATATAATGCAACAATAAGTTTATCTGGATTTGATTCATGCATCACAAGATCTGCTACACCCGAAGCGGTATTTGAAAATAAAATTTGTTTCCAGTGTTGGCCACCGTCGGTGGTTTTATATAAGCCTCTATTAGAATCGGCTGTGAAAGGATCGCCCATGGCACCCACATAAATTATATTGGGATTACGAGGGTCGATAATAATTCGATGAATTGTTTTAGTGGCTGCCAATCCCATATGTTTCCATGTTCGACCGCTATCTTCAGTTTTAAAAATGCCCATTCCCAGGTTCATCGAGTTACGAGGATTGCCTTCGCCTGTGCCTACCCATATCACTTTCGGATCACTCTGTTGAATAGAAATAGCGCCAATATTCTGTGTAGGCTGTTCATCGAAAATGGGCTTCCACGACGATCCTCCATTTTCAGATTTCCAAACACCCCCAGAGGCCGCACCCACATAGATAATTTTTGGATTCGATTTTAATGCATCAATGCAGGTGATTCTTCCACTCATATTGGCAGGGCCAACATTTCTAATCTTCAGCGAGGATAACTTGTTGAAGTCGAGCACCTGAGCGGATAATGTAAGGTTAGATAACAAAAGAAAATAAAGGATAAAACGCATAGTATTGTTCCATTTTTGACAACCTGAATTTAAGTAAAAAAATGGTCTCAAAGTATATTTGTTAGGGTGATGACTATTTTTTAAGAAAAATTAAGGCACTATAATTCAAATGAAATTAACGACCTTCATGATCTCCAAAAATTTACTTTATGAAACATAGTAATTCTATTTCAAGACTTATCTTGCTTTTGATGTTTTTGTGTATAGGCGCATCAGGAATCTCCCAACAAAAGCAAACAAATAATTATACATCTCTTGTATCCCTTTTCAAGGACTGGCGCGCTTTTGAAAAACCGCCTTTGCTAAAAGGGGCTCCAGATTATACGGCTCTTAGCTTTAATAAAAGAGGGCCTGCTTTCAAGCGCTTGCAATCAAGATTAAATGAGATTGATACAAGCTCAATGACTATTGAGCAGAAAGTGGATTGGGTCTTGGTTTGGGCTGAAATGAATGGATACGATTTTAATCATCGCGTTTTAAAACCATGGAATAGGGATCCGGCTTTTTATAAAACCATTTTTACTGAACGCAGTGATGTTCCAGCACATGAAGGACCTACGCATCATGCTGTTATTGATTTATGGAAATATACATTTCCACTTTCTGTTACCGACAAAAATAATTTGATCAATCAATTGAAAGTAATCATACCCTTGAATGAACAGGCTAAATTGAATCTGACAGGCAATGCAAAAGAACTTTGGATTGCTGGTATTAATGATATTCAATCACAGAATGATGATTTAAAGGAATTGCTTGAAAAACCTGGCGTTAAGGAAGATATCTCGCTTCAAAATATCATCAATCAATCAATGGCTTCTACAGAAAAGCTAGTAAAATGGCTTGAAGCTGAATCTTATAAGAAGACAGGTCCTTCTGGCATAGGCAAAGAAAATTATAACTGGTATGCAAAAAATGTGCACCTTGTTCCATTGACATGGGATGATCAAGTGGTATTATTAAAAAGAGAGCTTTCACGTGCTTGGTCCTCTTTAAAACTAGAGGAACACCGCAACAGAAATTTGCCAATGCTTACCGAGGCCAATACTGTTTCAGAGTATGATGCATTGAAAGAAAAATCTGTTAGGAGTTTTCTGAAATTTCTTGATCAGCAGCAGCTACTAACAATGAAAAATTATTATGAACCTGCTTTGAGAGAGCATCAAGGAAGATTTGTTCCAAAAGAGAAACGCAATTTCTTTTTGATCACCATGCATTATGATCCACGTCCATTATATTCTCATTTTTATCATTGGTTTGAGTTGGCACAAATGGATCTCGAGCCACATGTATCTGAGATTAGGCGTGATCCATTATTGTATAATATTTTCGATTCAAGAAATGAAGGCATGGCTACTGCGGTAGAAGAGATTTTTATGAATGCAGGGCTTTACGATGACGATCCTAGGGTGAGAGAGATTGTATACATCTTGATTGCACAACGTGCAGCAAGAGGATTGGGTTCTTTATATGCACATGCAAATGAGATGACCATGGAGGAGGCAGGAAAAATACACTCAGAATATACACCAAGAGGATGGATGAAAACCGAAAAGGAATTATTGAAATTTGAACAACATCTTTACATGAGACTGCCAGGATACGGGACAAGCTACATCACTGGAAAAATCCTTATTGATGATGCAATGGCCGAATATGCAAGAGAAATGGAGTTGTCGGGAAAAGCATTCTCCATCAAGGATTTTTTAGACAGGATGAATCAGATTGGGTCTGTGCCACCTTCCATAGGAGCTTTAGAATTGACAGGAAATAATAATGGACTATTGAAAGCGTCCATAAAAAAATAATAAGTACTAATGAGTGGTGAACATTTGAAAAGAAATCTGGGCTTAATGGGCCTCATTGCTACTGGAATCTCATCAATGATTGGCGCTTCTATTTACATAGTTCCCTTTCAAATTCAAAAAACAGTTCCAGGCATTGGTCCCTATGTTGGCATTGCATTTATTGTAGCAGCTATTCCTTCATTGTTAGCAGCATTTTCTTATGCCATATTATCTAGCGCTATGCCAAGGGCTGGAGGTACTTATATATATGCAAGCAGATCCATGCATCCTTTCTGGGGTTTTGCGGCTAGTTTTTCACAATGGTTTGGCTTATCTATTGTAATGGGTGTGGTGGCTTATATGGTCATACCGTTTTTTAATCAAATGATTGTATTACTTGTTGGAGAAAATCAATTTCATTTTTTTGAACAAGGGCAGAATAGATTATGGGCTGCACTTTTTTTATTGTGGTTTTTTGTTTTCATTAATATTCGTGGCATCAAAACTTATCAGGTTACTGTAATTAGTTTGGTGATTATAACATTTTTATTATCAGGCCTAGTAATTTATTTTGGATTGAGTACTACAAGAGAAGAATTTATTCAGGCAGTATTCGAAAAAAAAGGCATTCAAATTACCACTCAATTGGCTACTTGGGATTTAAAAACAATTGTTTCTGCAAGTGCTATTTTATTTGCAAGTTTTATTGGATTTGATGCCATTGCACAAGCTGGAGGAGAAGCTAAGAACCCTACTAAAAATTTACCTAGGGCTATTTTAATCACCATTCTATTAGTGGGTCTTTTTTATATTATTTTTACTTATAGTATTTATCAATTAGTTCCTTGGAATTTTATTGCAAAAGAAGCCATCGAGAAGGAAGTTTCTGCTCCAAGTTTGCTCAGTAATATCTTACCCAAGTGGTGGTCTTTTTTAATTATGGGGGGCGCTTGTATTGCACTATTAAAAGACCTTCCATCCATGATCTTATCTGTTTCTAGATTGGTTTTTGCTTGGTCAAAAGATGCATTGTTTCCAAAACGCTTTATGACCATACATGCAACCTATCAAAGTCCTTATCAAGCAATTATATTTAGCGGGGCGGTAGCAACTTGTGGTGTTGTAGGAACTCATTTTGCTTCAGATATTTTTTTAGGAATTGATATAATGGTCATCTCCATGCTGGCTAATTTTATTTTAATCTGTATTGCGGTTTTAAGTATTTCAAAATACAATCCCACCTTAGCAGCAGAAATTTCTATCATTAAAAATCCCACCCTACAAAAATCTATAGCAGTAGCAGGCATTATATCACTTTGTTTCTTTTTAATTATAATGATTGAGCAAGACATCAATAGTGTTTCTAAATCTTGGTATTTTTACCCAAGTTTGGTTTGGTTGATTGTAATGCTTATTGCATCTTTGATATTTTTTATCTATTGGAGACGATTACAAAAGAACAACACAGATTTAAAGGAAGAATTCAAAAAACTACCACAAGAATAATTTTATGAATAATCAATTTACAATTCCAAAAGCTATCATTGGATTATGGCAAATTGCTGATATGGAAAGATCAGGCAATAAAGTGGATCCTGCCATTGCAGCAAAATCAATGATGCAGTATTATGAAAATGGCTTTACCTGTTTTGATATGGCCGATCATTATGGATCATCAGAAGAGATTGCTGGTTATTGCAAAAAACATTTCGCACCTGCTGGCATTCAATTTTTTACTAAATGGGTGCCTAGTCCAGGTGTCATTACAGAAAAAACAGCTTTAGCCGCAGTTGAAAAAGCTTTACAAAGACTTTCTTCACCTCAAATTGATTTATTACAATTTCATGCATGGAATTATGCCGACCCTAATTGGTTAAACGCACTTTATGCATTAAATACATTAAGAGAAAAGGGTTTGATTGCAAATATTGGGCTTACCAATTTTGATCATATACATTTAAATATGGTCATAGCTTCAGGCATACCTGTAGTGAGTAATCAAATTGCCTATTCTTTATTAGACCAAAGGGCCAGTCATGCAATGGCGGCTACTTGTTTACAAAACAATGTTCAATTACTGGCTTATGGAACTGTGGCCGGCGGTTTCTTTTCAGAAAAATGGTTAGGCAAACAAGAGCCTCTGCTTTCTGAATCTTTAACATGGTCACAAATGAAATACAAAAGATTTATAGATGCCGCAGGAGGATGGTCCTGGTTCCAAACAATGCTTTCTACTTTATCAACTATAGCTGCTTCAAAAAATGCAAGTATAGCCACAATAGCGAGTGCTTATATGGCACAAGCACCAGCAGTGGGGGCCGTTATAATTGGTTCAAGATTGGGTGCTTCAGAACATATTCAAGAAAATAAAAAAATACTCACCATTCAATTGACAGATGCAGAGAAGACTGCTATAGAATCTGTTTTAGCACAGGCGCATAAAATTAAGGGTAACTGTGGCGATGAATATAGAAAGCCACCATTTTTAACTGCCAGTGGTGATTTAAGTCATCATATAAAAGAGTTTCCAAAACCTTACGAAATAAAAATAGCTGAAGATGGAAAGACAAGAGTTTTCTCAGGCACTGAATGGGAGACAATGGCAGGTTATGCAAGAGCTGTGAAAAAGGGTAATCATATTTTTGTTTCTGGAACAACTGCTACGCATGTGAATACCATTATTGGTGGAAATGATCCTGCAGCACAAACACATTTTGTGATTGACAAAATTGAAGGCGCATTACATTCACTAGATGCTACATTAGAGGATGTAGTGAGAACCAAAGTTTTTGTTGCAGATATCAATCAATGGGAAGCCATTGCAAGAGCACATGGTGAAAGATTTGCTCATATTCAACCTGCTAATACAATGGTAGAAGCCAAATTAGTAGGTAGTGGATATTTGGTAGAAATTGAAGTGGATGCTATTATAAGTTAAATGATTACTATAATTCTATGCATATATTAAAACCCTTTATATTAGTTTTTACTTTTCTTTCGCTCTCCCTATTTTCATTGGGTCAAGATGGTTATAAAATAAGGACTGGGGATCCCAATGGTATTAATAAGTGGTACATGGGCAGACAAATTGCACAAGTAATGAGTCATTACGGAATAGATTGGCTTGAAAGGGATGAAAGAGAAATGGAAGAAAATACCTCTCTATTATTAAAAAATTTATCCGTAAAACCAGGTATGGTTATTGCAGATATAGGAGCGGGTAGTGGTTACCATAGTGCACTGCTTTCAAAAATGCTGGGAACTGGTAAAGTTTTTGCAGTAGACGTTGAGCCGGAAATGATTGCCTACTTAAACGAGAGAATCAAGCAAGAAAAATTATCACGTATAGTACCGGTATTGAGTAAAGAAAAAGAACTGTCTTTACCAGATAATTCTGTTGATATGATGTTGTTAGTAGATGTATACCATGAATTTTCTTATCCTTATGAAATGGCTTTGTCAATGCGAGCTGCCTTAAAACCGGGTGGTAAATTAGTACTTGTGGAATTTAGGTCCGAAGATCCAGCTGTACCCATTAAAACCATTCATAAAATGAGTAAAGCACAAGCCATTAAAGAATTTAAAGCAGCAGGTTTTATATTTGATAAAAATATAGATAATCTTCCATGGCAGCACTGCATGATTTTTACAAAACAGTAATTTTAATTAAATAATAAAATGATCAATAAATTATTGAAAACAGCAATTGGTAGACTAAGAATTATAGCATTTATGGAAGGTTGTTCGTATTTACTTTTAGGATTTACGATGATTTTAAAATACAAATTTTCTATGCCACAGCCCAATTATATTGTGGGTTTGGCTCATGGAATTCTTTTTGTTCTTTATATTGTTTTACTGCTTCAAGTTTCATTTTTATATCGCTGGAGCATAGTCAAAATGTTTATAGCTTTTTTAGCTTCACTCATTCCGTTTGGAACTTTTTATGCAGATAAAGTACTGTTTAGAAAATTTAATGAATAAAATACTCAAAAACCTGGAGCTTTCTCAAGGACATAGACTATTCTTACATAGATGTAAATGATTTTATAGCTTGCTTATTAATCGATAGGTTTGAATTCCCTGGTGATTTACTTGACAAGACT
Source organism: Sediminibacterium sp. (assembly GCA_044352855.1). Lineage (GTDB taxonomy): Bacteria > Bacteroidota > Bacteroidia > Chitinophagales > Chitinophagaceae > Sediminibacterium. The sequence continues at coordinate 2,195 of JBILDC010000024.1, read as the reverse complement.
CAAATAAAGGTGAAAAGCTATTTAGGATGGCCGCTAGTTCTATTTTTTTAACAGGTCGAGCTGTATCAAAAAAATCAAAATTCCAATTTTCCCATTTCCCCTGTATAAAACTTTTATTTTTTTCAAAAGATAGGTTGTTCAGCAAGCCTAATAAATCGATGGCCTCTTTTATGGATAAGCTATCTGAAGCGCTGGTGTATTTTGGAAAATAGTTATTCCAAGTAGATAAAAATAATTTTCCTTCCACATGCATCATGGGATCAAAATAAGTTTGATTGGCCCATCCAACGGGAACCCCTCTTCCTCTTAACAAACCAATGGCTCCTATTTTTTGTGTAGCTATAAAATGTGGGTGATCATTAGGCACATCTATAAAGGGCATAATATAAACGCCTGCTTCTAGTAAACTAGCTTGTACCTTTCTTATAGAAACTTCTTGTACAGCTTGTCCAGTTCTTAGGCTAATGGCAGCTAAGGTACCAGCAGCTTGTCCAATTTGCAATACGCAGGGTTGTAAACGAGTTGTACCATTTACAATATTTGATACACTAATAGATTTTTCTGCTACAATAAAATTGGAATATTGAGCCGGGATTAATGCGCCTAATGGAATATTGAAACTGGGCACTGGATAAAAATCTAAGTGCTGGGGTGCAGCAGCATTTTTTTTATGATGATGGTCTATAGGGTAGTCTCCTACAGCAATGCCAGTTCTATATAATGCATCCTTGGTGGTATAAGGACTAGAGATATGTTTTACATTCATTCTCACTAAACCTCTCAGCCTTCTTGATTCCCTGTGGTAAGGATAAAATGCCAATAGATCTTTTGTAGGAAACTCATCATCAGCAAGTCCTAAATTGCGCATTTGAAGTTCTTTTTGAATAAAATAAACAAAGCGTAAGGTTTGTTCTTTTGCTGCCACTAGCATTTTTTCTCTTTCTTCTCTACTTTGCTCAATAACATTTAAATAAATATCATTTCCATAAAGGGGCCAATTTAGCATAAACTTATTGTTGGGCATTCTGCCATAATCCAACATTTTTTGCGCATCTACGCCTGGTTTTTTTCGTAACAAGTCTCTATAAAAATTAGTATTGGAACCATCAAATTCAGTAGAGTCATAGTGGCTAGGCCTTTCTATTATAGGCTGTGGTTTTCCATAATCTTTTAAAATACCTACGTAAGTAATATCCTGTATAATATCATTGGAGTTAGCTACATGAACATCTTCTCCAGTCAATGCAGAAGATTCCATTCCCAAGTCATAAGGAAGTCCCGCACTTGCGAGTCCATCTCCCAATTCTGTGGCATCAATTATTCTATCAGCATAAATATTTAATCTATGTTTTGTGATGGTATCTATAAAGTAAGCCCCATTTATTTTATCTTTTGATTTAATCAATTTTTCGAATGCATAGGAATACAAGACAGTTAATTGTTTTTCTTTGGAAGCCATTATTTTGAAAATACTGTCGCCTACATGTGGTTCAAATAAGGTATTACTTACCCAACCAGTAGAAACTTTATCCGGTCCACCATAGGCACGATAAAGCTGTTCACGGAACTCGCCAAATAAACCCGATGGTAATTGATGATTGCCGTCAAAAGCACCTACACCAGCCGAGGTTAACATGCCGCCTAGCCATGGAGTTGATTCTACAACAACTGTGTTTGCCCCCATTCTAGCAGATTGTATTCCAGCACTAATCCCACTTGCAGTGCCCCCAATGATAAGCACCTGTGTATGTATATCAGTATACTTTTTTTGCGCAATTGTTTCCAAACTGTAGATACTACAAAAACAAATTAAAAATAAATTTAATATATTTTTTAATATATATGAAAATTTCATATTTAAGTTGTGTATTTTTTTAATAATTATTTAAATATATAAAAAAAAATTATAATTTATAATATTAAGAAATAATTAGTGTTAGCTCAAACAGAGGCATAGAAAACAGAAAAATTATTTCAAAATTTTTTGTTAAAATAAATAATTTATATATCTTGGGTGCGAATTTAACTATTTCTTAATATAAAAAAAGCAAAATGAAACTACGCTTATCAATGTTTTTAGCTTTTATGTGCATGATGCAAGCATCATTCGCACAGACAAGACAATTATCTGGTAAAGTTACTGGGGATAAGAATTCTCCATTGATTTCCGCCAACGTTATTGTAAAAGGATCTTC
>JBILDC010000023.1:0-34012 GCA_044352855.1 Sediminibacterium sp. | reverse complement strand
AGCATGGTTGGCAAAACAAGTTTAACTAACTTCATTAAAAGAAACCTATGAAATTTTTAAGACAAATTGGGGAGTACTTATTTATAGTAAAGCGTGATCCGAATCAAGAAAGAACAGGTATGATGAAGGCTATGCATGGCATGAATCGCCTTTCATTATTAATGTTTTTAGTATCATTGTTAGTGATGCTATTTAAATTTTTAATTATTCCTTATTTTAAAAAATAAGCGAAGTAAATAAATAAGTAAGTAAGGTAAATAAACGAGGCTAGCTAATAAATTGAAGTAGCCTATTTTTTTTGAATGGTCTCCATGATAATTTCAGCAGCGACATCTGTGGCCTTTTCGCCGGTCATGAGTATTTCTTTTAAACTAGCATAATTGGCGCTAATTTCATTTTGCGTTTTGCTGTCTTCCAATAATTTAGATAATTCTACCACTAAATTATGGGTATTTAATTCGTCTTGAATTAATTCTTTCACCACTTCTTTTTCCATTATCAAATTCACCAGCGCGATAAATTTAATTTTTACAAAAAATTTAGCCAGTGCATAAGTAATAGGGCTTCCTTTATAACATACCACCTGAGGTACATTTAATAAGGCTGTTTCTAAAGTTGCTGTGCCGCTAGTCACTAAGGCAGCCTTACTATTTTGTAGTAAAGCATAAGTACTTGCTTTTACAACATGCACATTTAGTTGAGGGCTAATTAAACTGTTAAACCATTCGTCGTTTAAGCCGGGTGCTTGAGCCACCACAAACTGATATGCCGGAAAATGAATGGCCACGCTTAACATGAGTGGTAATTTCTTTTCTATCTCTTGCTTTCTGCTACCAGGAAGTAATGCAATAATATTTTGACCTTGCAAACTAGGAAGAGGGTGTGCTAAATTATTTTGAGCTGCGATCACTTCCATTAAAGGATGACCCACATAATCTACCTCCCAATCCCATCTATCTTTAAAATATTTTTTCTCAAATGGAAGAATACATAATAACCTGTCAATGCTTGCGCGCATGGCAGGCACTCTATTTTCTTTCCAAGCCCAAACTTGTGGTGCAATAAAGTAAACCACTTTTATTTTTTCTTGCTTGGCCCATTTTGCTATTCTTAAATTAAATCCTGGGTAATCGATACAAATAAGTACATCAGGCGCAAAGGCTTTAATATCTTTTTTACAAAAACGAATATTATTTAAAATAGTGGAAAGGTTTAGTACCACTTCTGCAAAACCCATATAGGCTAGGTCTCTATAATGTTTTACTAATTGACCGCCGGCTGCTTGCATGAGTTCACCGCCCCAGCACTGAATTTGGGCATGCTGGTCCATTGACTTAATGGATTTAATTAAGTTGGCGCCGTGTAAATCTCCGCTGGCTTCTCCAGCAATGATATAATATTTCATTTATAAAAACCATTTACACGCAATGGCAATGATTGCGTAAACACAGGTGGTGAAAAATATTCCTTTAGCCGTTTTATCTTGCTGCTTTTGAAAAAAGTAGGTAAGTACTGCGCCATTAATGAGAAGAGATATACTAATCATAGCAGATAATAAAGACTTCTGTTGATTAAGAAGTTCTAAGAATTCTTGAATACTAAATAAGCTAAACCGGTATTCATAGAATCCGAAGAAACCTAGAAAAGGCATTAGTAATCCCATAAGTACTCCTAGTATATAATTATCTCTGCGCATCATTTCAAAACCTATTCAATTTAAATTACCATTTCCATTTTTTAGAAAGCTTTTCTTTGATCACATGATTGGTCAAATCAAATTGAACAGGTACCACACTCACATAATTATTTTTCAAAGCCCAAACATCGGTATCTTTTGATTTATCAAAATTCACAAACTCGCCCGTTAGCCAATAATATTTTTTCCCATGGGGGTCGGTTCTTTCAACAAACTTCTCATCATATTTAGCATAAGACTGTTTGCAAATTTTAATTCCTTTGATTAAGCTGGTAGCCACTTTAGGAATATTTACATTCAAGCATAAATGTTTATCTAAATTTTTATCGGCTAGTAATTGTTGTACGATAATACGCGCATAATGTTTGGCTGCGGTGAAATCGGCCTCAATACTTAAATCTAAAAGACTAAAACCAATACTAGGTATACTTTCAATAGAAGCTTCTAAGGCGGCAGACATAGTGCCTGAGTAAATCACATTGATAGAGTGGTTGGCTCCATGATTAATACCACTTAAGCAAATAGTAGGCTTATGATGTAATACTTTATCTACTGCTAATTTTACGCAATCCACTGGCGTACCACTGCAAGTATAGGCTTCAACGCCATCTACAATATGTGCTTTTTGTAATCTTAAATGATGACCAAGGGTAATGGCATGACCCATACCGCTCTGAGGTTTATCTGGGGCCACCACAATCACCTTGCCTAGGTCCTTTACGGCCTCTACAAGCGCCTTAATACCTGGGGCGCTAATACTGTCATCGTTAGTAACTAATATAACGGGTTTCTCTGTTTTACTCTTTGCCATACTGCAAGTTACCAAGATAGGTACTTGAAACAAAATAAAGAAAATGCTAAAAATATTTGGTAATACTAAATAAATTAGTAAATTGCACTAAAATAATTAGTTATGTCATACGCAGGAAAGAATTTAAAATACATCAGAAAGCAGCGCGAATGGACACAAGAAGAAATGGCCAATCAGCTTCAAATTAAGCGTTCTTTAGTAGGCGCCTATGAAGAAGAGCGCGCAGAACCAAGGCTCGAAGTAATGGAGTCTATTTGTGCTCTATTCTCCATTAATTTGGAGCAGTTCTTATTCCAAGACTTATCCCTAACTGGGGCTATGGATGGAGACGCAGAAGGTAATTCTGGCAATAGTTATTTGGAGCGCAGACGCTCTCTTAAATCGGATAAATCAAAGTCATTAGCACCAATAGTTCCCTTTGTACCTGTCAAGGCAGCAGCGGGTTATCTAGCAGGCTATGCCGACCCAGAATTTTTAGACGAGTTAAATACTTTCACATTACCAATGTTGGCACCAGGTGACTACCGTGCCTTTGAAATCATAGGAGATAGTATGTTACCCACCCCAAGTGGTAGTGTTATTGTGGGGGAGAAGGTAGGCAACTTTAAAGAGGTGAAAAACAGCAATACATATATCGTAGTATCCAATTCAGATGGGGTAGTGTATAAGCGTATTATTACCAACGATGATAGGTCAAAAGAAGGAAATGGAGATAGGCTTACTTTGTTGAGCGACAATCCATTATACGAGCCATATCAAGTAAATGCCACCGATATTGTTGAGATATGGAAAGCGGTCTATATCATACATAAAGCAGGGGCTCAACCGATGTGGAATGTAGACCAATTAGCTGGTGTAGTCAATAACTTGCAAGATCAAATAACAAGCTTGAAGAAAAAGTTGAATTAGTATTTGTAAATTATTGTCAATCAATAATTTAGACTAAAATAAATCTATTCCCATTCAATAGTAGCAGGGGGTTTAGAGCTAATATCGTAAACAACTCTATTTATACCTCTTACTTCATTGATAATGGCATTACTAACATGGGCTAAAAACTCATATGGTAGGTGTGCCCAGTCCGCGGTCATTCCATCCACTGAGGTAACTGCTCTTAGGGCAATTGTAAATTCATAGGTTCTTTCGTCTCCCATTACACCCACGCTTTTCACGGGTAGTAAAATAGTACCGGCCTGCCATACTTTAGAGTATAAGTCAAACTCTTTTAAGGCGTTCATGTATACATGATCGGCTGCTTGTAATAGGGCCACTTTTTCTCTAGTAATATCTCCCAATATTCGAATGGCCAGTCCTGGTCCTGGGAAAGGATGTCTATTAATTAAGTTAGCAGGTATGCCTAATTCGAGGCCTACTTTTCTAACCTCATCTTTGAATAAATACCTAAGGGGTTCCACCAATTGAAGGTGCATAGTGTCGGGTAAACCGCCCACATTATGGTGCGACTTAATAGTTTGAGAAGGTCCGTGTACACTTACGCTCTCAATTACATCAGGATAAATTGTTCCTTGACCTAAAAACTTAGCTTCCAATACTTTAGAGGCTTCTACTTGAAATACATCTATAAATAGTTTTCCAATAATTTTTCGCTTTTCTTCAGGCTCAGACTTGCCTGCAAGGGCATCGTAGAACATATCCTTAGCATCAATGCCTGTGACATTTAATCCTAAGGTCTTGTATATGTCTAAAACGTCTTGAAATTCATTTTTACGCAGTACGCCATTGTCTACAAATATGCCATGTAATCGGTCCCCAATGGCTCTGTGAATAAGGGTAGCGGCTACCGTACTATCCACCCCTCCGCTTAAGGCCATAATAACATGACTATCTCCGATCTGCGCTTTAAGTTTATCAACTGTTTCTTGTACAAAGGAAGAAGGGGTCCAATTTAGCTGGCAGCCACAAATGCCTACCAAAAAGTTTTCAATCATCTTCTTACCCTCAGTAGAATGATAGACTTCTGGGTGAAACTGAAATCCGTGAAGGCTATGGCCGTTATCCTGTTTTTTTCTAAAGGCAGCTACAGGAATGCTCTCTGTATCGGCCAATAGTTCGAAATTTGCAGGTAGTTGGGTGATGGAATCGCTGTGGCTCATCCATACCTGACTGTTATTAGCAATTCCTTTGAATATAATATCTTCTTTTTGGATGCGTAATTGAGCGCGTCCGTATTCTCTTTTATTTGATTTCTCTACCTTGCCACCAAAGTTCTTGGCACTTAATTGTGCGCCATAGCAAACGGTTAAAACAGGCAGTTTGGCAAGGATGGCTTCTATATCAACATTGGGTGCATCTGCTTCATTAACACTGGCAGGAGAGCCACTTAAAATGACACCTTTTAGCGTACTATCAAATTCGATGCTAGTATTAAAGGGCTTGATCTCGCAATACACATTGGCTTCTCTTACAGCACGTGCTATAAGCTGTGTATACTGGCTTCCGAAGTCTAGGATGAGGATTTTTTCAGTCATGTGGCGAAGATACATAAAAAAAATCCCGCTCAGATTGCTCGGAGCGGGATGGGTATAATAGCTTTATAACTTAGTTAAGTTAGTGTCTAGTTTATTTATTTAAGCTTTTGCTTTAGTAGCTGTTGCTTTAACAGCAGTATGCTTCGCTAATTTACTTTTTAAATTAGCCGCTTTGTTCTTGTGGATAATGCCACGCTTAGCTAATTTATCAATTTGAGACATGATATTAGGTAACTTCTCGTCGTATACTTTTTGATCGTCTACGATTTTTAATTCACGAATAGCGTTACGGGTAGTTTTACCATAATAACGGTTTCTATCGCGACGTTTAGTTGCTTGTCTAATATCTTTTTTGGTAGCCGAATGATTTGCCATGTACTATTTAATTTTCAGGAGGGCAAAGGTAAGGTACTTAAGCAAATAATTAAAATTAAAATCGAAAAAAAAGTGTTTTCTATATAAATACTTGATTATCAGTATATTATATATAATTTACTATCTAGTGGTTTTGCCTTCATTCCTTTGTTCTTTTGAGGGCTTATTTAACACATTTAAACGGATATTTGCAATACCAAAAACAACCCGCCCTCTCTAGAAATGACAATTGACAAATACCATAACTCACATCAGAATGTTGCCGATAAATTAGTGAGAGAATACGAGGGTCCCACACCCTTTGCTTTATATTTAAAAACCTATTTCGCTGCCAATAAAAAACACGGCAGTAAGGATCGTAAAAGCATTAGCGCCATTTGTTATGAGTATTTTAGAAAACTAAGTGCAGCCTTTCCTTTGCAAAATTTTATTTCTTCAGCCATTGATATTCCAAAATTTACGGCCTCTCATTTACAACAACCTTTATTATTTATTCGTGCAAGGCCTGGTAAAAAAGAACTGGTAAAAGCAAGTTTAGAAAAAGCGGGACTATTTTTTGAGTCCATTGGAGATATGTCATTCGCATTACCTAATACAAGTTCGCTTCAAAATATTATTGTACTCAATAAAGAAGCAGTTATTCAAGATATTAATTCACAAGCACTAGCTTCTTTATTAAAACTAATTCCTTTAAAAGATAAACCGCTGGTGGTTTGGGATCCTTGCGCAGCGAGTGGAGGAAAATCTATTTTAATAAAAGATACCATGCCCTCAGTGCAATTACATGTATCTGATATTAGAGAGAATATTTTATTTAATTGCGAGAAGCGTTTAAAAGAAGCAGGTATTCAGCCCGCCTCTTTACAAGTAGTAGATATTACCTTGCCCTTTGCTATTAAAAAACAATTCGATTTTATTTTTGCCGACCTACCTTGTTCAGGTTCGGGCACTTGGGGCAGAACACCAGAAAATTTACAAAGCTATAAAGAGACGCAGTTAAATACAATGACCAAATTGCAAGAAAATATTTTGCGTCATTTAATGCCTGCTATAAAAATTGGAGGCTACTTATTAGCAGCTACTTGCTCAGTGTATAAAAATGAAAATGAAGATCAAATAGAAAAATTAGTAGCCACTGGTAAATTTAAATTAGTAGACCAGCAATATTTTATAGGCTATGATAAGCACGCCGATACACTGTTTGGTGCCTTGCTGCAGAAAATGGCGGATTAAAAAATTAAGACTTAGAAAGGCATGGAAATAATTGACCGCTTTGAATAATACCGCCAGCCACCACATCTTCTCCTTCATAAAATACTGCGCTTTGTCCAGGAGCAATACTTTTTACATTTTCATAAAACCTTGCTTGCACGCCTGAATCGGTATTGGATAAAGTGCAAAGGGCGCCATCGTCTTTATATCGAATCTTAGCCATTAATTCCATGGGCTCATGAATAGAGTCGTATTTAATCCAATTTAATCTTGCTACGAGCATATCGTTCTGGTCTAATTCATTTTCTTCACCCAGCACAACTACATTATTAATTGGGTCGATTGAAGTAACATAGATAGGTTTTCCAAAAGCAATCTCTAAACCTTTTCTTTGACCAATGGTATAAAAAGGGTAGCCCTTATGTTTGCCTAATCTTTTTCCTTTAGCATCTACAAACCATCCTCCATTTACTTTTTCTTCTAAACCTGGTACGCGTCTTTTTAAAAATCCACGGTAATCATTATCAGGTACAAAACAAATTTCATAGCTCTCGCTTTTTTTAGCAAGTTCAGGATAGCCTAAATCAATAGCCATTTGTTTGATATCTTTTTTATGCATGCCGCCTAAAGGCAAAATAGTTCTACTTAATAAATCTTGATCTACGCCCCATAAAACATAACTCTGGTCCTTGGTACTATCCAATCCTTTTGAAATTACATATCTTCCATTGGTATGCTGACGCACTTTGGCATAATGTCCAGTGGCAATGAAATCGCAACCTAATGCATCGGCTCTTTTTAATAAGGCCCTCCATTTAATATGGGTATTGCACATCACACAAGGGTTCGGTGTGCGACCGGCTAAGTATTCTTCCACGAAGTTTTCAATGACAAAATCGCCAAACTCTTCTCTAATATCTAAAATGAAATGGGGGAATCCGTTATTAACGGCTGCTAAACGGGCATCATTGAAGGAATCTATATTGCAACAGCCTGTTTCTTTTCCATTGGCATTGCTGGTGGCATAGTCCCAGGTCTTCATGGTAATGCCTATTACTTCGTAGCCTTCGTTGTGTAGCATTAAGGCTGCTACTGTGCTGTCAATACCGCCGCTCATAGCGACTAAAACCTTTCCTTTCTTACTCATAGTGTTTGGCCAGTTAAAAGTTGGCTTAGCACAAAAGTAATTCATCTTTGTTAAATCGCAGAATGTTCATAAAATGGGCTAGGGTTTTCAGTTCAAAATTCTAAAAAATACTATCTTCACTAACATAAAACGACAAAATAATAGAAAATGATAAAGTTACAAGTAATCGGAAATTTAGGTAAAGACGCAGTAGTTAACAATGTTAACGGCAAATCAGTTATTAATTTTAATGTGGCGCACACGGAGCGCTTTAAGGATGCGCAAGGCGTTCAAAAAGATAGAACCACCTGGGTAGACTGTTCTTATTGGACAGATAGAACCGCAGTGGCCCCTTATTTAAAGAAAGGAACTCAAGTATATGTTGAAGGTACTCCAGATGTAAGATCTTACACGACTACCGATGGTAGAAACGGGGCTTCTTTAACTTTAAGAATTGTATCGGTTCAATTATTAGGTGCTAAGCCTAATGGAACTACATCACCAGATCAAAGTGCAGGTGGAACTTATACTCCAGCAAGCGCACCGTCTCATGATGATGCTCCAGTAGATGATTTACCCTTCTAAAAATTGAACCATGGTTATAATGAAATTTGGTGGCACCAGTGTGGGTAAGCCAGAAAGGATGCACCAAGTATCTCAATTAATTACACGCAATACAGAACCAACCTTGGTTGTATTAAGTGCTTTAAGTGGCACCACCAATGCTTTAGTTGAAATAAGTACTGCATTGGCTTCTCCTAATAAACAAAATGCTGCTGAAAAAATTGCTGTTTTAGAAAAACAGTACCGCGCTTTTATTATTGACTTATTAAAAGAAGTAAGTATAAGAGCGAAGGCCAATGAAATGATTACCGAGCATTTTGAGTTTTTAAAAATTACGCAGAAAATTTCATTGAGTGATGCATTGAATAAAGATATTTTAGCACAAGGAGAATTAATGAGCACTAAATTATTTTCTTTGTATTTAGAGCAAGAAAAAATTGACCATGCCTTATTGCCTGCTTTAGATTTTATGCAATTAGATGCCAATGATGAACCGGATTTAGCGGCCATCGAAGAAAAAATAAAAGGGGTTTTAGCACAGCACCCCACTCAAAAATTATTTATCACACAGGGCTATATTTGTAGAAATAGTAGAGCAGAGGTAGATAATTTAAAAAGAGGAGGCAGTGATTATACCGCTTCTTTAATTGCTGCTGCAGTAAAAGCTAGTGTTTGTGAAATTTGGACCGATATTGATGGCATGCATAACAACGACCCAAGAGTAGTAGATAAAACAGTAGCCATTGAGCAATTGAGTTTTGATGAAGCAGCCGAGTTAGCTTATTTCGGTGCCAAAATTTTACATCCTACCTGTATTTGGCCAGCACAACAAGAAAACATTCCTGTTAAATTATTAAATACCATGCAGCCTACTGCAGTGGGAACTGTTATTAAAAAAGAAGCGGGTAGTGTAGGGGTGAAAGCAGTAGCCGCTAAGGATAATATTATTGCCATTAAAATTAAGAGCAGCCGAATGCTTTTGGCTTATGGTTTTTTAAGAAAAATATTCGAAGTGTTTGAGAAATACAAAACACCTATTGATATGATTACCACTTCTGAAGTGGCAGTATCAGTAACTATTGATAGCGATACGCATTTAAATGAGATTGTTGCAGAGCTCAATAATATTGCATTAGTAGAAGTGGAGCATGATCAAACCATTGTATCTATTGTAGGAAATGAAATTGCAAAAACGGATGCAGTACTTACTAAATTATTTCAAGCCATTAATGAAATTCCAGTGACCATGGTAAGTTATGGAGGTAGCCCGCATAATATTTCATTGCTAATTCCAAGTGCGTATAAAGTAAAGACTTTGCAATTAATTAATAAGGGCTTATTTAAATTATAAACAGGTTTTTATTTTATAATTTTGCACCTATTGTAAAGAAAAAACTGCGTCCATCAGCAGGTAATGCACCTGGTCCAGGATAACCAGCAGCGCGTCTTGTAAAATATCTTACATCCCATACATTATTAATACCTGCTCTTAGCTGTACTATTTTAGAAAATTTATAACTAGCCGTTAAATCTGTGATTGAATAAGAGGGGATGAGCCCTGTATTCCCATTTGCACTTGCAGCAATTGTATTATTTGCATCACTAAAAGAGGCGCCCACAAAACTTAATTGACCAGTTAATAGAATTTTTTTGTACCCATAGCTAATACCTCCTCTAAAAATATCTTGAGGGGCGTTTTCTACTTTTTTATCTTTTGTATTGGCGTCTTTATGGTCAGCGCTATATCTAGCATCCGTATAAGCGTAGGAACTAAACAAAATGATATCTGTATACACAGTATTAGAGAAGGCCCTTGCAGGATTAAATTCAACATAAGTCTCTATTCCTTTACTAGCACTTGCTCCTACATTGGTAATGAGTCTGTAGCTAGCATTTGCGGAGCTGATAGTACCTACGCGATTATTATATTTTAAATAAAATCCACTAATATCAAATTGAATATAATTTTTTACTTTACCCCTATAGCCAATATCAAAATTATAACCTTTGGCATCTTTTAATGCAGGGTCAATCAAATCTGTAGTGGGAGGTGCTTGTAAATTTGCAAATTGAATGGGCCTGTATGCCTGTGATAAATTTGCATACAATTCTGTACTATTTGTAATATGGTATTCTGATCCAAGTCCTGCGAGTGTGAAATTTCTACCCCTGGTAATATTTTGTAAATTAATAGCTGTTCCCAAATTAGTTATTCCATTTCTTCCCTCAGCGGCACCTTCAAGCCATTCGTATCTAATACCTGGAATTAAAATTAGTTTATCAGAAATTCTAAAAATATTTTCAATAAATGCAGCTGCATTAGACGACTCAAAATTTATATCTTTTGGGTAAATGCCTTTAATGGTAACATCATAGCCAGCACCTGTGCTGCCTATGCCATCTGCAAGTCTAGAGGTATTGCCTTTGTATAATCTTATACCTCCTGCAACTGTGTTTTTAAATTTTCCAATTACATAATCAGTTATCATTCTACTTTCAATACCGTAGTTTCTGTATTTATCTAAATTGACTAACCTATTATTAAATTGACTGGTAGAAGCGTTGACACTATCTTTTATAGTAATAGATTGTAAGAATCCTACACTATTGCGGTCGCCAATTGTTCCAAAAATGCTTGTATTCCAACGACTATTTTTATTGATTTCATATTGTAGTACTAATGCGGGTGTCATCCATTTGATATCAAACCAGTTCCTAGTTCTAAAGCTTTGCTGTGCATCTTGTTTTATTTGTACATCTGTTAGTCCTCCAGGCTGTTGACTTCTAATATGGGAATACATTATTTCAAACCTGAGTGAAAATTTATTTGTAAAATTATAGGTCATCGAACCAAAGCCGGATTTTGTATAAAATTGACTATTATTTCTCCAGCCGTCACCATTTCTTTGATCATAAAACGAATAATAATGGAGTTTCCCGCGCTTTCCACCAATGGCGTTATAACTATTTAATAAGCCATTGCTTCCAACAGTTTGTTGTGATTCAAATTCAAATGGCTTATTAATTTCACTTCCATTTTTTAATATATAGTTAACCATTCCGCCGAATTGGGGCCCATATTGTAGTGCACCTTGTCCTCTAATAATTTCAATTCTTTGAATAGCCTGCATTTGAGGATTATAATAAGCTTCTGGATAACCAAATGGATCTGCAGCTATATCATATCCATTTTGTCTAACATTAAATTCCCAGCTTCTATTGGGACTTAAACCTCTTGCTGCAATGCCAATTTGTATTCCACTTGGGTCACTTTCCCAAATATGAATACCTGGTACTTTTGCTAATACCTGACGCATGACGTTATTTGAAGTATTCCCTTGCACATTTTCAAGCACAATCAAAGCATTCTTTTTACCCGCATAAATGCTTGTACCCACTATTTCTGGTAGTTGCTGGTAGTCCGATTTACTATTTCTACCCACAACAGTTATATCCGGCAATCTCTTCCACGCTGCAGTATCTTTAATGGTATCCTGGGCATTCAGTTCTAGGGTTAAAGCAGCAATGAAGAAGAGGATAAAGCTTATTTTTCTATTCATACTAATTAGGGTGCAAAAGTAGAGTCCATTTAAATGGCTCATTTTTGAAATAAGGAAAACCCATTTATGTTTTAGGGAAAAATAAAAAGGTCCCGATAAATCGAGACCTTTTTTTATATTTTATAAAATTTAGATAAATAGTAAAAAAAATCATCAGAGTATTTAAGCGATTGCGTTATATTTTATAAACGCATGAGCTTAAATAAACAACAAAGCATCACCATAAGAGAAGAAACGATATTTATCCTTGATGGCTTTTTTATAAGCTTCCATGGCTAATTCATAGCCAGCAAAAGCGCAAGACATAATTAACAAGCTTGTTTTAGGTAAATGGAAGTTCGTAACTAAACTATCAGCAATATTAAAATTATAAGGAGGATGAATAAAATGATTGGTCCATCCTTCAGCTGGTTTTAATAAACGTTGAGCGGTCACACTGCTTTCCATTGCACGCATAGCGGTAGTTCCAATAGAACATACACGACGGCCATTTTCTTTAGCAGTATTAATAATCTTACAAGCTTCTTCGTCTATCTTGAAATATTCAGCATCCATTTTATGTTTGCTTAAATCTTCAACTTCAATGGGTCTGAAAGTACTTAAACCCGTATGCAAGGTTACTTCAGCAAAACGAATACCAATAATTTCACTTCTTTTGATTAACTCTTTACTAAAGTGTAAACCAGCCGTAGGAGCGGCCACCGCACCTTCATGCTTTGCATAAACAGTTTGATATCTTTCTTTATCTTCTTCGTCTGGCTTGCGCTTAATATATTTAGGTAAAGGAGTTTCTCCTAAAAATTCTAACATTTTTCTAAATCCTTCATCATCACCTTCCCATAAAAAACGAATAGTACGTCCACGGCTTGTGGTGTTGTCAATGACTTCTGCTACTAGTTCTTCGTTTTCTCCGAAATACAATTTGTTGCCTACACGAATTTTTCTTGCGGGATCAACAATTACATCCCATAAACGGTTAGGTTTATTTAATTCTCTTAATAAGAATACTTCAATCTTGGCGCCTGTTTTTTCTTTACGGCCATACATTCTAGCTGGGAATACTTTTGTATTGTTTACTACAAAAACATCTTTGTCGTCGTAATACTCTAATAAGTCAGAGAAATGACGATTCTCCATGTGACCATTTTGACGGTTAACGACCATCAGTCTACTATCCTCTCTTCTTTTAGTAGGATATTGTGCAATGAGATTTAAAGGTAGATCGTACCTAAATTGAGAAAGTTTCATTTGTGTCTATTTTTTGGTGATAGCCACATTAAGTTTACTACAGCCTTACGGGGCAGTTCGCTTCATGTTACGGCATGAAAATTATGGAGGCAAATGTACAACATAAGCAGTAATTTTGTTAACCTAAGATTCATACCAAAAATTGGGCATTTGAATGCAAAGTCGTAAATTTGCAAACAATTGTTAGTTTTTGGATTTATTGATATAAAATAAATTTAACTATGTTGAGAGCGCGTTGGTGGAAAATCCTATCTATTATTCTTTTAGTGTATACATGTACTTATGGATTTTTAGTAAAAGTACCCAAGCTTGACGACCGTTTGCAAGAGTCTATTCGTAATTTCTTTTTTCATGTACCCATGTGGTTTGGAATGATGATACTATTATTTGTATCTCTAGTTTATGCGATTAAATATTTGCGTAATGCGAGTCCGGTGCATGATATTTATTCAATGGCATTTGCATCTGTTGGCTTATTGTTCGGATTTTTAGGAATTATTACTGGTGCATTTTGGGCGAATTATCAATGGGGCAGTCCTTGGGTGGGCGATCCAAAACAAAACGGAGCAGCTATTGCCTTACTCATATATTTCGCCTATTTTGTTTTAAGAGGAAGTTTAATTGACACAGAGAAAAGAGCAAGACTTTCTGCTGTCTATAATATATTTTCTTTTTTTATGTTATTTCCTACACTTTGGATTTTACCAAGACTCACTGAATCATTGCATCCTGGTGGACAGGGTAGTGATGGTAATCCGGGGCTGAATGGAAAAGACATGTCGGCCAATATGCGTACTGTGTTTTATCCTGCAGTCATTGGCTGGACTTTATTAGGTGTATGGATAAGTACTTTGCATATTAGAGTACAATTATTAAAATTAAAAAAAGAAGGACTTTTATAATATCATTCAATCAAGTATAAATAAAAATATATGTTTCAATTATTACAAGCAAAGGCTATAGAGAATAGCAGCATCATGGTTCAACAAGGTAAAATTTACTTAGTCATGTCAGTGGTGACAATTATACTAGTGGGGCTATTTATTTATGTAGCCACTGTTGATAAGAAAATAGCAGCATTGGAAAATAACGCTAAAGACTAAACCAAAAGAGTAATTCAAAAATTAAAATCATTTTTATGTCTGAAAATAAAGAGTATAGTTTCTTTCAAAGTGTTGAAAGAAGTTTTGATAAAGCTTCCAAGTTTACAAGTTGGGAACAGGGAATTTTAGAACAAATTAAAGCTTGTAATAGTATTTACAGTATGCGCTTCCCTGTTAAAATGGATGATGGACATATTGAAGTAATTGAAGCCTATCGTGTGCAACACTCACAACATAAGTCGCCTTGTAAAGGAGGTATACGTTTTAGTATGGCAGTGAATCAAGATGAGGTAATGGCACTAGCCGCCTTAATGACTTATAAATGTGCGATTGTGAATGTACCTTTTGGTGGTGCTAAGGGCGGTATCAAAATTAGTCCAAGAAGTTTAAGCACTTATGAACTAGAAAAAATTACAAGAAGATATACTTCTGAATTAGTAAAGAAAAATTTTATAGGCCCAGGTATTGATGTACCTGCACCAGATTATGGAACAGGAGAGAGAGAAATGGCATGGATCGTGGATACTTATCAATCATTAAAGCCAGGAGAAATTGATGCAGCGGGTTGTGTAACAGGAAAGCCAATTTCATTAGGGGGCGTTAGAGGAAGAAAAGAAGCTACAGGATTAGGTGTATTTTTTGGAGTAAGAGAAGTATGCTTGATGGAAGATATAATGAAAAAACAAGGTTTAACTGTGGGTATTGAAAATAAAAAAGTAGTGGTACAAGGTTTAGGAAATGTGGGGTATCACTCTGCAAAATTCTTTAGAGAGAATGGAGCGATAGTGGTTTCCATTGCAGAATTTGAAGGGGCTATTTTTAATGAAGCAGGCTTGAATGAAGAAGAAGTATTCCAACACCGTAAAAAAACAGGCAGTATTTTAAATTTCCCAGGGGCAACTAATTTAAAGAACAGTGGAGACGCTTTAGAATTAGCTTGTGATATTTTAATTCCTGCTGCTTTAGAAAATGTGATTGATAAAAACAATGCGCCTAATATTAAAGCAAAAATAATTGGGGAAGCGGCGAATGGTCCTTTAACACCAGAGGCAGATGATATATTAGCTGCTAAAGGCGTATTGGTTATTCCTGATATGTATTTAAATGCAGGTGGTGTGACTGTTTCTTATTTTGAGTGGTTGAAAAATTTAAGTCACGTAAGATATGGCCGTTTAGAAAAAAGATTTACGGAGAACGCCAATATTAATATTCTACATCAAATAGAAGAGTTAACAGGAAAAAAAGTGACTGAGTCTGAAAAAGAAATTATAGCACATGGTCCAGATGAAATTGATTTAGTACATAGTGGTTTAGAAGAAACCATGATTAATGCTACTAGAGAGATTATGGATATTTGGAAAGCCAATCCTTCTATTCCAGATATGCGCACTGCAGCTTATGTATGTGCCATTAATAAAGTAGGCACTTCTTATGCTGAATTGGGTATCTTCCCTTAGTAGTTGGAAGATTTTAGTGTAAAAAATTTTTTATAAGTATTCGGGGAAATTTTGCAAAGCCTGCAGTTTCCTCGATTCTATTATAGCACCCATTGTTTCATGCCCATTGCTAATAAATAAATACTGAGCCATTAATACTTGTTGGTATTGTAAAATTTGCTCCATCGTTTTTTCATTTAAGGCAACCTTGGCTTCTTTACATTCAATAATCATCCAGGGCATTTCATTTTTATAAACGACTATATCAAAGCGTTTAGAAAGTTCTCCTAATTTAATTTCTTTCTCTACCGCAATTAAACTAGCAGGATATTGTAAATTTTGAACTAAATATTGTAGTAGGTTTTGTCTTACCCATTCTTCAGGTGTAAGTAGCACCCAAGTTTTTCTAAAGGGGTCAAATATCTGATCCTTCCCATGCAGGGCTTTTATTTTAAAAGGGTAGCTAGGATACTGTAGAACTATCATTTAAATTAAAATTCGTATTTTTATATAATACTTCGCCCAAAGATAAGTAGTAGAAACCTTAAAATTTGATAGTATGAAAACAAAAGAAGAAATCGTAGAGAATTGGTTACCAAGGTATACGGGCGCTAGCGTAGACCAATTAGGTCGCTTCATACTACTGACCAATTTTAGCCATTATGTGAACATGTTTGCAGAAATGCATAAGGTGGAAGTCATTGGAAAAGACCGTCCTATGCAGTGCGCTACAGCCGACGGTATTACTATTATAAATTTTGGAATGGGAAGCCCTGGGGCTGCCACTATAATGGATTTACTTACAGCCATTCAACCTGAAGCGGTTTTATTTTTAGGAAAATGTGGAGGATTGAAAAAGAGAAATAAAATAGGTGACTTAATATTACCTATTGCTGCTATAAGAGGAGAGGGTACTTCCAACGATTATTTTCCACCAGAAGTGCCTGCACTTCCAGCCTTCGCCTTACAAAAAGCAATATCCACAACCATTCGCGATAATGGTGTAGATTATTGGACAGGCACTGTGTATACAACGAATAGAAGAGTATGGGAACACGATGAAAAATTCAAAGAATACTTAACTGATATTAGAGCTTACGCCATTGATATGGAAACAGCTACTATTTTTACAGTGGGCTTTTACAACAAAATTCCAACAGGCGCTTTATTATTAGTAAGTGATTCTCCGATGGTGCCAGAAGGCGTGAAAACAGAAGCCAGCGATTCAAAAGTGACTGCGCAATTTGTGGAAAGACATTTAACTATTGGAATAGAATCTTTAAAGCAACTTATTAATAACGGACAAACAGTTCGTCACCTGCAATTTTAACACGTCATTAAAACGCCTACTCCTTCCATAAAAAAGGAAAGAGAATATAGGAGAGGGCTATAATCATAATATCAAAGCCGCACAATAAACCTACTAATTCAGGTAGTCCATTTTGCACTATATCAGCAAAAGCAATATTGGCAATTTTCATAAGCAACATTAGCTGCGGAATAATTAAAGGGAAACCTAGGATAGCCATAATAGCAGAGGGTTGCTGTGCTTTAGAAGCAATGGCTGCAAGAAAGCTAAATACCAAACTAAGGCTAATGCCTCCAAGGCAACTCAAGCCAAAAAAAAGCAAGCTATGTTCTAAAGGATTGCCTAATAGCAATGTAAATAATAGCAAACTTAATCCACTCATAAAGCACATCAGTAAGCTATTGTAAATTAATTTAGAGAAGATAAAATGTATAGGACTTGCAATAGTATAGAAATAAAGCATACGCCCTCTGCCTTCTTGTAAAAAACTTCTAGCCACCGTATTAATACAAATAAATAAAAGCGTAATCCAAAATAAACCATTCCACACTTCATCATCAGGCTGGCCCATGGTTAAGTAAATTACAAAAGTAGTGGAGGCGATGTATAATAAGATGCCAAAAAAAGTATACTGCTGTCTAAACTCTAGCAGCATATCTTTTTTCAATAAAGTAAGAATCGATTTCAAATGTATTTTCATTTTACTTTATTTGCTAAGGCAAATATTATTTAGTGGCACAAATGCGACACCTTGGTTCGTAATTATTTTTTTCTCCGAGTACAACAGTTCCTTCTTCATCGCTTGTTCTATAAGAAATATTCGCTAAGTGACCACACTTTACACAAATAGCATGCAGCTTGGTAATAAAATCGGCAGTCGCTAACAAAGAGGGCATAGGTCCAAAGGGTTTGCCTAAATAATCCATATCAAGTCCCGCTACAATGACTCTTTTGCCTTGCATCATGAGTGTTTCGCAAACTTCAATAATAGCTGCATCAAAAAACTGAGCTTCATCAATACCAATAACATCGGCTGTTGTAGCCAGTGCTAAAATTTCACTTGCATTTTTTACCGGGGTTGATTCAATAAAATTTGCATCGTGACTTACCACTTTTTTTACATCAAAACGAGTATCGGTGGCAGGCTTGTATATAGCTACTTGTAAATTAGCAATCTTTGCTCTTTTTAATCTTCTAATTAACTCTTCTGTTTTCCCACTAAACATGCTGCCGCAAACCACTTCAATCCAGCCGCGTCTTTCTCCAGTAATATTTTGTTCAATAAACATATCTCTAATTGTATTGCTTTTCTGTGTCAGTCAAAAGTAGCCATTCTTATTTTAAAAACTGCTGCTCTTTTAAAAATTCAATTGTTTTTTCAGTGGCCCCTGCATGGTCAATTATATACCTAGCCGCTTTCTTAGATGTATTAGTATAAGCCTCCTCTGATGATTTTAATAATTGAATTTGCTCTACCAATGTTTCTGCGTTTTGTATTGAAAATCCACCTCCTACATTTCTAAGACCAATGGCTTCTCTGTATTTACTATCATTTTTACCCCAAATAACCGGTTTGCCAAAAGCGGCTGGCTCTAAAACATTGTGCACGCCATCCTTTCCAAAACCACCCCCTACATATGAAATAAATGCATATTGATATAAACTTCTTAATATACCTATCTGGTCCACTATAATAATAGTAGGCAAAGTGAAATGTTGTTTGGACGCTAATAATGCAGTGAGCGTTATAGCTTTTGGAAAATGTGATTTACATGCTGCAATGGAAGCTGCATCTACATGGTGGGGTACAATAATCCAGTTTAATTTTTCTAATTCATTGGCAGCTTTAGCAAGTAAGATATGATCGGTTTCCCAAGTACTACCTGCAATCATAATTTTATAGTTACTTAATTTTTGTATCCACTCAAATTTAGTAACGGTGGCAGCAGTGTTAATCACTCTATCAAAACGGGTATCTCCCGTTATAAATATTTTACTTGCACTTATTATGGGTTTGATTAAATCTTCCGATGCTTGATCCTGCACTAAGATAGCCGTAAATAAATTTAATATTTTTTTATAAAAGCCTCCGTAAAATTGAAAGAATATTTGACTTTGTCTAAAAAGTGCAGAAGCTAAAACGGTAGGTATATTTTTTTCTTTGGCAATAGATAAATAATGAAACCAAAATTCATATTTAATAAAAATAATTAAAGAAGGTTGCAAGGTTTCTAAAAAAAGTCTAGCATTTTTTTGACCATCAAAAGGGAGGTAGGAGACAAAGTCCGCATTAGCATCTTTTTTTCTATACACATAACCCGAGGGTGAAAAAAAAGTAAGCCATATTTGATGCGATGGATATTTCAATTTTATGCTGTCAATAATAGGCAGCCCTTGCTCGTATTCTCCATAAGAGGCACAGTGCACCCAAATAAGGGGTTGTTTAATCTTTGGGCTAAGGGCATTAATTTCATCCCAAACCTTGGCTTGCCCATCTACCCATTGTTTGGCTTTCTCATTAAAAGGGCTAATGAGATAAGCGAGAATAGGGTAAAGCCTTAAAAAGAATTGGTATACAATCATGCAAAGATTTCAGTAGGGCAAAAATGAATAAAAAATAGCATAAAACTTGAATTTGTTTTGAAAGCCTTTCTTAGGGCCACAATTAGGTTGAATTAGGCTTTTTATTGTAATTTTGCCCAAATTTAAAGGATGAGGAAAATTCAAATGGTAGATACTAAAAATCAGTATTTGGCCATCAAAGCAGAGGTAGACGGAGCTATTCAAGAAGTCTTGGATTCGGCTGCCTATATTAATGGGAAGGTCGTTAAGGATTTTGCTCAAAATTTAAGTACTTATTTAGGGGTGGAACATGTGATTCCTTGCGCCAATGGAACCGACGCTTTACAAATTGCCATGATGGCCTTAGACCTAAAACCTGGCGATGAAATTATTACCCCTTCTTTTACTTATATCGCTACCACAGAAGTAGTGGCCTTATTAGGATTAAAACCAGTTTTTGTAGATGTAGATCCTATTAGTTTTTGCATGGACATAGAAAGTTTGAAAAAAGCAATAACGCCTAAAACAAAACTAATAGTGCCGGTACATTTATATGGACATGCGGCCCCTATGGAAGAAATTATGGAAATTGCGAAAGCAAACAATTTATTTGTAATTGAAGATAATGCCCAAGCTATTGGATGTGATTATACTTTCTCTAATGGAGTTACTAAAAAAACAGGAACCATTGGACATATTGGAGCTACTTCATTTTATCCTAGTAAAAACTTAGGTGCCTTCGGAGATGGAGGTGCCTTATGTACTAATGATAAAGCTTTAGCAGATAAAATGACAATGATTGCGAACCATGGTCAGTCTGCAAGATATTATCATGATGTAGTGGGATGCAATTCAAGATTAGATTCTATCCAAGCAGCAATACTAGATATTAAATTAAAAAAATTAGATGCGTATAATAAAGCAAGATTAGCAGTAGCTAATTATTATACGAATGCTTTTGCTTCTATTCAACAAATAGTAGCACCTTCTCAGTTAAAATATAGTACACATGTATATCATCAATATACTTTGCAATTGAAAGGGGTAGACCGCGATAAGTTTATTGCTCATTTAGCAGCCAAGGAAATACCTTGTATGATTTATTATCCGGTACCTGGTCATTTGCAAAAAATGTTTGGCGAACAAAAAAATACAAATTGGAATTTACCTATAACAGATAAGCTAACCCCCTGTGTATGCTCACTGCCGGTGCACACAGAAATGGATGAAGAACAATTAGCTTATATTGTAGATGGTGTAAAATCATTTTTTAATTAAAAAATAACTAGATGAAAATTGCAGTCGTAGGAACAGGATATGTAGGACTCGTTACAGGAACTTGTTTTTCAGAAACGGGTAACAAGGTTACTTGTGTAGATATTGATAAAAATAAAGTAGATAAATTAAGCAATGGTCAAATTACTATATACGAACCAGGACTAGAGAAAATATTTTTAAGAAATATTAAAGAAGGTCGTTTGACATTCACAACCGAATTAGAAGCAGCCATTGAAGGTGCTGAAATAATTTTCTTAGCCCTGCCTACACCTCCGGGTGCGGATGGTAGTGCCGATTTAAAATATGTATTAGGGGTAGCCGATCATTTAGGAAAAATTTTAAAAGACTATAAAGTTATTGTTAATAAAAGTACGGTACCAGTGGGTACTGCCGATAAAGTAAGTGCAGCCATTGCTAAAAACTATAAAGGTGCCTACGATGTAGTAAGCAACCCAGAGTTTTTAAGAGAAGGGGTGGCGGTAGATGATTTTATGAAACCAGACCGTGTGGTAGTAGGAACTAAATCGGAGAGAGCTAAAAAATTAATGAGCGATTTATATGCGCCATTTGTAAGACAGGGTAACCCAGTTATTTTTATGGATGAGCGTAGTTCTGAATTAACCAAGTATGCAGCCAATTCATTTTTAGCTACTAAAATTTCTTTCATGAACGAGGTGGCTCAACTATGTGAACGTATGGGAGCCGATGTGGATATGGTAAGAAGAGGTATTGGTTCTGATGATAGAATTGGTAAGCGTTTTTTATTTCCAGGTATTGGTTATGGCGGATCATGTTTTCCAAAAGATGTACAAGCTTTAATTATGTCTTCTGATGAAGTGAAATATGATTTTGAAATTTTAAAAGCGGTGGAAAAAGTAAACGCAAATCAAAAATTACATTTAGTTGAAAAAATAAAGGCCTACTTCAAAGGTGATTTAAAAGGTAAACATGTTGCGCTTTGGGGTTTGGCCTTCAAACCGAATACCGACGATATTAGAGAAGCACCTGCTTTAAGTATTATTGAGGCATTAACTACCATGGGCGCTACTATTGCTGCCTTTGATCCTGAAGCCATGCCGAATGTAAAAGCGCAAATAGGCGATAAAATAGTGTATGCAAGTAGTCCATACGAGGCATTAAGCGGCGCCGATTTTTTAATTATTGCTACCGAGTGGAGTGAGTTTAGAACACCCGATTTTGAAAGAATAGAAAAAGAAATTAAAAACAAAATCATATTTGATGGCCGTAATCTTTTTGAAGTTTCAAAAATGAAAGAATTAGGTTATCATTATGAAAGTATTGGAAGGGCTTCTGCCACAAAATAAAAACCATGAGTCAAAAAAGAATTTTAATAACAGGGGCTGCCGGATTTTTAGGATCGCATTTAAGTGATCGCTTTATTAAAGAAGGCTACTATGTTATTGCCATGGATAACTTAATCACGGGCGACCTTCAAAACATCGCACACTTAAGAGCTAATCCCAATTTTCAATTCATACACCATGACGTTACTACCTTTATTGAGATAGAAGGGAAATTGGATTATATTTTACATTTCGCATCTCCAGCAAGTCCCATTGATTATTTAAAAATTCCTATTCAAACCTTAAAAGTAGGTGCGATGGGTACACATAATTTATTAGGCTTGGCCAAAGCAAAGGGTGCAAGAATACTCGTAGCAAGCACAAGTGAAGTTTACGGAGATCCACTAGTGCATCCTCAAACTGAGGAGTACTGGGGTAATGTAAATCCGGTAGGTCCAAGAGGTGTATATGATGAAGCGAAGCGTTATATGGAGAGCATTACTATGGCTTATCATACATTTCATCATGTGGAAACAAGAATTATTAGAATATTCAATACCTATGGTCCAAGAATGCGATTGAATGATGGCCGCGCCCTACCTGCCTTTATTGGTCAAGCATTAAGAAGCGAGGATATGACCGTATTTGGAGATGGTTCACAAACAAGAAGCTTCTGCTATGTTGATGATTTAGTAGATGGCATTTACAAATTATTATTAAGCGACTATTCAAGTCCTGTTAATATTGGCAACCCCAATGAAATCAGTTTAAAAGATTTTGCGGAAGAGGTTTTGAAACTAACAGGGTCTTCGGTTAAAATTGTGTACAAGGATTTGCCAGTGGATGATCCAAAACAAAGGCAACCCGATATTACCAAAGCAAAAAAATTATTAGGTTGGGAGCCAAAAGTAGATCGTGCAGAGGGTTTGAAAAAAACTTACGATTATTTTAAATCCTTACCACCTTCTGAGTGGACAAAATTACCTAAGGAGTTTATTTCTAAATAAAGTACATGCGAAAAATTTTAGTTACTGGCGCGAATGGTCAGTTAGGTTGGGAATTAGGTCAGTTGGCAGCAAGCTACCCGCAATATGAATTCGTTTTTACAGATAGATCCGTTTTAGATTTATCAAAACCAGATACACTCGAAGCAATTATAAATAATATTGCACCCGATGCTATTATTAATACAGCAGCTTATACGGCAGTAGATAAAGCAGAATCGGAAAAAGAATTAGCACAAGCAGTAAATGTACAATCGGTAGAAAAGATGGCAGCCATTGCGCATCAAAGAAAAATTCCTTTCATTACCTTTTCTACAGACTACGTATTTACAGGAAATGCTAACACACCTTATACAACAGGTACTGCATTAGCCCCCTTAAACTTTTATGGTTCTACCAAGGCCGACGGAGAACGTTTAGCCATTGCCGCAAATCCTAATACCATTATTATTAGAACTTCTTGGGTGTTTAGTACACATGGCAATAATTTTGTAAAGTCTATGATACGCTTTATGAAAGAAAGAGATGTTTTAAATATAGTATCAGATCAAAAAGGGCGACCTACTTATGCCAAAGATTTAGCAGACGCTACCATGAAAATGATAGTAGCGCTAGATAATGGTCAAGCAATAAAAGGAATATATCATTATGCCAATAAAGGAGAAACGACTTGGTATGAGTACTGTAAAAAAATTCAATCTATTGTTGGACTGAGTTGTCAAGTAAATGCGATACTTACTGTTGATTTTCCCACACCTGCTAAAAGACCAGGATATTCAGTACTAGATACAGATAAAATAGAAAAAGAATTATCGATTACTATTCCTCATTGGGAAACTTCTTTAGTAGAATGTATTAATAAATTGAGCTAAGCTATCATGAATAAAGAAGCCCTATTAAAAGAATTAGCTAACTCTACCTATGTGATGATTAAGCCATCGCCACTGCATGGTATTGGCGTATTTGCTATTAGAGATATTCCCAAAGGCACTAAAAATATTTTTTCAAAAGGTGTAGGAGATTGGATTAAAGTAAGCAAAGAAGAAGTAGATGCCTTGCCACAACACTCAAAGGATTTAATTGAAAATCATTGTTTATTTGATGAAGATTTTTATTTTATTCCCGATTATGGTTTTAAACTACTGGATTTAGTTATTTATTTAAACCATTCAGAAACACCCAATGTGATTTCTTTAAATGATGGGGAGGAGTTTGAAGCCATTCGTGATATTGCTAATGGTGAAGAGCTACTAGTAGACTACGGTACTATCGTAGAAAGCAAGGAATAAGTTTAAGCGCTGACTGGAGATGCCTATGAAATAGGCTTTATCAAGTATAAATACGCTGTTTAAGTACTTGATTTTCAATTATTTTTATTTAGTTGTAATTAATACGTATATATTATTTATATTTGTACGTACAAATAATACTATATGGATACTAAATTGACTATAAAATTAGACGAGCATATCATTGAATCTGCAAAGAAATATGCAAAAGAAAGAAACACTAGCTTGTCTAAGTTGGTTGCCAATTACTTTAATAAAATATCTATGGAGACAATGGTGGAAGAAGAGATAACACCTTTGATAAAAAGCTTAACAGGTATTGTGCCTCATATTAGTGAGGTAGATGAAAAAGAAGCTTATTCTAAATACTTAACAGAAAAGTACAAGTAATGGACAAGCTTTTTTTAGATACAAATATTATTTTGGATTTGGTTTCACCACGACCTCCTTTTAGTAAGTTTGCACAAAAGCTATTTTCAAAAAGTCAAAAGTCAAAAATTACTCTCTTTGCTTCTTCATTATCTTTTCCGAATATGAATTATCTTTTATCTAGAGTAACCAATAAGGAAACGGCTAAGCAAGTTTTATTAAAAATTAAACCTTTAATAACCATCTTGCCACTTAATGATAAAATTATTCAGTTGGCTTTAGCTTCCGATTTTAATGACTTTGAAGATGCTATTCAATATTATACAGCTCTTGAAAATAATATAACCACCCTAATCACCAGAGATTTAAAAGATTTTAAAAAGGCTAGTATTAAAGTGATGAGCTCGGAAGAATATTTGAATTTGAATTAGCCGAGGATTGACCTCGCTTCGCTCAATTCAAGCAAGCTTGATGGATTGACCTCGCTTCGCTCAATTCAAGCAAGCTTGATGGATTGACCTCGCTTCGCTCGGTCATCCTTTAAGAGGGAAAATCCCAACATAAAATAAAGAAGCTACAAAGGCAGTTCTCGGAACTGCCTTTGTTTTTTATTGAGCTCATTCGCAAATTGCTGCGCAATTTTATCAATGCATCTCCAATACAAAAATCAAGCAAGCTTGTTTTTGCCTTCTCGATTCATTGAGCTCGTTTCACTCGCTGCTCATTTACTCAATAAAAAAACCGCAACTTGTGTTGCGGCTTCTTTTTTCTTTGGTTGCCCGACCTGGATTCGAACCAAGACAAACTGCACCAAAAACAGTCGTACTACCATTATACTATCAGGCAATCCTATGCCATTCTTAGAATGGACTGCAAAAATAGGGTGGGAAGTAAAATTTTCCAAATAATAATGCCATTTAAAGCCATTATTCTGAAATTGGCTTAACTTAAGCTCTGAAATATATTATTTAACCAATAACTGAATTTTATGGGTATTAAATTAACATTTTTAACGGCTTTTATCGCTTGTTTATTCTTGATGTCTTTTAAAGGGGAAAAGAAAAAGAAAGTGGTCTTTTTTGGCGATTCTATTACTGAAGCTGCCGTAAATAAAGGGGGATATATAGATGTTTTACAAAATATTATAGCCGCAAAAGGGGCTGCGGATAAGTTTGAGTTAAATGGAGCTGGAATAAGTGGAAATAAAATTTACGATTTGTACTTAAGAATAGAAAAAGATGTGCTTGAAAAAAAGCCCGATGTTGTGGTAATTTGGGTAGGGGTGAATGATGTATGGCATAAATCAAGTTCTAATACAGGCACTGATTTTGATAAATTTGGTAAGTTTTATGATGCGGTGGTGAAAAAAATACAAGCCACAGGTGCTAAAGTAATAATAGTAACACCTGCTGCCATTGGTGAAAAAAATGATTATTCCAATGCACAGGACGGTGATTTAAATGCGTATAGTAGCTGGATGAGAAAGTATGCAAAAACAAACGGACATGGCCTTGTCGACTTAAGAACTATTTTTCATGAATATAGTCTTGCAAATAATCCAGATAATTGGTTTAGTAGAATTTTAACTACCGATGGAGTGCATTTGAACGCAAAAGGAAATGAATTAGTGGCAGAAGAGATGTGGAAGGCCTTGCAATAAAATAAATAAGCTTAATAAAGTTTAATAAAAAAGCAGCAAGTGTAAATTTGCTGCTTTTTTATGAGCTATGGTCAAGAAATTAAAAAATATTTAGACTATTAAGCTGCTATCACTAAATAATAATTCTTCTTTCCTTTTTGTAGTAGAATATATTTGCCTTGTAATAATTGCGCGTTAGTAACAGTCGTAAAATCGGCACCTATTTTTTCTTTATTAATGCTAATGCCGCCGCTCTGCCACATTTTACGGGCTTCGCCCTTGCTTGGGAATATTTGAGTGTCGGCTAACAAGCTTACTAAATCATAGCCTTCTGTAAGTTGAGCGAGTGTGACATTCACGGTAGGCACGCCTTCCATTACTTGTAATAACTGCGCTTCATTCAAAGATTTTAATACTTCAGTAGTAGCGTTACCAAATAAAATTTCAGTAGCACGAATAGCAAAATTTAAATCTTCTTCACTGTGTACTAATTTTGTTAATTCAGCCGCTAAGTTTTTTTGTAAAATTCTTTCTTGTGGAGCTAGTTCATGGTCGGCAATTAGTTTATCAATTGCATCAAAAGGGAGCAGTGTAAAAATCTTAATCCATTTTTTCGCGTCTTCATCACTTGCATTTAACCAGAACTGATAAAATTGATAAGGAGAAGTTTTGTTCGCATCTAACCAAATATTTCCTTTTTCAGTTTTTCCAAACTTGCCACCATCGGCCTTGGTAATTAAAGGACAAGTAAAAGCAAAAGCTTCACCACCCATCTTGCGTCGAACTAATTCAGTACCGGTAGTAATATTACCCCACTGGTCACTGCCACCCATTTGTACTTTACAATTTTTATTTTTATACAACCAATAAAAATCATAACCCTGTACTAATTGGTAAGTGAATTCTGTAAAGCTCATTCCGGTATCGCCTTCAATTCTTTTTTTCACACTATCCTTGGCCATCATATAGTTCACTGTAATATGCTTACCCACATCTCTTATAAAATCTAAGAAATTAAAATTCTTGAACCAATCATAGTTATTTACCATTTCAGCGGCATTCGGAAGGCTAGGATCAAAATTTAAAAAATGCGCCAATTGTTTTTGAACCCCTGCTAAATTAAATTGTAATATTTCTTCGCTTAATAAATTACGCTCTTCACTTTTTCCACTAGGGTCACCCACCATTCCAGTGGCACCACCTACTAGGGCAACAGGCTTATGGCCTGCTCTTTGTAAATGAACTAATAATAAAATAGGGACTAAACTACCAATATGCAAACTATCCGAAGTAGGATCAAATCCGATATAACCAGAAACTTGTTCTTTTTCAAACAGCTCTTCTGTGCCTGGCATAATATCTTGGATCATACCTCTCCAACGTAGTTCTTGAATTAAAGTCATATTCTATATACTTTAGGCAAAAATAACTACTAAAATGCAATAATTTCGCATCATGAACCCAACAACTCCCACAATTGGTGACGGAACCAGAATTTTACACTTTTTAGTAGACACTATTATTGTCTCCATTCTTGCCTATTTAGTCTATGGATGGTGGAATTTCTATGTAATGTATTGGGATTTTACACCCATTCGTTTTGGCCCCTTCTTTTTTGCGACTATGTGGGTGTATATATTTTTATTTGAATTTATCTTTCAACGCACCCTGGCTAAATGGTTCACGGGCACAAAAGTGGTAAATGAAAAAGGGGGCAGGCCCAATATTTTTCAAATCTTTCTAAGAACCACCATACACTGCAGTATCATTTCCATGTTTGGACTGGCTTGGAATGGACAGCCTTTTCATGATACCTTTTCAAAAACAAAATTAATCGCTGCTACAAAGTAGCTTGGATAAGTTGAATGGTTCTTGGTTCAGTTGTAAATCTTTCCTCAAATCATAAGGTATAAACAAGCTAGCATTGTACATTTGTAAAATTTTTTAAATGGCTAAGATTGGAATTAATATTGCTACAGGTAGTTTACAACAAGCTGAAATTATAGTAGGCATTGACTTGGGCACCACCAATAGTTTAGTGGCCATTATTCATCCTGAAACAAAACTACCCACTGCACTTAAAGAATTTGATGGCAGTAGTATTGTACCTAGTGTGGTGCATTTTGATGTCTATGGAAATGCAGAAGTAGGAGCGAATGCAAAACCTTATTTAGAGTCTGATCCTGCGAACACTATTTTTAGTGCGAAGCGTTTAATGGGCAAGAGTTATAAAGATATTCGCGCTCATCAAGATTTTTTTGCCTACAAAATAATTGATGACAATAGAGATAGTTTAGTGAAAGTGCAAGTAGGTTCTACTTTTTATTCTCCCATCGATTTATCTTCTTATATATTAGTAGAATTAAAAAAGCGTGCAGAGCATATTTTAAAAACTCCTGTGACCAAGGCAGTTATTACAGTGCCTGCTTATTTTAATGATACACAAAGACAAGCCACCCGTGATGCAGGTAAACTAGCAGGGTTAGATGTACTAAGAATAATTAACGAACCTACTGCTGCTAGTTTGGCTTATGGATTAGGCTTGGATCCTACAGAAGAGAAAACCATTGCTGTCTATGATTTAGGTGGAGGTACTTTTGATATTTCTATTTTAAAAATTTCGAATGGTATTTTTGAAGTGCTTAGTACCAATGGCGATACTTATTTAGGAGGGGACGATTTAGACCGCGCTATTATTGAGTATTGGATGAAAGAAATGGGTGTTGATAATTTAAAAGACCATAAAAATTTAAAACAAGAATTAAGACTTGCCGCAGAGAAAGCGAAAATTGCATTATCTAACAGCGACTTATTTGAATCGGAATTTGCAGGAGAAAAAATTTCCATTACGAAAGAAGTATTTGAAAAATTAATTGAACCTATAGTTCAAAAAACAATTGAGCTTTCTAAGTTGGCGATGAAAGATGCTGCACTTGATATAAAAGATATTAATACCGTGTTAATGGTAGGGGGAAGTACAAGAGTGCCACTCGTAAAAAAAACAGTGTCTACATTTTTTAATCAAGACGTGAATGATTCAGTGAATCCAGATGAAGTAGTGGCATTAGGGGCTGCAGTTCAGGCCGATATTTTATCGGGGAATAATCAAAACATGTTGCTATTAGATATTACACCATTAAGTTTAGGTATTGAAACCATGGGTGGTTTAATGGATGTACTTCTTCCACGTAATTCAAAAATTCCTACAAAAACTGCAAGACAATACACCACACAAAAAGATGCACAATCTGGTATCAATATTTCAGTGTATCAAGGTGAAAGAGATTTAGTAAAAGACAATCGTCAATTAGGTGCCTTTACTTTATCGGGTATTCCTGCTATGCCTGCAGGTCTTCCCAAAGTAGAAGTAAGTTTTTTAATAAATGCCGATGGCATTTTACAAGTGAGTGCTAAAGAATTAAGAAGTGGAGTTACCCAAAGTATTGATATCAAACCACAATATGGTTTGACGGATGAAGAAGTAGAACAAAGATTATTAGAAAGTTTAACCCATGCTAAAGAAGATATAGCAACAAGAGCACTCGTAGAAGCAAGCACCGAGGCGGAACAAATGCTTTCAGTTACGGAGAAGTTCATGATGAAAAATGCGGCCTTATTATCTAAGGAGGAGATGACCGCCACGGCGAATGCCATGCAAGCCTTACAACTTTCCATTACCATGGCAGATAAGAACCTGATTCAGGAGAAAACCGAGGCTTTAAACGACCTAACCCGCCCTTTTGCGGAAAGAGTGATGGATTCTGCTATCTCTGGAGCCCTAAAAGGTAGGGGGATAGACGATAAAAACCTCTAGTAAATTTGGTATTTTCAAAAGGAATCCTATCTTTGCCCTTCCTAAAAAACACCTGAGGAGGTATATATATTATGTTAATAATTGATTCAAAAGACTGCGAGAACATTGACAAAGCGTTAAAAAAGTACAAAAAGAAGTTTGAAAAAAGCAAGACTTTATTAAACTTACGTGCACGTCAAGCATTTGTGAAACCATCGGTTAAACGTCGTTTCGAAGTGTTGAAAGCTGTCTATAAGCAACAAATTTTCAGCGGAAAAATCGAAGGATAGTCCCTTCTTTTCCTCTAACGATATTAAAGCCCAAGCTAGGTTCGCCTTGTTTGGGCTTTTGTTTTTTCTTCGTCTTTTTAAAAAAATAAAGACTTGAAAAAACCTCTAATGATTTTTAAAGCCCATACTGGGCTTTTTAGATTCTATCAGTTTTAGTTTCTGCCTCTTTAAGATTCCCCCTACATGCCTTACCTTTATAAGGCAATGACTATTCAAACACGCTATACGCCTTTAAACGCCTTTTTGGCTTATCTCCAATTCGAGAAGCGTTATTCCTTGCATACCATCACGGCCTACTCCAATGACCTTATTCAGTTCTTTGATTTTGTGGAAACACAGTTTGAAGGATTGAGCTTTGATCAAATTACGGGTACCATGGTGCGTTCATGGTTGGCCGGTATGAAAGAAGAGGAAATGACGGGCAAAACCTTGAATCGAAAAATATCTTCTTTAAAATCGTTTTATAAATATCAAATCCAGCAAGGCAAAATTACCAAGAGTCCGATGGAGACAGTAATTAGCCCTAAAATTAGTAAGCGACTTCCCGCCTTTGTTGCAGAAAATGATATGGAGCAATTATTTGTTAATTTATCTTTTGCAGAAGGGTGGAAGGGGTATACCGAAAAAATGGTCATACAGCTTTTCTATGCAACCGGGATGCGTTTAAGTGAACTCATTGGTTGTAAAGAAAATCAATTAGACCTTTCAAAAAGAATTATAAAAGTTTTAGGAAAAGGAAATAAAGAAAGAATGCTTCCCATTAGTCCTGAATTAGCCATTGAATTGAAAAAATATATTGCTGAAAAACCTAAAGAAGCCTTAGGCAATCCTTCACTATTTGTTACTGAAAAAGGAAAGACTTTGCAACCTAAGGCGGTATATACTTTTGTTAAATTTTACTTATCACAGGTAACTACTTTACAAAAGAAAAGTCCGCACGTGCTAAGACATAGTTTTGCTACACATTTAATGAATAATGGTGCCGATCTCAATGCAGTCAAGGAATTGCTAGGCCACAGTAGTTTGGCGGCTACGCAGGTATATACGCATAATACCATTGAAAAATTAAAGGAAGTTTTTGCTAAAGCACATCCAAAAGCCTAAGCTTTATCAGTTATCGCTTTGCTAAATAATGATTGATATCATATCTAGTCATAAAGTTTTCTTAAATCATTTTTTTACTTGTTCTACTTTGATAAATGTCGTAACTTACTAGTGTAGGTAAAAAAGAATTTATTATCTACAAGTTCTTATTTTCTTATTCATTAAAATTTTATATCATGAACATTAGCATTCAGACAGTGCACTTTGATGCAGACCAAAAACTATTAGACTTTGTTCACAAAAAATTAGACAAGCTTGTCACCTTCCATGATCGAATTACCAAGGTGGAAGTCTTTTTAAAAATGGAAAGTATGGCACATGCCATTAAAGACAAAGTAGTAGAGATTAAAATTCATATTCCTAAACAGGATTGTTTTGTCAAAGCCACTGCTAAAACTTTTCAAACGTCTTTCGATCGTGCTTTTGATTCCATCACCAATCAACTTAAAAAGAAAAAACAGCGCATAGCCGCCTAAAAAATAAAAGATATTAAATCAAACATAATTCTGCCCACTGTTTTTGTTTTTAACAAGAGAGTGGGCATTTTTTATTCCCTTATTCCCATGTTTTTTCTATTTGGAGGCATGAATTGGCGCTTATTTTGATTTTTACCTTGATTTTCAAGATAAAAACTGCCCTAAAATTTTGATAAATAAAGAATTCCATTACCTTTGCCATCCCAAAAATTGGGATAGTTCTTTTATGTCTTGCCGGAATAGCTCAGTTGGTAGAGCAGCTGATTTGTAATCAGCAGGTCGCGGGTTCGAGTCCCATTTCCGGCTCAGTAAAATTAGGGGCAGATGGCCGAGTGGTTAAAGGCGACAGACTGTAAATCTGTTCTCTCACGAGTACGTAGGTTCGAACCCTACTCTGCCCACCAATTTTTTTCGTAACTTGCAGGCCTTCCTGCACGCACGAAGAGTTGATGGAAGAACAGTTCTTTAAAGGATTTAATAATGCGGGAGTAGCTCATTTGGTAGAGCGATAGCCTTCCAAGCTATAGGTGGCCAGTTCGAGCCTGGTCTCCCGCTCCAATTGGTTTGTTGATGGGAACAATGGAAGCCGCTTAGATTATTGCCGTTGTGGCTCAGTGGTAGAGCACTTCCTTGGTAAGGAAGAGGTCGTGAGTTCAATTCTCATCAACGGCTCAAAAACTAGTAAAAAGCGTGAAAAAGAGCTGAAGTGTAAGAAAAAGTGAATAGAACTAGGTGGATTGAGTAGGTTGGTTTAATTTTGAAAGCTATGGTTGATGGACTCGGTGGTCTATTAACAGCAATTATAAAAATAACATAAAAACAAATAAAGATGTCTAAAGAGACCTTTAAGAGGGAGAAACCCCACGTAAACGTTGGAACTATTGGCCACGTTGACCATGGTAAAACAACATTAACTGCAGCCATCACAGATGTATTATCTAAAAGAGGTTTAGCAGCAAAGAAAAACTACGATGAAATTGACGGTGCACCCGAAGAGAAAGAGCGTGGTATCACTATCAATACAGCTCACGTAGAATACCAAACTGACACTCGTCACTATGCGCACGTTGACTGTCCAGGTCACGCCGATTATGTTAAAAACATGATCACTGGTGCTGCACAGATGGATGGTGCTATTCTTGTAGTTGCGGCTACAGATGGTCCAATGCCACAAACGAAAGAGCATATCTTATTGGCTCGTCAAGTAGGTGTTCCTCAAATCGTAGTATTCATGAACAAAGTTGACTTAGTTGATGATCCTGAATTATTAGACTTAGTTGAAATGGAAGTTCGTGATTTATTAACTTCTTATGGATTTGATGGTGAAAAAACTCCAATCATCCGTGGTTCTGCTACAGGTGCATTGTCTGGAGATCCAAAATGGTTAGATGCAGTTACAGAATTAATGAATGCTGTAGATACATATATTCCTTTGCCTCCTCGTCCTATCGATCAACCATTCTTGATGTCTGTAGAGGACGTTTTCTCGATCACTGGTCGTGGAACAGTTGCTACAGGTCGTATCGAGCGTGGTATTGTTAAAGTAGGTGAAGCAGTTGAAATCGTAGGTTTGATGGATGCTCCAATGAGCTCAACCGTTACAGGTGTTGAGATGTTTAAAAAATTATTGGATCAAGGTCAAGCTGGTGATAACGCAGGTTTATTATTACGTGGTATTGAGAAAAAAGATATCCGTCGTGGTATGGTAATTTGTGCACCTAAGACAATCACTCCACACACAGACTTCAAAGCTGAAGTTTATGTATTATCAAAAGAAGAAGGTGGACGTCATACTCCATTCTTTAATAAATATCGTCCTCAATTCTACTTCCGTACAACGGATGTAACTGGAGAGTGTTCTTTACCAGAAGGAACTGAGATGGTAATGCCAGGTGATAACGTTAGCATCACTGTAAAGTTGATCCAACCTATCGCAATGGAAAAAGGTCTTAAGTTCGCTATCCGTGAGGGTGGA
>JBILDC010000030.1:0-10628 GCA_044352855.1 Sediminibacterium sp. | reverse complement strand
TTCATCATATGACGCATCACAGAATATTCTCCTGTGATACCCATGCCGCCTAACATTTGTCTTGCATCTCTAGCAATATTAGTAGCCATTTCACAACTATTTCTTTTAGCCATACTAATCTGAGCAACAGTGGCACGACCTTCATTCATCAATACACCTAAACGCCAAACTATTAATTGCGCTTTGGTGATTTCGGTTATCATTTCTGCTAATTTCTTTTGTTGTAATTGGAATCCGCCAATGGGTCTACCAAATTGAACGCGCTCCTTACTATATCTTAAAGCAGTATCGTAACAATCCATTGCAGCACCAATTGTACCCCATGCGATACCAAATCTTGCCTTATTCAAACAACTCAATGGTCCTTTTAATCCTTTAACATTGGGTAAAATATTATCCTTAGGTACTTTCACATTATCAAAAACCAATTCTCCTGTTGCACTCGCACGTAAACTCCATTTATTATGTGTAGTGGGTGTGGTAAAACCTTCCATTCCTCTTTCAACAATGACGCCTACGATTTCTCCTGCTTCATTCTTAGCCCATACCACCGCTACTTGCGCAAAGGGGGAATTACTAATCCACATTTTTGCACCGTTCAATATAAAATGATCACCAGCATCTTTGATATTGGTTAACATACCTGATGGGTTAGACCCATGATCTGGTTCTGTTAATCCAAAACAACCTAGCCATTCACCAGAAGCCAGTTTAGGTAAATATTTTTTCTTTTGCGCCTCACTGCCATAAGCATGAATAGGAAACATAACCAGTGATCCTTGCACACTTGCTGTACTTCTCACACCACTATCGCCTCTTTCTAATTCCTGCATCATAATACCATAGCTAATATAGTCCAAACCACCCCCTCCGTATTCAGCAGGTACAGTGGGGCCAAAACAACCCATATCCCCTAATTGTTTAATAATTTGAGTAGGGAATTCTGCACGTTGTGCATAGTCTTCTATTATGGGTGAAATTTCTTTTTTAACATAATCTCTCACAGCCTTTCTGACCATCAAATGCTCCTCAGATAATAATTCATCTAATTGAAAATAATCGGGAGACTCAAATAAATCGGTTCTTACTGCCATAAAAAATAGTTTATTGTTAAAACAATCACCCACAAAGATAACTCAAACGGCAGTAAAAAAGTATATTTACAATAACAATATTAATATGCGAAGAATTATTACTCATTTAAGTTTTTTTGTTTTAATGGCCATCATTACAGGCGTATTAGTTGGTATTTACATGCCCAGCTATGCCCTTCAATTGGAGCCCCTTTCTAAATACTTTATTAGCATTATTAAAATATTCACCTTCCCCATAATTTTTTTGACAGTCACCCTTGGTATTTCCAGCATGGGGGATTTAAAAAAAGTGGGGCGCATTGGCTTAAAATCCTTGATCTATTTCGAAGTGGTAAGCACTCTTTCATTAGCTATTGGCGTCCTTGTGGCCCTTTGGTTAAAACCAGGTTCCATTAATAAAGAAGGTATTCAAATGCAAGACCCTTCTAAATATACAGCGTCCCCCGATTTTCATGTTTGGAGTATAATAAAAGACAATGCCAATTTGCAAATATTAGTCTTAGCCATTATAGTAGGATTAATCTTAAATTTCTTAAACAAAAAAGAAAAATACATACATTTTTTAGGCAGGCTAACCCATTATGTTTTTATAGGTTTAAAGTATGTAATGTATCTGGCCCCTATTGCTGCATTTGGTGGTATGGCCTTCGCGGTAGGCAAGTATGGATTAGCAAGTTTAATTCCACTGGGTAAATTAATGGGCACCATGTACCTAACCATGGCTTTATTTATTTTTGTGATACTTGGCCTTTTATTGAAATATTATAATTTATCTATTTGGCAACTCATAAAAAATATTAAAGAAGAATTATTAATTGTGTTTGCGACTTCTTCTTCAGAACCAGCGATGCCTTCGCTAATGAATAAATTGGAGAAAATGGGTTGTTCAAAATCGGTAGTAGGTTTAGTAGTACCCACTGGTTATTCATTTAATTTAGATGGCACATCCATTTATTTATCCATGGCCGTTATTTTTATTGCACAATTGTATAATGTACAATTAAGCACTGCAGAATTAGTCACTATGATTTTAATATTAATGCTCACTTCTAAAGGAGCTGCGGGTGTAACAGGAAGTGGATTTATTGTGCTTGCCTCTACCCTGGCCACTTTGCAAAAAATTCCTATTGAAGGACTTGCGTTTTTATTAGGTATCGATAAATTTATGAGTGAAGCAAGAGCTTTAACCAATATTATTGGCAACAGTGCTGCTACTGTATTTATTGCAAAGACGGAAGGAGAAAATGTACAGTTATTAAAGTAGGACTTTTAAAGTAGCCCTTTCATTTCGGAAGCATAGGCGGCTGCAGCCTCATTTGCCTTTTCAGCAAAATCATTTTCAGTACTTGCAAAAATAATGGCCCTACTCGCATTCACTAATAAACCCACCGATTCGTTTTTACCATACTTAGTCACATCGGCTAAACTACCTCCTTGTGCACCTACTCCGGGTACTAATAAAAAATGATGCGGAATAATGGAACGAATGTTTTCAAGCTCTTGCGCCTTGGTAGCACCCACCACAAACATAATTTGTTCAGGACTTCCCCAAGTAGCGACTTGCGCTAAAACCGATTCGTATAAATTTTCTCCAGTACTTAATTTTTGTTGTTGAAAATTTTGACTGCCTTCATTGGAAGTAAGTCCTAGTACAATGGTAAATTTATTTGTATAGGCTAAGAAGGCATCTAAACTATCCTTGCCCATATAAGGTGCGACTGTAATGGCATCAAAGGGTAAAACTTCAAAAAAGGTTTTAGCATAATGTGCCGAAGTATTTCCAATATCTCCCCTTTTTGCATCTGCAATGGTGAAATGATGACTAGGTATATGCGCCAAGGTTTCTTCCATCGCCTGCCAACCTTTCACGCCCATCGATTCATAAAAGGCAGTGTTTATTTTATATCCCACACAATGTTCAGCCGTGGCATCAATGATGGCTTTATTAAATTCCAGCACTCCTTTAGCATCCTTTGAAAAGCCCTTTGGTAGTTTATCGCAATCTGAATCTAAGCCTACACATAAATAAGACTGCTTTTTTATAATTTCCTCTACCAATTGTGATTTTGTCATGCTGCAATTTTAAGCTGATGCAAATTTAGCCAAAAGCATGCAAGATGCCAATTATGGATTAACTTTGCCTATGTTTATGAATATAAAAGCAATGCTCGTTCTATTTATTGGTTTTTTAGCTATAGTCAGCTCCTGCAATATGGGGGTGGATGAAATGAAAGCAGACAATGCCATAGACGGGGGCAGGTATTATATTGAGAACTGCATGAAAGGCGATTTTAAAATAGCCAAAAAATACTTATTAGCAAGCCCTCAAAATCAAGCCATTTTTGATTCCCTTTCCGCCCAGTATTTTTTATTAGACAAGGAAGGAAGGCAGCAATTAAGGCAGGCCTCTATTCAAATTAATGAAATTCGAAGTATTGACTCCACCCATAGTAGTTTCGATTATCAGAATTCATTGGACAAAATTGCTCAAAAAATGATGGTCGTTTCCACCCCAGAAGGTTGGAAGGTAGACTTGCAATATTCTTATCCCCAAAAAACAAAATAAAAAATAAAATGGTATATTTGCGTCAGCAACTAAGCCACAATTTAAAATTTATAAATTAATAGAATGGAAGCGCAAAAAAACACCAAAAAATACTGGGTACTTTTCTTTACATGGTTTGTAATTTTAATTGCTCTATTTGTTGTTTACAGAGAGTTCTTCTGGTTAGCCCTTCCTGGTACATTAACTTATTTTGCAAAAGCCATGGATCTCTTCTAGATCATTAAATTAGTACATTAAATTAGTGCATTCACTATATTTCAAAAAAGACCCGCTCTAGATTTTAGAGCGGGTCTTTTTTTATTGATAAAATGAGTTCTTTATTTTAAAATAGAAAGTGCCGCTGCCGCATAAGCAAACATTTCTGGCTGATGATGATGAATTGGCTTTGTTACTTTAGATTCCCCTAAACGAACCACCACTGCATTTTTATCACGAATAATAAAAACATATTGCCCAAACAATCCGTTTTGTGCCACTATATCATGGCCTTGTTCTTTGAACATCCAATATTGATAACCATAAAAGTCAACTGGATTATCATTTTCATAACGATCCTTTAAATAAGTGGCTGGTGTAGTAGCTGCTTGAACATAATTACTTGAAATAATTTGTTTCTCACCCCACTTACCATCTTGCAATACGAGTTGTCCAAATCTTGCATAGTCGCGCGCTACCCCATTGAAACAACAAAAAGCTTTTTCATGTTTTTGAGCGCCGTCTAAAAGCCATAGTGCATCTGCTTCTGCACCCATAGGTTGCATAAATCTTTCTGAAACAAGGGTTGAAATATTTTGACCAAATACCTTTTCAACTATCAAGCCTAAGACTTGCGTATCTCCACTTCGATAATCCCAATACTCGCCAGATGGTTCTTTGTATGCCATTTTACCCACCATGAATTCTTCGTCATCTCCATAATAACCATAAGCATTCAAACTAAAATAGCCTTTATCAAATTCATAATAATTGGTACCAGAGCTCATGGTTAATAAATCTTTGATACGAATTTTTTCTAAACCGCTTGATTTAAAATGAGGTACATAATT
Organism: Sediminibacterium sp.; assembly: GCA_044352855.1. Classification (GTDB taxonomy): domain Bacteria; phylum Bacteroidota; class Bacteroidia; order Chitinophagales; family Chitinophagaceae; genus Sediminibacterium. The sequence continues at coordinate 5,922 of JBILDC010000030.1, read as the reverse complement.
ACCTACTGGCTCTTCTATTGATTTTATTTTTCCTTCATCCACTGCAATACCAATTAATAAGGAGATAATACTTTTAGCAGCAGAAAAAGATCCACTTAAAGTAGCGGGTGTGTAACCATCCCAATACTTTTCATAAATTAATTTACCATCTTGAATGACTAAAAAAGCATGGGTGTCGTTGGAATCCATGATGGCTAAAAGTGAATCTGAAATAACCATTTTATTATAACTAGAATCCATAGGCCAATATTGTGGCTTGCCCCCACTTGGCACCAAACGTGTGGGATGGGTTTTATAATCGTGAATAGTGTGCACACCCCATGAGGCAAAGTTTTTCAAGTGTGCAAACTGAGGGGTAAAAGATAGACCGCCTAATACAATTATGATTAGTACAAGGCCAATGGCAATTTTTTTTAGCATAGTTAGAAAAAGTTTGGTTTATTTGCAATCCGCTTCTCTAGAAGCACTTCTATAAAATTAAATAAATTAACTGTAATAAAATGTATTCAAGCGAATTTCAAGCAATAATTGATCGTCGTCGATCGAATCGAAGATTTGATCCACTTGTAGAAGTACCGGATGAAGTGATTAAAAAAAGCATAGAACGCGCTATTTTATCACCTAATAGCAGCAATATGCAACTTTGGGAATTCTATTGGATTAAAAACGAGGAAGAAAGAAAAAAATACGAGGCCTTGTGCTTAGGCCAGTCTGCTGCTAAAACAGCCAAACAAATTGTAGTTTTTGTAACTAGAAAAGATTTATGGCCTCAAAGAGCCAAGTGGAATTATGATAGATTAAAAGCGGGCATCAAAGCAGAACCCTCTAAACTAGAAAAAAGAGGATTGGATTATTATGGTAAACTAATGCCACTTGCCTATCGCAGTGATATTTTTGGAATTTTTGCTTTTGTAAGAAGATGTATTAGTTTTTTTATGGGTATTTCAAAACCATTTATGCGTTTTGGCGGTAAAGCTGATCAAAGAATTACCGTGCATAAATCTTGTGCATTAGCTGCACAAACATTTATGTTATCCATTGCTGCAGAAGGATTTGAATCTTGCCCTATGGAAGGATTCGATCAAATAAGAGTAAAAAAAGCATTGAACCTTCCAGCAGGTGCTGAAATAAATATGATTATTGCTGTGGGTAAAGGAACAGAGCAAGGTGTATGGGGCCCCCGATTCAGAGTACCTTATGAAGAAGTAGTATTTGAACGTTAATATATGAATGCTAATAAATGAGTACTAAAATATAAAGTAAAAAAGCCCCTCGAATATCGGGGGGCTTTTTTTTGCTTTACAATAATTAGTTATAGCAATTATTTTATAGCTGGTGTAATGATAATGTTTCTATACTCAATCGGACCATGGTCTCCTTGTATCATAATGGGTCCTGGTTCACCTTCATTGCTATCTAAAGCACCACCTGTAACACCTGGAATTTGTTGATTATAAATAATAGTAGTGCCATTTAATACTACCGTCACCACTCTACCCACTAAGGTAATATCATAAGACTGCCACTCGCCTGCTTCTTTAGCCATATTAAATAAGGGGTCAATAAAACCATACACGCCTCCTAAATAAGTGCTTAAAGGTTCTTTCCCTTTGCTATCTTCTACTTGCACTTCATACCTACCTCTTAAATACACACCACTATTACTTTGCTTAGGGTAACGAAATTCAATATGCAATTTAAAATCATTAAATGTTTCTACCGTTCTAATATTCGAACCAGACGCTGGACTTTTTAAAACTCCATTCTCTGCCATCCATTGATTCTTACCCAAGGCCTGCCATCCCTCTAAATTTTTTCCATTAAATATTTGTATAGGTTTTCCCCAAATAGGTTTTTTATTTGAAATAAGTCTAGGAGCTCTCACTCCTGTAAAGGTGAATGTTTTACCTAAAGGACTAATTATAGTACCGACTAATTGATCATCCTTAATGATTGCTTCAAAAAACATTTCTTTATCACTCGCGTCAAATTGTGTAGGTATCTGAAATTTTACTTTCCCTTCTTTGAAAAATACTTCTGAAATAGGACGCGCACTACCCGATTCCCAAACAAAATGTCCTGTTAAGGTTTTGGGGCCTGAATGTCTTACTTCCAACCATGAAGCGGCCTTGCCTCCATTAAAATCCACGGTCAAATCCCATCTTCCTTCAATGGGAACTGCTTTAGTCCCCTGCGCCATTACTTGATTATTCGTCACAAAAGCAATAAGCCCTACTAATACTAAGAATAAATACTTTTTCATATCAATTTAAATTAAATATATAAGGTAAAAAATGACCTACTAAATGTAAGAAAATATAGCTAAGTAACCTCCTAAAATATTTAAATTTTGATAAGTGGCGCCTATCTTTTCTTTTTATATTCTCAAAAAACAATTAGCTTTAAGACGTAAAATTTACAATAATGAACAGAAAAAGAATCCTTTCTTGGTTACTTATCCTAGTAGCCCCTTTATTCACTGTAGCTCAGCAGACTACGCAGTACCCTAACGACTATTTAAGTCCTGAATTTCATGCGGGTCGTCGTGCTGCATTCAAAGAAAAATTGTCGGCAAATGGCGTGGGCATTTTCTTCGCCTCTCAAGTGCGTGTAAGATCAAACGATACCGATTTTCAATATGCACAAAATAAAAACTTCTACTATTTTACAGGCTTAGAAGAATCGGATGCGCTATTATTATTATTCAAACAACCAGTTACCCTATTAAACAAAACAGGTACTGAATTTATATTTGTAAAAAATCGTGATCCACAAAAAGAGTTATGGACAGGAAAAATTTTAGGTGCAGAAGGTGTGAAAGCCAAATATAAAATGGATAATGTTTTTATCAACGACCAGTTCACGGCTAATACCATCGATTTTAATAGTATTGATTCTGTTTTTACTGCTTTTCGCGGGGAGGGTATTTTTTCAAAATACAAAAGAGCAGAGGATCCACTTGCTCGTATGGCTTCTATTATAGATAGTATTATCAATACACAAAACAAACCAATTGCTGCAAGAAGCACGCAAACAATATTAAGCAACCTTCGTGGTATCAAACAACCAGAAGAAATTGCTTTAATTGCTAAAGCAGCTGCTATTAGCGCTGAAGGACATAACGATGTCATGCGTGCCATTAAGCCTGGCATGACCGAATACCAAGCACAGGCCATCATGGAATATCATTTTAAAGCCAATGGTTCTGAATACCCTGGCTACCCTAGTATTAATGGGGCTGCAGAAAATGCATGTGTGCTGCATTATATCACCAATTTAAAATTGATGAATGATGGTGATTTGCTTTTGAGCGATTGCGCTGCTGAATACCATGGTTATACTGCAGACGTCACTAGAACCGTTCCTGCGAATGGAAAATTCACCCCCGCTCAAAAAATAATTTATGAATTAGTGTTAAAAGCACAAGATGCGGGCATTGCTGCCTGTGTGCCTGGCGCTCCTTTCGGTGTGGCAGATGCTGCTGCTAGAAAAGTGGTGAACGAAGGTTTAATAAAATTAGGCATTGCTGCTAATGAGACAGAGGCTAGAAAATATTTTCCGCATGGCACTTCACATCATTTAGGATTAGATGTGCACGATATGGGACCGCGCACCTTATTACCAGGGGTGGTCTTAACGGTGGAGCCAGGCATTTACATTCCGCCAGGAAGTAACTGCGATAAAAAATGGTGGAGTATTGGTGTTAGAATTGAAGATGATATTTTAATTACTGAAACAGGTAATAAAAATTTATCTGCAGGATCTCCTCGTACTGTAGAGGCTATTGAAAAAATGGCTAAAGAGAAAAGTATATTTAAAAAATAAGTATAAAAAAACAGGCATATTTAAATAGTTAATTTTAAATTTATGCAGTAAAAAAGCGGGGCGCATAGTATAACTAAGCTACCTGCAATTCATTTAATTTTATAAAAAATAGTATGAAAAAAATATTAATAAGCTCATTGAGCGCAGTTTTCTTATTGTTAGTGGGTAGCTCTTTTGCGCCCCCTACAGATAATCCCGACGCTATTGTTGGCGTGTGGAAAACTGGAGAAGGAAACGCCATGGTACGTATTTATAAGAATGGTGATAAATACCAAGGAAAAGTAGTTTGGTTAAAAGAACCCAATGACCCTGAAACGGGAAAGCCAAAGCAAGATAAAAACCACCCTGACGAAGCAACTAAAACAAGACCCGTACTTGGAATGATTAATATCTGGGGCTTCACTTACAAAGAGAATAATCTTTGGGATGATGGTAATATTTATGATCCTAAAAATGGCAGCACCTACTCTTGTACCATTAAAATGATCAACCCGAATTCACTTGAAGTGAGAGGATATATTGGGGTTTCCATTATTGGAAGAACCGATAACTGGACTAGGCAACAAGCTAAATAATACTAAGGAGATACAAAATTTAGGCTAATATTAAAAAACAATGGATTGCCTAAATTACTTGTAAAGAAGCGTTGACTATCTTCTTTAGCGTCATACCTGTTAACTACATCGAAACGGTAATTGTACCTTAATCCTGCTTGTGCATTTATCCAAAGAAATCCAGTAAGCTTTTTATCCCACATGATTCTTGGCTTAACTTCTCCACGTTGAATATAAGTATTCTTAGTCGTTGTATTTGGCAGTTGCATAAAAAATTGATTTCCTTCTAATTCAAAACCAGCCTGCAACATATTTGTTGTAGAGAAATTATATCGAACAAAACCACGCGCAGGAAGTAAAAGCTCCATACCCCATTTATCATTGAATGTTTTATTCCAAAACAAAACAGGCAGATGCATTAATTGACCCGCACGATAGGTTCTGGCTAAACCAGTACCAATCATATTTTTTTCAGATGTCTTCCATCCATAAATGATTGTACCACTTAAAGTGATGGCTTTGTTTTGAATCGCATTTGCATTTTCAAACAAACCGTTTAGGTCAGTGCTAGCTTGAAAAATTAAAAAATTCTTTTCATTTAAAGGTTTGAAAACAGTGGTATTGATTCCTGCTGTTAATAATGCAGTTTTGTCTAAAGCAGTTGCAAAATCGTTTACTGTTGGATTGCTAACATTGAATTTACTACTCCAATAGTTTACTCCCATTTGCCAAATAAGCTTATTGGTAGAAATGACAGGCACATTTACTTGCGCTCTTAATGCATTGACTTGAGCGATTTCTATTTGTGTAGGAAATTGTTTAGCATTAAAACTTACACCAGGCATGGAAAATCCACCATAGTGCTCGTATCCTAAACTCAAAATTCTTTGAGGCGTTTGATTCAATACTTTTTGAGAACAATAACGTTTAACGCCATCCGCATCCCCAAAATTACTATAGTCGAAATTGTCTGTTGTGTCAGTTTGTGCAAAAACAAATGAAGCAGTTAATAAACATAAAATAGTGATTATTAGTCGCATAAATTAGAGGTATTTATTTCATAACAAATATAATAGTAAACAGTTTAAAATGGCATAAAAAATAAGCCGAAGTAATATTTATTTACTTCGGCTTATTGAACTACTCGTTTAAAAATCAACTGTGGAGTCGAGGGGAGTCGAACCCCTGTCCAAACAATGTTACCATTGGTCTTCTACATGCTTATTGTTTTATTACTTGTCGGCGAATAGCAGGAAAAACACAAACCAATTATTCACTTAGCTGAATGGTACTTAAATAAAAGGCACAGCCTACTTTTATCGCATCCTGTTTTGTTTTTAATTAGGCTGAGGAGCGGGCAACAGGCCTGCCTTCTCTCTCGACCAAAATGGAAGTTAATTCACTGAATTAAGCAGCCATGGCAAAATTTGCTTCGCCTTTTGATTGTTTGGTATTCAGATTAAAGTGCTAATTACCCAACGCACTGCATGCTTACCCCAACCGCTACGACTGCTGTCAAAACCATACGACCCCAATTGTATCT
>JBILDC010000022.1:0-35854 GCA_044352855.1 Sediminibacterium sp. | reverse complement strand
TTCATCATACCTGTTCTTTCTTGATTCGGATCACGCTTTACTATAAATAAGTACTCCCCAATTTGTCTTAAAAATTTCATAGGTTTCTTTTAATGAAGTTAGTTAAACTTGTTTTGCCAACCATGCTTTTAAATGAGCGGTAATTTGAACAGACTCAATAATAAATCCATCATGGCCATAGACTGAATCTATGGCTTCTAAAGTAGCATTCGGCATATGCTGTTCCATAAAACGTTGCTCGTCTAAGGGGCATAAAATATCGCTATTAATTCCCATTATAAAAGTAGGCGTTTGAATAGTACCTAATGTTTTAATTAAATCACCGCCTCTTTTACGGGCTAAGTGATGACTATCCATTGACTTTGTCAATAACCAATAACTATAGGCGTTGAACCTGCTTACTAATTTGTCACCTTGGTAATTAATATAAGAAGAAGCTTTAAAATTATCTATTTTCTCCGGGTCCTCATCGGTTTGTTTCTCTTGAAAAATTCCATAGTTGCGATAAGTTAACATACCAATAGCTCTAGCAGCTTTCAATCCCTTTGCACCTGCATTCGGCGTAGGCTCTTTCCAAGTGCAATCGGCCTCAATAGCCAAACGTTGTGCAGTATGCACTGCCACACCCCATGCACTTTCTGAACAAGATGTTGCAATAAGGAACATTTTTTTAATAATAGTGGGCTCATAGATGGCCCATTCTAATGCTTGATAACCACCCATACTTCCACCTAATAATAAATCAATGGAATCAATACCTAAATGCGTTCTCAATAAAATATGCGCCCTCACCATATCGCGAATAGTAACTGTTGGAAAATTATCAAAACTGATATTGGTTCCAATGGTCTCGGTACTTAATGGCCCTGTTGAACCATAACATGAACCAATCATATTTGCACAAACAATAAAGTAATCTGTTGGATTAATAATGGACCCCTCGCCTATTAGTCCCTTCCACCAATCGGCAGCATCTGAATTAGCAGTAAGCGCATGGCATACCCAAGCTACTTTCTTACCAGGGCTATAGCTGCCATAGGTATGATAAGCAATGGTTAGCTTAGGCAGGCTCACCCCACATTCTAAGCTAAAAGGACTTTCATATTTATAGATCTTAGGCTCCATTTTTTCGTATTCTAATGCAAAGTAACTATCTATTTGAATTACATTTGCATAATCATTGGAAATTATATTTCAATTAACTAACAATTATTATTTTATGGCTAGAATGACAGTTACAAGAATAAACGATGCATTTGCATTTAATGCAGTGGATGAAGCCCATAATTCAATGATATTGGACATTCCCGTTGACCAAGGAGGCCATGGCACAGGACTCAGACCTATGCAAACTTTATTGAGTGCATTAGGTGCCTGCAGTGGTGTAGATATTGTGATGATATTAAACAAACAAAAAGAAACGATAGAATTTTTTGAAATGGTTATTGATGGTGAAAGAGAAACAGGTAAAGAACCTGCTTTGTGGCAAACCGTTCATATTGTTTTTAAATTTAAAGGCAGTATGACCAAAGAGAAAGCTGAAAAAGCTTGCGCCTTGTCTATTGATAAATATTGTTCTGTAGCAGCTACCCTAAGAGCAGCAGGTGCTGTTATTAGTTGGGAAGTGGAGATAGGATAAGATAAATTATAACAGGATTAGCACATTAAATTATTTGTATGAAGCATACACAATCAAAATTAATAAGAACACAAATTCCTAGAACGGCTGAAGGAGAACATGCAAGTCCTATGTATCTAACAAGTAGTTTTTGTTTTGATAATGCGGAAGATATGCGTGCTGCATTTGCAGATGAAACAGATGTGAATATTTATAGTCGTTTCTCTAACCCGAATGTGCAAGAATTTGTAGATCGTTTATGTATTTTAGAAAATGCAGAAGCAGGTTTTGCCACTGCTACTGGAATGAGTGCAGTGTTTGGTTCTTTTATGGCCTTATTAAAAAAAGGAGATCATCTTTTATCCTGTGATTCAGTTTTTGGAAGCACACGTACAGTTGTTTCTAAGTACTTACCAAAATATGGTATTGATTTTAGTTATATAAGTGCCAATGCTACTGCCGCTCAGTGGGAAGCAGCCATTACGCCTCAAACTAAAATGATTTATTTGGAAACCCCTACGAATCCAGGATTAGAAGTGATTGACATTGCCATGGTTAGCGCCATTGCAAAAAAGCATAATATTATTTTAAATGTAGATAATTGTTTTGCAACGCCTATTGGTCAAACCCCCATCGATTTAGGTGCCGACTTAGTCATTCATTCTGCCACTAAATGGATAGATGGACAGGGTCGTGTTTTAGGTGGTGCCATTGTAGGTCGCAAGGACTTAATTCATGAAATGTATTTATTCTGTCGCGCTACAGGACCTTCTCTATCTCCTTTCAATGCATGGGTATTAAGTAAAAGTTTAGAAACTTTAGAAGTGAGAATGGAAAGACATTGCAGTAACGCTTTATTTGTTGCTGAAAAATTAGAAGGACATTCAAAAATTAATTTTGTAAAATATCCTTTTTTAACATCGCATCCTCATTATGCTATTGCTAAAAAGCAAATGAAAAATGGTGGAGGCATTCTTTGTTTTGAAATTAAAGGGGGACTTGAAGCAGGTCGTCATTTTTTAAACCATTTAAAAATGTTATCGCTTACTGCTAATTTAGGCGACACAAGAAGTATTGCCTCCCACCCCGCTAGCACCACGCATTCAAAACTTTCACCAGCAGAAAGAGAAGCTGTAAGCATTAGCGATGGACTCATAAGAATATCAGTGGGCCTTGAACATAAAGAAGATATTGTAGCCGATATACTACAGGCTTTAGAAGCTTAAAAAAACACCTATTTTTGGCAATTTTCCAATTTTTTGAGTATATTGAAAACGCTAAAAAACAGCTCGATATATGAAAACAAAAATTAGCGTAATGCTATCCTCCATGATGTTCCTACAATATTATATTTGGGGCGCATGGTATGTGACGATGGGTACTTATATGGGTGAAATTTTAAAGTCTACAGGGCTTGATATTGGAGCTGCTTATAGTGCTGTGGCCATTGCCACTATTTTTAGTCCCTTTTTTGTAGGTATGATTGCAGATCGTTTTTTTGCAGCACAAAAAATTATGGGGGTTTTACATTTTGTAGGCGCTGCCTTACTTTTTTATGCTACTAAGGCTACTAATGAAAACTTTTACTGGGTCATTTTAATTTACGCTTTATTATACATGCCTACTATTGCATTAAGTAATAGTGTAGCCTTCGCTCAAATGACCGACCCTGGAAAACAATTCCCTTGGATACGCGTATTTGGTACCTTAGGTTGGATTGCAGCAGGAATAGTTATTGGACAATTAGGTATTGAGAAAACAGAGGGCACATTTTATGTAGCTGCTGCAGTATCTGCTTTCTTAGGTTTATTAAGTTTCGCTCTTCCTAATACGCCGCCAAAAGCTCAGGCAGAAAAAGTAACAGTGGGTTCTATCTTAGGCACGGACGCTTTTGTATTATTTAAATCAAGATCCTTTTTTATATTCTTCGTATCAGCTATATTAATTTGTATTCCACTTTCATTTTATTATGGATTTGCGAATCCCTTTTTAAATGAAGTAGGTTTAGAAAACGCAGCTAGTAAAATGACCCTGGGTCAAATGTCAGAGGCCTTATTCATTTTAGCCATTCCTTTTATGTTCAATAGAGTGGGTGTAAAAAATATGTTGATATTAGGTATTAGTGCCTGGTTACTTCGTTATGTATTTTTCGCTTATGGCAATATGGAACAAAGCTGGATGTTATATGCAGGTATAATCTTACACGGCATTTGTTACGATTTCTTTTTTGTAACAGGTTATATGTACACAGAGAAAAAAGCAGGTGAAAAAATTAAAAATGCAGCACAGGGCTTATTTACCTTTGCCACTTATGGAGTAGGTATGTATATAGGTACATTGTATAGTGGCAAGGTGGTTGACCAATATAAGATAGCTACTGCTGCAGATGCGGCTAGTCAACACAATTGGCAAAGTATATGGTTAGTTCCTGCAGCTATTGCAGGCGCTGTTCTCATTGCCTTTATTTTATTTTTTAAAGAGAAAAAAGAAACAGCAGTTGTTTCGGACTAATCAATACATTAGGGACCTAACGGTTATGAATCCTATCAGCTTATAAATTCCCTTTCTTTAATTCATTTACTGCATGGTCACAAGCTCTTGCTGTGAATGCCATGTATGTCAAGGAAGGGTTCTGACAAGCGCTTGAAGTCATGAAACCACCATCGGTAACGAATACATTCTTTACATCATGCATTTGGTTCCATTTGTTGAGCACTGAAGTTTTAGGGTCATGTCCCATACGGGCCGTACCCATTTCATGGATTCCCATTCCTGGGATTGCTGGTTTTTCGAACGTCTTAACATCTTTCATTCCAGCAGCTTCCAGAATTTCAGCTGCATCGTTTTTCATATCAATGCGCATTTTGCGTTCGTTCTCCCCAAACTCACAATCAATTGCCAGCAATGGAAGCCCCCATTTATCCTTCTTTGTTAAATCAAGGAAAGCATGGTTTTTAAATTCCGGTAAATGTTCACCAAAGGAACCCAGACCCATAGTCCATGGTCCCGGTTCTGTGATCTCCTCATTGAAGCCCTTACCAAAACCCATTTCAGGAATAGCTCTTTTCCATCCTGTACGACTTGCACTTCCTCCATAATGGAAACCGCGCAAATAATCCCGCTCTGGTTTATCCCCAAGGTTTCGATACCGTGGAATATAAACACCAATTGGACGACGACCATAATAATATTTATCATCAAAGCCTTCTGCCCTTCCGTGAGCTCCAATTTGAAAGTGATGATCCATCAGGTTATGTCCCAATTGCCCGCTGCTGTTTCCCAAACCATCAGGGAAAGTGTCAGAAGTGGAGTTCAATAAGATTTGAGTTGTGCCCAGTGTTGAGGCATTCATGAAAATTATTTTTGCAGAATAAGCTATTTGCTCATTGGTCTCTGAATCAATCACCATCACTCCTTTTGCTTTCTTCGTTTCTTTATCGTAAAGCACCTCACTAACAATAGAATAAGGCCTGAGCGTAAGGTTGCCGGTAGCCATCGCTGCTGGCAAGGTTGCTGATTGCGTACTGAAATAAGCTCCAAACGGACATCCTCTATCACAAAGATCTCTATTTTGACAGTTGCCCCTACCATTATGCGGAATGGTCAGATTCGCCATCCGATAAACGGTCATCATCCGCTCTCTACTATAATGTTTTTCAATTCGTTTTTTTACTTCCTTTTCAACACAATTCATTTCAAACGGAGGAAGAAATATGCCATCGGGCAATTGTGCAAGCCCCTCATTTTGACCGCTAATTCCAGCAAAGCGCTCTACATAATCATACCATGGTGAAATATCCTTATATCGTATAGGCCAGTCAACACCATAGCCATCTTTAGCATTCGCAGAAAAATCCATCTCACTTAGCCTTAGGCAACCACGTCCCCAGGTAAGAGATCTTCCACCAACATGATAACCGCGATACCAATCAAATCGTTTCACTTCGGTGTAGGGACAAGCTAAATCATCTACCCAAAATTTAGCATTAAACTCGCTATACATACTGCCACGGGTTTGTACTGGATATTTGATACGATCTTCATTAGAAATTCTTCCTCTATGTTTGAATTCCCATGGCTTCATCAGAGCAGTGTCATAATCTTTTACATGCTCAACATTACGGCCACGCTCTAGCATCAAAACTTTCAACCCCTTTTCCGTTAATTCTTTTGCGGCCCAGCCACCACTAATACCTGAACCAACTACTATGGCATCATACGTATTCTGCTTCTCTACTTTTATGTTATTATTCATCTTTTTTATATTCTATAAATAATTAGGTAGCCCATGCTTTTTGTCCGGGTTGCAAGGGAATGCAGGCATCATACCTGCCTGGCACATGAACATATCTTAAAGCTTTTGTGGCTCCAATTTCCGAAGTATAATAACCCAGGCAGGTGAGTTCATAAATAAGATGAAAGAATTGTGAAGGACTGTTTCCGGCGTTTATTTGCGCTTGAGCTTCCGCTTTGAATAATTTAAAGATCTCTTCTCGCTCCTTTAGCGTTAAAGAAATAAATAATTTGTTATACTTGCTCTTTGAGACTTCATCCACTTTTACTAATCCATCTGCAAATTGCTTTTGAACATCTGCAGTATAACAATCCTGCATCATTAACACTATAAAAGGCCCAAGGCCTGCAGCTTTGGCGCCGGGTACTCCATTGTTGTCAGGAATAAGTGTATTGGCGATTTCAGCAATCAACGATTCTTTTGATGCTATTGATTCAACATCACTTACAAATACCTGATTCAACATCTCGCAAGCTCCAAAGCTTGAAAAAGTTATTGCTCCACCCAATAAATAGGTGGCCCTTCTAACTGCTTCTCTTCTGTTCATCAATTTTTTTATCATTTCTTTATTCTTAGTATTTAGCTTGTCAAACTTAAAAACACTTCTAGGCAAATAAGTAATTTATTGGTTTACCTATGTTATTGCTCATTCATTTGTCTTATGTTCCATGTCATAAAATTCAAAATTTTAGCTTTATTTAGTAGAAGGGGAATAAGAAAAGATATTTTACTTATTCCCTTCTACATTATTTTTTTTAGAAAGATCGAATAGGACGAACATTTAAAGTGGTACTCTTTTCATTAGCAGTTTGAAAACCAGAGTCAAAAATTTCTGAGTATGCATTGTATTTACCTGTTTCAGTAGAACTCCAATAGCAAACTTCCTTAAATCCTCCAAGTACCCTCTTTTGCAAAAATAATTTATGCAATTCCTCTTTGCTTGGCAAATACCAGTCTGAATATCCACCTGTGTTCAAATTACTGCATAATTTAGCAGCAGTTTCTGCAGTAGGACAACCAATTGCAATATCTGCTGTATTTTGACTACCTGTACCTATTGAAGAACGGCCAGCAAGGAATTTATCGTTACATCCCCAAGCTACTTCTCCAGGAAGATCTTCAACTGCAGCAATAATTCCATGCTGCACATTTGCATCATACCCCGGGTCTGAAGGGGTTAATAAGTAGGCAATTTTACCGCCTTTATAGTTCATACCTATAGCTAAAGTTTGCGCGGCCTCCACCTCTTTGTTTTTCTTTTCTGAAACACCATTAGTTACTATTTCATCTGCAGGTATTTCTCGAACATAAATATTTCTATAGAATGAAAGCGTGCGATGAGCTTGTAATTCAATTTGTTCTTTTTCAAAAATAGGCATATTGCGATCCCAATAATTTTCGAGTGTAACGTTGTCAACAGTTAAAAGCCCATTTAAATAAACGGTTACTTTATCCCCTTTCATAATGATGTGAAAATTATTCCATTCACCCACTTTGTTATCTGCATATACCAAAGGCTTACTTATTTCCTTTAGGTTATTGTATAACCCACCTGATCCTACTTGAGCACCCACTTCTCGTCTACTGGAGTCCCATATTTGCACTTGAGGGCTACCTCTTAAATAAATACCAGCATCCCCTTTTTCAGTAATTTTCCAATCTACGTACAATTCAAAATTACCATATTTTTTCTCTGTGACTAAATTATCGCCATGTCCTTCATAAACCAACAATCCATCTTTTGCTTGCCATATTTTTTTCATTTTTTCGTTGGCAATTAGTTCAGCTGCTTTTAATTCAGAAGCAGTCATCTTTTCTCTTTTGATGGGGTTAGCAACCAATGCTTTCCATCCTGTTAAATCTTTCCCATTAAATAAATTCACAAACCCATCTTCGTGAGAAAAACCTATTAACTGTTGTGTAATTTTACTTACCAATAGAGCATTCTCTTTTCCAGTAATAAGAGGGAGCGCCTTTACTAATATAGCCCTTACAGCAGGGCCCTTTGTATTTTTATCGTTTACTGCTAATCGAGCAAGCAATACTGCAGCATCTTTACTTACTGCTTCATCATTTAATGATTTACTTATAAACATAAAACTTGGAAAACTAGGAATTGAAGAAGCTTCTTTAAGAATATTTCTTTTTGTAGCAGCATTTTTTGCATTTTCCATTTGATCTTGCAATTGAAGTAAACGCTGCGTGTTAGATGGCTGAGCGTTGACATTGAAAACAAAAATCATAACCGAAATAATTGATAAGACTAATTTATTTTTCATATATCCGTATTAAATTTTGGTACAATTTAAAATATATTATTGATTAAATATAAATTATTTTTTTAATTCGAAGGCGCTATAAAACTTTTTAAATTTATAAGAAACAACAAAGTATCTAAAGTTTAAAGTAATTTCTTGATTTTCAATTAGCGAGGAGATATTTGGGATTAATTTACTTACGCATGTTAGCAAATTTCAATTAAATGGTTATTTATTTCCTATAAAAGGGTTCAGACTAATTATGAAAATAAAATTAGACATATTGAAATAGAAATAAATATCAAGTCAGTAAGAAAATTTGTGCATTTATCTGCAAATGAATTAACTTTACTCAATAAAATAAGTGTTGCACTTATTAGTTAAACTTAGCAAATCTAAAAATTATTAAAGATGCGTATTGCAATGTTAGGAGCAGGATTTATTGGGCGTTTTTACGCCGATGCTTTACAAGGTTATAGAAGTAAAGATAAAGTAGTAAGTATTTATGCTCGTCGTGAGGAGTCTGCCACAAAGTTTGCTGCAGATTATGGTTGTGCTCATTGGACCACCGATATGGAAGCTGCTATCTCCCACCCCGATGTGGATGTGGTATGTATTGCCCTTCCCAATAATATCCATGAGATTGCTGTGATGTTATGTTGCAAACATAAAAAAGCAGTCATGACTACTAAGCCATTAGGTCGTAATGGAGAAGAAGCAAAAAGAATGCTCATTGCTGTAGAAGAAGCAGGTATATTCAATGGTTATTTAGAAGACCTTGTATATACTCCTAAATTTATTAAAGCTAATCAGAGTGTGAAAGAAGGTGCCGTAGGAAGAATTTTATGGGCGAAGTCTCGTGAAACACATCCTGGCCCCCATAGTGATTGGTTCTGGGATATTGAACAAGCAGGTGGAGGTTGTATATTAGACCTTGGTTGCCATTGCGTAGAAATTTCAAGATCTTATATTGGAAAAGATATCAAACCCATTGAAGTAATGTGTTGGGCAGATACACAAGTAAAGCCTATAGATGCAGAAGACCATGCTATTGGACTAGTAAAGTATGAGAATGGCGCTATTGGTCAGTTTGAAGTAAGCTGGACATTTAGAGGGGGCTTGGATTTACGCGATGAAGTAATGGGCACAGAAGGTACTATTTGGATTAATAGTTTTTTAAGAACAGGTTTTGAAATGTTCACTACAGGAAAAGGCGGAGATTATATTTCAGAGAAATCAGAAAGTAATAGTGGTTGGTTATTCCCAGTGGGTGATGAATTAAATGAATTAGGTTATAACCATATGTTCATGGACATGTTTAACTCTATGGAAAAAGGTGAAGCGCCTAAAGAAACATTTTACGATGGTTACATTGTGAACTGTATATTAGATGCTGCTTACCGTTCTGCTAAATCTAAATTATGGGAGCCCGTTAAATTAGATATCTGGAGAGGGAAAACAGGTTTATCAAAAGAAAGTCATTTAGTAGAATACGATAAGGATCATTATTTAATTAAAGAAGAGATGACCCACTACGGTACGAAGAAACTAATATTAAAAAATAAAGCAACCGGAAAAATTACAGAGCAAACAATTAATTAAGTATCATGACAATAAGCTTTACATGAAGCCTATTAAATTTCTGTTGACAAAATATAATTTCAAACACCCTTTGCGCATGCGGAGGGTGTTTTTTTTTAATTGGTATTCGCCTTTTTAATTTTAGGATCTATAAATTCCCAATCCAATACTTGTGGGTGCATATGTTGCTGCTTAGCAATTAATTTCATTTCTGTGATGATGGTTGGATTTGCCAGGGCAACATTGTTTTTTTCAAATGGATCCTTTCCAATATCATATAACTCCCAATTTCCGGTTGGATTTTTTCGCACATTCATTTGAACCCCTTTCCAATTGCCTAATCGCAGGGCAATTTGTCCCCCATTTTCAGGATATTCAAAATACATGAATTCATGTTTTGTTTGTGGTACTTGCTTACTTAATAAAGTGGGCAATATAGATACACCATCCATATCCTTCAATGGCTTACCTGTTAAATCAGCCAATGTGGGCATAATATCATATTGCACTGATAATAAATCGGAAGTCGTATTTTCCTTTATTTTACCTGGCCATCTTGCAATAAAGGGAACACGAATACCACCCTCATACACTTCCATTTTAAGGCCTCTGAAGCCACTTACACTATTAAAGAACTTTGTATCCACCCCAGCTGAAAAAGTAGCCCCATTATCGCTCGAAAACATAATAATGGTATTTTCATCTAAACCCAAGGCCTTTATCTTTTGCATGATGATACCCACTTGCGCATCTAAAAAACTAATCATTGCAGCATAGGTACTTAATGGATATTTATTAGGCGCGTATCCTTTATCACCATAATAAGGCTGCTCGTCAAATTGTCCAATATACTTTTGTACATATTCGGCCGGCGCTTGTAAGGATAAATGTGGAATGGTATAAGGCAGGTAAAGAAAAAAAGCTTTGCTTTTATTTTTTTCAATAAAGCCTAAAGCCTTTTCAGTCATTTTTGCTGGTGCATAATCCTTGCCTCGATATTTTTCAAAATCAGCATCGGTTGCAGTGGCAGGATTGATGGCCGAATGCACGTTAATAAAAGGATTATTTAAAGTATCCCAATGATCGTTCTCCCATAAATGGGTGGGATAATAGTTATGTGCTTGCTTTTGATCCAAGTAGCCGTAATAGTAATCAAACCCTTGCTTTAATGGAGTGCCTGTAGTTCCGGTAACACCCATACCCCACTTACCCACTAGTGCAGTTGCATAGCCTCTTTCCTTTAACATTTTAGCCATGGTATAAGCGCCTTCATGCAAAGGCATTTGCCCCCCTTCTTCATTATCTGCGAATCCACCTAATTCATAATTACCTCTAATATAAGTATGACCAGGATTTTTACCTGTCATCAACATACAACGGGAAGGCGCACATACTGGCGCACTACTATAATGTTGGGTAAAGCGCATCCCTTCCCTAGCCATTTGATCCAAGAAGGGCGTTTTAATTTTCTTTTGTCCGTAGGATCCTAATTCCCCATACCCCAAATCGTCGGCATAAATATATATAATATTAGGCTTCCCTATTTTTTGCTGTCCTTGTGTGAAGGAAAAAATAAATAAACAACATAAAGAAATTCCTATTTGTAAAAAATGTTTTTTCAATGCATTGCTATTAAATTCCATCCATTATTAAATAAATTCAAGTAAAATATTATAAATTATTTTTCTTCATCTGCTCAACTGCATAATTAGCTGCCCTTGCAGTTAAGGCCATAAATGTAAGGGATGGATTTTGTGTACCTGTGCTTACCATACAAGCACCATCAGTAACAAAAACATTTTTACATAAATGCATTTGATTGTGTTCATTTAATAAAGAAGTAGCAGGGTCCTTTCCCATTCTTACCCCTCCCATTTCGTGAATATCTAAACCAGGCGCCTGTTTAGTATCATTAGAGCTAATGTTCTTACAACCTGCAGCATCCAACATTTCAGAACCTGTTTGAATAAAATCTTTCATAGATAAAACATCATTCTCATCATAATCAATAGAAGTAATTAATTGAGGTATACCCCATTTATCTTTTTGATCGGTACTTAATCTTACATGATTGGTTTTCTTTGGAATAGTTTCTCCTTGCATCATCATAGACACATACCAATTACCTGGTTCTGAAATGGCATCTTTATACTCACCGCCGACACCTTCTGCCTGGGCACGACCCCTGCTTGCACCAAAGAAAGTCATATAGCCTCTTTGAAATTGCATTTCTTGTTTATGTACATTTCTAAAATTAGGCATCATGGGTTGTGTGGGACGACGACCATAATGGTATTCATCCATGGGTCCATCAATGGAGGCCGATAGTTTTCCTCTATAATTATGAAAGGCTACATATTTTCCTAATAAACCATTGTCATTGCCTAAGCCATTAGGGAAACGCTTTGAAGTAGAATTTAACAAAATTAAATTGGTATTTAAAGTGGCCGCATTTAAGAAAATAATTTTAGCATAATATTCAGTAGCTACATTGGTAACACTATCGATGACTCTTACCCCAGTGGCTTTCTGCTTGGCTTCATCATAAATAATGGAATGCACCACCGAATTGGTTTGCAGCGTTAAATTACCTGTTTTCTGTGCCCAAGGTATGGTAGAGGCATTAGAGCTAAAATAGCCCCCAAATGGACAGCCTCTTTCACATAAGGTACGCGCCTGACATTGCTGACGACCTTGCTCAATATGTATAGGTTTAGGTACTGTTAAATGCGCGCATCTTCCTTGCACTACATTACGGTCCTTAAATTTATTCATGATACTTGACTGCATAGCTTTTTCAACCCCATTCATTTCCCAGGCAGGCAAGAATTCACTATCGGGTAAAGTATCTAATTTATCATAGTTGCCACTAATGCCAGCAAATAATTCAACATGGCTATACCAAGGTGCTAATTCATCATATGTAATAGGCCAGTCTCCAAAACCATCTCTAGCAGGTCCTTCAAAATCATATTTACTCCACCTTTGTGTTTGACGCGCCCACAATAAACTCTTACCTCCTACTTGATACCCTCTAATCCAATCATAAGGTTTTTCTTGTACATAAGGATGTTCATTGTCTTTCACAAAAAAATGAGCAGAGGTTTCATTATAAGCATAACATTTTTGTACAATAGGATTGTCTTTAACAAGCTCGATAGTCTTCTTTCCTCTATGTGGAAATTCCCAAGGATGTTTTGTAGCCGTTGGATAATCTTTTAAATGCACTACATCACGGCCTCTCTCTAGCACTAATGTTTTTAAACCTTTTTCACATAGTTCTTTAGCAGCCCATCCTCCACTAATTCCTGAGCCAATCACAATGGCATCGTAAGTTTGATTTTTTGTAGACATGTTTTAAATTAATTTGCTTTGTAATTATTATAAACCGACTCCTCGTATATAATATTACCTATTTTAATGGATCTTCATAGTTAATAAGCAAGTACAGATTTCAATAATATAACAGTTTCTTAAATTCAACAAGTGTTTGCTCAGTTTCTTTGATAATATTATAAAATATTGTTATTTGTACACTAACTAGTAATATATTCTGTGTTTAATTTACGCATACAATGGGTTATTTTATTATTTTTTAGGGCTTTTTTTCTAGAATTAGGTTTAAAAAATTGAATTTGGCCTAGTTTTTGATTTTTTCTTATCTTTTCTCTTGATGAAAACAAATTTTGAAAATAATAATTGGGAGCTGAAAATTTTAGGAGACCATGCACTTGTTTTTTCATTAGAAGAAAAAATGAGCGAAGACATTATAGAAAATATAATTGCTTTGAAAAAAAGTATTGAAGCATTTCATTTTGATTTTATAAAAGAATTAATTCCCTCCTATCATACACTTACACTAGTCTATGATATTGATTTATTTTATAAAAATAATATTGCAGTTAAAAATAATCAATCTATAATTGAGTTCGGAAACTCTATACTAAATGCTTTCAAGAGTTCAACTACAAATATTGATACAGGAAATTCAACAGAAAAAACTATTAGTACACAAGCAGAAAATATAATTAAAATTCCTGTCTGTTATGATGAATGCTTTGGTATTGATTTAGAAAATATAGTATCAAAAAACAAAATTTCTATTGAAAATATTATAAAAATACATACTGAAGCAACTTACCTAGTATATTGCTTGGGATTTTTACCTGGATTTGCTTATATGGGTAAAGTAAATGCCGCTATACAAATTGCGAGGCACCCTAGCCCAAGAAAAGAAGTAATGGCTGGAAGTGTAGGAATTGCTGGTATGCAGACGGGTATCTATCCCATGAATTCTCCTGGTGGATGGCAAATTATTGGCAGAACGCCCATTAAAATTTTTGATAAAGCCCCATCTACTTTAGGGAAACTGGAGGCCGGTAATCGAATACAATTTTATCCTATCTCCTTTTCAGAATTTGAAAAACTAAATGAGTATAAATAATTTCTATGTCCATTAAAATTATAAAAAACGGAATCTCTGATACGATCCAAGACATAGGTCGTTATGGTTATCAGCATTTAGGTATTCAAGCGAGTGGTTATTTAGATTATCAATCAGCGAGCTTAGCAAATACTATTTTAGGCAATCCTAAACAATCACCTGTTTTTGAAATTCATTTTCCTGCAAGTAGTTTTACTTTTACAAAGTCCTATACCATTTGTATCAGTGGTGCCAATTTTGTTCCAGTATTGAATGAAAAAAGTATTGCCTTAGATACAGCTATTGAAGTAAAAGAAAATGATACCTTGCAATTTTTAAAACCTATTGAGGGTAGAATAAGTTATATTGCTATTCAAGGAAAAATAAAAGAAGAAGCTTGGTTAAATAGTCATAGTTTTTTTGCAAAAAGAATTCAAAAAAACGACCAATTTGAATGGGAAGTAAGTCCCTCCATGAGTAAAAAAAAGGTGCAGCATTATGAGACTAGTACTAGCCCCATAATGAATGATATACGTAGTCATGTATTTTCTACCGCCCCCTTACAATTCATCCCTGGCCCTGCTTGGCAGGACTTAACGGAGGCCTCCCAAAAAACATTCTTAAGTACTGGATATCAAATTGGTATGCAAGCAAATAGAATGGGCTATCCCCTTAAAGGAGCTTTACTTCAGTTGAGTAAGCCCAAACAATACTTATCTGCAGCAGTGACTAGAGGCACCTTACAATTACTACCCAATGGAGAGATAATGGTTTTAATGGCCGACCATCAAACCATTGGAGGCTATGCGAATTTGGGTCAAATTATTTTGGTAGATTTACCTAGGCTTGCGCAAGTATCCAATCATTCAAGTATTCATTTTATGAAAACGACAATTGATACTGCACATAAATTATACCAACAAATTGAAAAAATATTCATCCATAGATCTTAACTGCGACATGGGTGAGGGCATGGGCAACGAAGCTCAAATTATGCCCTATATAAGTAGTGCAAATATTTCATGCGGATTTCACGCGGGTAATTTAGATACCCTCAAAAAAACAATTGAACTTGCCTTGAAAAATAATGTTGCCGTAGGTGCACACCCTGGTTATCCTGATAGGGAAAATTTTGGACGCGTTTCACAAATGCTATCTCTTTTAGAAATGGCAGAACTCATCGCAGAACAAATGTATATTTTTGAAAAAGTAGCCATTCCATTAGGTGCAAAAATACATCATGTAAAATTACATGGCGCCTTATACAATGATTGTGCAAAAGATGCAGCCTTAAGCAAAATTTTTATTCAAACCATTCAAGCTATCGATTCTGATATTATTATTTACGGATTAAGTGGAAGTAAAACTATACAAGAAGCAAAAAAATTAGGTCAGCCTTTTGCCAATGAAGTTTTTGCCGATAGAACTTATCAATTAGACGGACACCTTACTCCAAGATATTTAGAACATGCCATGATTCACGAAGTAGAACTTGCTTGCAAACAAGTACTAGATATTATTCAACTTCAAAAAGTAAATACCATTCAGGGCGACCCTATTGACATTGAAGCTGATACCATTTGCATTCATGGAGACGGTATCAACGCAATTGAATTTGCTAAAGCCATTCATACAAGTTTAAAAAATAATAAGATTGAAATTACACAAGCTTAATCAAGGCCCTAGGCTACCTTCCATGACAGGCCTTGGTTTGGGGGCTGCTTTTTTAATGGCCAATTCATCTATTGGTCCTGGCTTTTTAACACAAACATCTTTTTACACCGAACAATTACTAACCAGTTTCGGTTTTGTCATTCTGATTTCAATTATTTTAGATTTTGGTGCGCAAATAAATATTTGGCGTGCTATTACTTTAACAGGTATGCGTGCACAAGAAATTGCCAATGAAGTTTTTCCAGGACTAGGGCATTTACTTTCTTTTTTAGTCATTCTCGGAGGCTTTGCATTTAATATTGGCAATATTGCAGGCTGCGGATTAGCTTTAAATATTTTAACAGGTATTTCTTTTGCCAAAGGAGCCATTATAAGTGGCATCGTAGCGATTGTCATTTTTTGGATTCAAGAAATCGGAAAAATGTTAGACCAACTCACCAAGGTTTTAGGCATTATAAAAATTGGTCTTACTTTAATTATTGTCTATGCAGCGGACCCTCCTATTTTAGAAGCAGTGCACCATAGTTTTATTCCTGAAAAATTTTCTTTACTCGCAATTGTCACTATTGTAGGAGGTACAGTGGGAGGCTATATTACATTTTCAGGTGCGCACCGACTCATTGATGCAGGTATAAAGGGTAGTGAACATATTAGTTTTGTTACTAAAACAGCTAGCCGTGGTATTTTAATTTCTTCCATCATGCGTTTTATTTTATTTCTAGCAGTGGTAGGCATTGTAAGTAAAGGCATTCATTTAGATAAAAATAATCCGGCTGCTACTGTTTTTGAATCGGCAGGTGGAAGATGGGGCTTATTTATTTTTGGCATTGTATTATGGAGTGCCGCCATTTCTTCTGTCATTGGCGCTTCTTATACATCTTATAGTTTTATAAAAAATACAAAAATTGCTTTTCTTCAAAACGAGCGAAAAGCAATCACTGCATTTATAGTGATATCCACTTCCCTATTTGTTATTTTAGGAAAACCTAAAGAGTTACTTCTGATGGCAGGTTTAGTGAATGGATTTATTTTACCATTTGCATTATCTATCATGCTTATTGCCGGCAGAAAATTACCTTCTTTAAAACAATTTAAATACCCACTTTGGATTGAACTCATGGGTTGGATGGTGGTGGCTATTATGGGATCGATGAGTGTATTTGCGTTAATAGAACAACTAGGATAAGTAACTAGATTAAATAAATTAATAGCAAGAAGGTTAGGTCAGTGAAAAATAATGCCTAGTTTCTTTCAGCTTGGTCTAGCATATCCATCTTATTTTCCTTTGGCTTGATACCAAAATTATAACGAAGCGATAAGCCCACTCTTCTTGAATCTGTTGCTCTGTAACCTACTGCATTCTGCGTTCCTTGATTTAAAACGAAATTATTTTTATTGGTAAATAAGAAGTCATTATAGCTAGCAGTAATGGTTAATTTTTTCTTTAAAAATTGTCTGTTAATAGTCGCATTTAATGTTCCAAAATCGGATAACTCGTAAAATTGTTGTTGTCCTTTAAATCTCCAAAAACCATTCAAAGTAATGGTTGATAAGCCATCTAACTTAAAGGATTGAAAAGTAAAAACAGACCAAGTACCTCTATTAAACATAATGGGCTTACCTTCATAAAATCCAGTATAATTATTTCTATTATATTGTGTACCCAATACTGCAAAAAACTTTTTACCAGGAGGAATGACCCCAATAATTCTAAAATAAGTTTCTCTGCTCTTTCCTAGATTATCATAAGTTCTATAACTCACTTGTTTATTTGTGGGCGACTGATATACTACATTGGTGAAGATATCGGTGGTTTCATTGACTCCAAAAGCAAATAATGGTTTGTCGTCAACACTAATATTGGCCTCGTAGTTATTAGTGAATTGAGGCTTTAAATTAGGATTACCCACTTCATATAAAAAAGGATCAATGTATTTAGCAAAAGGATTTAGATAATCATAAGAAGGCCTGCTAATTGTTTTGCGATATACTAAAAACCCTCGCAGTTCATAGTTCATGATCATTAAAATCTTACGACTTAAATACACATAAGGAAAGGCGTCCGTTCTATTGATTGAAAAAGTGGTGTCCTTAGGAATAAACTGATGCCCTTGCATAATAGTTTGCTCCAACCTTGAGCCCACTTTTAAAACAACAGGACCCCATGTTTTAGAACCTTGCAAATAAGCAGCATTGATTTGCTCTTTATAACTAAACTTGCTGGTACGAAAAGGGTCTGGTGATATAAGACCTGCAATATTTTTAGTATAATTTGATTTATTATTAAAATTTAAAATAGAAGTTTTAACACCCGACTCAATATTGATACCCCTTATTTTTTTTCTAATATCGGACTGATAAGTAAAAAAGTTTCTATCATTACCAAAATCACCCTCTCCGCCTGAACTTGTATTTCTAGCGAGGAATAAATTAGCATAGTCTTGATCGGTACTACTTTTTGAAAAATTAAAGGATACATCATTTACCCACTCGCCACCTACTGTATCTAATTTTAATTTCATTCTAAAAGATTGATTCATAAAATTATTAGTACCCTTATTATTTACAGAGGTTTGTATATTACCTGTATTTTGATTGACAGAAATTTGACGCAAATAAGAATTACTATTAGTAGTATTATCAAATTTATTTTGACTCATTCTGCCATCATAATTGAATTCCCATTTATCTTTAATGGTTTTGCCAAATCCATAACCCAAATTTGCTGAATGATTGGGTGATACGGCTCTGGCCTCTTGTTTCAATACAGAATCAATGGAAAGTATTCTATCTGAATTAGTAATCGTAACCCCATTGTTATTACTATACTGCGCATTTACATAAGAACTTAATTTATCATTATTATTATTCAAATTAAATCCTATGAATTGATTACCATATTCACCTTGCGAAAACCCTGTATTCACCGACCCGTTAAGACCAATTTTCACCCCTTTCATTAAAATGATATTCACGAGTCCTCCGCCGCCAGAAGCGTCATACTTGGCAGAAGGTGTTCTAATTAATTCAATTTTTTGAATGGCATTAGGCGGTAAACTTTTTAATAGAATGGCAATATCGGCAGCACTCATTCTTAAATCACGTCCGTTAATTTGAACTCCTGCAGGAGAGAGGCCATTTAAATAAATATTGCCATCCTGGTCTATAAAAACACCGGGTACTTTTTCAACAGTTTCATAAGCATTGGTAGAACTGGCAGCCAAGGGCTCAGGATCCACCACCGACTTATCATCTTCTTGACGAATTAAAGCCTT
This sequence comes from Sediminibacterium sp., assembly GCA_044352855.1. Classification (GTDB taxonomy): domain Bacteria; phylum Bacteroidota; class Bacteroidia; order Chitinophagales; family Chitinophagaceae; genus Sediminibacterium. The sequence continues at coordinate 16,731 of JBILDC010000022.1, read as the reverse complement.
CGTTGATTTTACCACCACTTCATTTAATTGTGTAGGGTCTTCAGTAAGTTTAATGGCTATAGAACTTTGATCATTAATAAAATAATCTTTGCTATACTTCTTATACCCTATGGCCGACACCCTAATGATATAAGCATTTTTTGGGGCTAGATTTACTTTCGTAATACCAATACTATCGGTAATCGCATTGGAAACTTTTGTGCTGTCAATTTTATTTAGAATAGAAATATTCGCAAAGCCCACAGGATTATTTTTAGCATCTACTACTTTCATTAAAACCGCAAGCTGTTGCCCCATTGAAAATAGGGAGATACTTGAAAATAATAAAATTAAGGAAAGCCTGAATATAGAAGGCATTAAAAAAAATAAATTAAAATGTGGAGAATAGCGGGTTCGAACCGCTGACCTCTTGCATGCCATGCAAGCGCTCTACCAACTGAGCTAATTCCCCTATTGAATTAAACGTTAAATTTCTCCTTTACCGTCTAACCAAAGTTTAACTGCTTCTGTGGTAACAGATTTTGGACGCTCTAATGGGAAACCTAATGCACGATCCCATGTTAAACTTGCCAAAACCCCTAAGGCTCTACTTACAGCAAATAATACGGTGTAAAATTCATATTCTACAATACCATAATGAACTAATAAGGCGCCACTATGTGCATCCACATTCGGCCAAGGATTTTTTACTTTTCCTAATGACTCTAAAATAGGTGGTACAGTTTCATAAATTTTCCAAACCGTATTCACTAATTTATCATCCGCTAAATGTTTTTTACCAAATTCCATTTGAGCCGTAAAACGAGGATCAGTTTTTCTTAATACCGCGTGGCCATAACCTGGCACTACTTTTCCTTCCGCTAAAGTTTTTTTAACATAGTCTGCAATTTGAACGGCTGTTGGTTCATCAGAACCAATGGCTTCTTGCATTTCTAAAATCCACTTGATTACTTCTTGATTGGCTAAACCATGCAAAGGACCTGCTAATCCATTCATACCTGCAGCATAACTTAGATAAGGATCACTCAAAGCAGAACCAACTATATGTGTAGTATGTGCAGATACATTTCCACCTTCATGGTCGGCATGAATGGTCATATATAATCTCATTAATTCTTTAGTGCTTTCATCTTCAAAGCCCATCATATAAGCTAAATTACCTGCCCAGTCTAATAAACCGTTCGGGTGAATATGTTGGTTATTCTTGTATTTTCTTCTATAGATATAAGCTGCTATTCTTGGTAAACGTGCAATTAAGTCCATGGAGTCGTCATAAGTATATTGCCAGTAATCTTTTTTATTCACTCCCTTTGCATAAGCTTGTGCAAATTTAGATTCAGTTTGCAAAGCCATTACCGCTGCAACATACATAGTCATAGGATGACTATTTATTGGAAAGGCATCAATTACATCAAATACATGTGAAGGCACATGACTTCTTCTTTGCCAATTACTCGTAACTTTTTTAACATCCCTCTCCGCCGGCAATTCTCCAATCATCATTAAATAAAACAAACCTTCTGGCAAAGGTTCATCCCCATTGGGCGCTTTTGGCAATTTTGCTTGTAATTCAGGAATGGTAAATCCTCTGAAACGAATTCCTTCTTGTGCATCCAATAAACTTGTTTCTGTAACAAGTCCAGTGATACCACGCATACCTTGATAAGCCTGCGCTAAGGTTACTTCACCAATTTTTTTATCTCCATGCTCTTTGATTAATTCTTTAATCTCCAAAACAGCAGCTGTGGCTTTAACGCTAAACCTGTCTTTAATTTCTTCCATAACCTAAATATTGTGATTGAAAAACGTTTAAATTTCGGCACAAAGTTAACTCAAAAAAAGGTTTACTTAGCTGCTTTTTTGTACAAATAATATACCACCCATACAAAAATAATATTGGGTATCCAGGCGGCCAATAAGGGGGATAAATTACCCTTGGTAGAGAAGATAGTGGAGAACCTGTCGGTAATGATGAAAACGGCTGCTATAATGAAGCCTAGTGCTAGGTGGGACCCTGATCCACCCCTTACTTTATGCCCCGCTATGATGGCTCCAATGAGGGTTAATAATAATACTGTAATGGGGGTAGCGTCCCTCCTATATCTTTCAATACGTAGTTCATTTAAAACCTCCGAACCCCTTATTTCTTCCAATTTGATTTGTTTGACCAATTGAGGGGTGGTTAACTTATCCTTGGTGTATTTGTCTTTCTCTAAGTCCAATGGCAAAAACCCAAATTTTTTACGCATAGACGAAACATAATTCATCTGCTCTCTATTGTTAAAAACTTTTCTTTCTATCACTTCAGATAATGACCATTGCTTGGAGGCAGTATCCCATAAAATAGTCTCCGCTCTTAAATTATAAATTACTTTATCTCCCTCTACTTTATAAATAAAAAAATTATTTCCTCTTTTTGCTGCTGTATCGTATCCGTAAATACCTGCATAAGTAAAGGAGTCTACTTTAAAATAAATATCAGTGGAACCTTGAATTAAGGCATTGTAACTAGAATGCGCATCGACATAAGAAGCTTCAAAACTTCCTCTAATAATATTGGCCTTCGGAATAAAATATAAATTAGATATCCATAAAAACAATCCTAAGAAAACGCCTCCAATCCAATAAGGCCTTAACCATCTATTATAAGATGTGCCGCTAGCGAGTATGGCAATGATTTCAGTTTGACCTGCCATTTTAGATGTAAAAAATATCACTGCTATAAAAACAAATAAAGGAAAAAGTAGTGCAATGATATGTGGAATGAAACCAATATAATAATGGGTAAAAATTTCTGATGCAGAAAAACCTGAGTATACAAAATCATCTGTCTTTTCACTTCCATCAATCACTACTGCTATGACAGTGAATAAAAAGATAGAGAAAAAGAAAACTTTTAAAAATTTATTTAATATGTACCAATCTAATTTTTTCAAATGATGTTTTGATTACTTTTTTTAATTTTATTGTAGGGCTTTATAATCGTTTGCTTATTTGTGCCACCATTGTTTTTTTCCAACTAGTATAATCGCCTGCCATAATATGCTCTCTAGCCTGCCCCACTAACCAAAGATAAAAAGATAGATTCTGAATACTGGCTAATTGTAAACCTAATATTTCATCAGCCATAAATAAATGTCGCATATAGGCCTTTGTATAGTATTGACTCATTTCATTAGGAAGTCCCGGATCTAATGGCGAGAAATCGCTATCCCATTGCTTGTTCTTAATATTAATAACGCCTTGAGAAGTAAATACCATTCCATTACGGCCATTGCGCGTTGGCATCACACAATCAAACATATCAACACCTAAATCAATGGCTTCTAAAATATTCCACGGCGTACCCACACCCATTAAATACCTTGGCTTATTTACTGGTAAATTTTCACAACATAATTGTGTGAAATCATATAGTTCTTGTTCCGACTCTCCCACACTTAACCCGCCAATGGCATTACCCACTGCATTTTTTGAACTAATATATTCGCAAGATGCTTTTCTTAAATCGGCATAAGTACCTCCTTGCACTATGGGAAATAAATTTTGCGTATGGCCATATAAATCGGGCGTTTCTGCTAACCTATTAAAGCATTTGTCCAACCACAAATGGGTTAGATCCATACTCTTTTGCACATATTCATATTCACTAGGATAAGGTGGACATTCATCAAAAGCCATGATAATATCTGCACCAATACTTCTTTGAATATCCATTACTTTTTCAGGACTAAACAAATGCTTGCTGCCATCAATATGCGATTGAAATAAAACGCCCTCTGGTTTAATTTTTCTATTCGATGCCAATGAAAAAACCTGGTAGCCACCACTATCGGTTAAGATAGGTCGGTCCCAACCCATAAAACGGTGTAAGCCACCAGCAGCCTCCATTACTTCTGTTCCTGGTCGTAAATAAAGATGATAGGTATTGCCTAAAATAATTTGCGCGTTGATATCTTTTTTAAGTTGCTGTTGAGTAACTGCCTTTACAGAACCGATGGTTCCAACAGGCATGAATATAGGGGTCTGGATCTCACCATGGTCGGTGGTAATAGTACCTGCCCTTGATGCCCCTATTTTGCTTTGATATGCTAAGTTAAATTGAAGTGCCGCCATGGCGCAAAGGTAAGGTCAAATGGGCTATTTTTCCACATTCAATGTCCAACTGAAGTAGTTGAAGGTGCATGCTATACTTTTGTATCATGTTAACTAACCTTCCACTATCAAACTTATTGATAGGCAGCTTTATAGGCATCATTGCCCTACAGCTGTTTTATTATCTATACTTCTTTCTGAGATTAGCTATTTATAAGAAGCCCGAAAAGGCAACACATATGGAACACCCTATTTCAGTGGTTATATGTGCAAGAGATGAAGCTGCTAATTTAGCTAATAATTTACCGGGTGTTTTAGTACAGCAGTATAATACTACGCACGAAGTAGTTTTAGTGAACGATAACTCAGAAGATGAAACAAAATATTTATTGGAAGAATTTAAAAAATCGTTTAAGAATTTAAATCCGGTTTTACTTTCTCAGGAAGCTAAAATGATCAACGGAAAAAAATTTCCTTTATCTATTGGCATTAAATCGGCTAAAAATGAAACCTTACTACTAACCGATGCCGACTGTGTTCCAGCGAGCGAACATTGGATGCGACTTATGCAAGATGGTTATGATGAGGGTATTGAAATTGTACTAGGCTATGGTGCTTATAAAAAGAAGCCAGGTTTAATTAATAAGCTTATACGTTTTGAAACTTTTCAAACCGCCTTACAATATTTTTCTTATGCCTTAGCAGGTATGCCTTATATGGGTGTGGGAAGAAATTTATCTTATAAGAAAGATGTGTTTATTCGTAATAAGGGATTCTCTTCCATCAATCAAATGCCTAGTGGCGACGACGATTTATTTATTAACCAAGTAGCCAATAAACATAATACTGCCATTGTCATTGATAAAGACGCCCATACTTTAAGTGAACCTAAAACGAGCTTGCATGATTGGATGAATCAAAAATACAGGCATTATACCACCAGTAAGTATTATAAATTATCACATGCTACCCTACTTGCTTTTTATGCTATTAGTCAGTTTTTAGTATACCCCATTTTAATTACCGCCATTGTATTTACCAAAGAGTATATTTTATTAGCTTCCTTATGGAGCATTAGAATGCTAATACAAGGAACTATATTAAGAAGCACTATGAAAAAGCTCAATGAGCTAGACCTATGGCCTTGGTTTATTTTATTTGATTTTTGGTCTATCTTCTATTATTTATTTACCTTGCCTAGTGTATGGAAAGCCCCACAGAAAAATTGGAATTAATTACCAAGTACTTTGCCGATTTCACGCCAAAGCAATTAAGTCAATTCGAAGCACTTGAGCCCGCTTACAAAGAGTGGAACAGTCAAATTAATGTAATCTCTAGAAAAGACATTGATCATATTTACTTGCATCATATTTTGCATTCATTAAGTATTGCAGCTATTGCAGAATGGGAGAAAGGCACTCAAGTAATTGATATTGGATGCGGAGGTGGTTTCCCTTGCGTGCCACTGGCTATCTTTTTTCCTGAAGTGCAGTTTTTAGCAGTGGATAGTATTGCTAAGAAATTAAAAGTAGTAGACGCCGTTTGTGAAATAGCGGGTATTAAAAATATTACCACTAAACATACCCGTGTAGAAGAAATAAAGAATAAAAAATTCGATTACGCTATAAGTCGTGCCGTGGCGCCTTTAAAAGATTTATGGAAATGGGCCGGACCTATTTTACATAAAAAGCCCGATCAAGCCAATGCTTTGATTTGTTTAAAAGGTGGGGACTTGCACCAAGAAATTTTTGAAAGTGGACTGCGTCCTAAAATGATGTCCATTCATGACATTTTTCAAGAAGCTTATTTTGAAGAGAAGTTTATCATACAGGTTAAGAAGCCTTAATCTTATTTGATATATTATAAATAGATACTGCTTCTCGTTCCCAACTCGCTCTTTAACGCTAAAAGTTGTAAATCCAAACTAAAAGTCAGAACTCGCACTTCGTGCTCAAACATGCTGACTTTTTAACGTTCGTATTTACAACTTTATTTACGCTAGAGCTCGATGTTCACTCGTAGCAATAATCTATTTAATTTTATTTCAAATTAATTAGGTATCTCTAATTTATTATTACTTCTATTAATATCAGGCATGCGTTGGCTAGGATCAATCTCAATTGACTTCAATGTAGAGAGTGGCTTACTGGTTTCAAAACTATAGCTTGGGGCTACCCATTGCCATTCTGTATGCATAATTCTTTTAACACTACCCTCTGCTGGTTTGGCGCCTAACATTAAATCCAAAGGGATATAATGCAGTTCACTAGTACCATCCTTATAAGTAACAAGTACTTCAATAGGCATAGGAAATTTACCATTGCGTTGAATACTTATAATAGCGTTTGCATTATTGGCATTCACTTCAATATTATTTAAACCGTAATCAATGGTTTTAGTAGAGTTCACCCAATATTCTTTTAACCACTGCAATTGTATACCACTTGTTTTTTCAGCCACTCTTGTAAAGTCATTGGCATTAGGATGTTTGAACTTCCATGTATTATAGTAATTCAATAAAATTGCATCTCTTACAGAATCAGTTACTACATAGCCTAATAAGCCTAAGAAAGTGGCCCCTTTAGTATAGGCAGCGCTACTATATGAATAATTGTAATTATAATGATCGGAATGTGTACTCATAGGTTCTTCAATACCACTTTTTGCCAAAGTAAGGTAGCCGGTATAATTTCCAAATTGTATAGCGGGTAATTGCGTTTTTGCAGTTTCTATTTCCGCTTTTAATCTTGCTTTTTCTTTTTCATTGATATAAGGCGACAATGTTGCATAATTATTATTATACCAATAAGTAATATCATCTTCAGCATAAGAAGTAAAGCCTTCATCCATCCAAGGAAATAAACTCTCATTGGTGCCTAATACATGCTGGTACCAAGTATGCATCCACTCATGAATAGCAGTTCCAAGACCAGGGCCTTGTAATAATGTGCCCATTCCGTATTCCATGCCCCCATCTCCTCCTTGGATAAAGGAATATTGTGGATAAGGATAAGCACCATATTTTTTCTCCATATACGGCAATACTTTTTCAGCAGCCCATAAAATATTGGCCCATGCACTATCAGAAGAAGCATTCTTTTCTTTAAAATAAACATGTAAGGTTAATCCTTTACGTACTTCTTTAGATAAATGTTTGTATTTATTATCTGCAGCCCACATAAAATCATGAATATTTTTTCCAGTGAAATTCCAAGAAAGATTACCGAACTTATCGGCTACTGCATTAGGATTTTGTAATACACCTGTGGCTGCCACCATATAAGATTTATCTAAACTTAAAGTCACATCATAATTTCCCCAAACACCATGAAATTCTCGCGCTATATAAGCATTGGCATTCCATCCTTGATAATCGTATTCAACCATTTTAGGATACCACTGACTCATTGAATAACGAATACCCTGTGCATTATCACGGCCAGAGCGTCTTATTTGAACAGGCACTTGCGCTTCAAATTGCAAGTTCATTTTAATAGAAGTTTTTGGCGCAATGGCTTGTGTTAGTTGCACTTCTAAAATTGTTTCGTGCTCTATTAATTTTTGCGCCTTACCATTGATTAAAATTTGACTTATTCTTTGATAACCTATTTCAGTGGGTGTTAATTTTTGTATACGATCTCTTACCCTTCTATCCCAATCTTGTGTAGCTTCTTGACCTAAGGAAGTTGCATTAGAAGCAGTAATAGCACCACGTCTAAAATTTAATAAATTTTTTCCAAGTTCTCTACTTCTAACATCCATTGAAGAATTAGGTTGAAATGCATTCCAATACATATGGAAATAAACCTTGCGTAAAGTATCGGGTGAATTATTAGTGTACACTATTTCTTCTGTCCCCTTCATAATATTAGTGGTAACATCGAGGGCTGCTTTAATTTTATAGTCGATACGTTGTTGCCAACGATCGGCTTGCGCCACTGCGAAATTTACAAATGCAATTACTGCAATAAACAAAAGGGATAGCTTCTTTATCATAAGATTGAATTAAGAAGCTAATTTAATTCATTAATTAGAAAAAGTCTAATTAAATATGTGTACGGGGATATATATGAAAATCACTTTTCTATGGCTTACCCTCTACCACAATCACAATTTCTCCCTTCACTTGCTTGGAAGAGAAATGGGTAATTAAGTTGGCTAAAGAGTCCGAAATGTTTTCTTCGTAAATTTTGGTAAGTTCTCTACTTACAGAAGCTTGTCTATCGGCGCCAAAATGAGTCGCAAATAATTCTAATGTTTTTACTAGGCGCATCGGGCTTTCATAAAATATCATAGTACGCTCTTCGTTCGCCAAAGATTCCATTAAAGTCTTTCTGCCTTTTTTTAAGGGAATAAAACCTTCGAATATAAAACGAGTGGCAGGTAAACCACTATTTACTAGTGCTGGTACAAAGGCAGTAGCACCCGGTAAACTTGTAATAGCCACCCCTGCCGCTTTACAAGCGCGTACTAATAAAAAGGCTGGGTCGGAAATACCAGGTGTGCCTGCATCGGTAATTAAGGCAATATTTTTACCTGCTTGTAATTGTTGTACTAAATGATCCACTACCTTATGCTCATTGTGTTGATGATAAGGCGTAAGTGGCTTATGAATTTTATAATGCTGTAATAACTTAGAAGAAGTACGTGTGTCTTCACATAAAATAAAATCTACTTCTTGAAGTACTTCAATGGCTCTGAAAGTAAAATCTTTTAAATTTCCAATAGGTGTAGGAACAATATATAACATGGAAATAATTAAAAATGAATTAAAAGAATCTAGGCCTTAAGCACCTCAATTTCAAAATATTCCATCACTGCATTGGCTAATAATTGCTTGCTTGCTGTTTCTGCAATTTCTTTAGCTGCCGCTTCGTTGGCTGCTTCAATTTGTAATGTAATATGTTTACCTACTCTTACATCTTTTACCCCTGTCATACCCAAGTTATGCAGGCCACCTAAAACTGCCTTTCCTTGAGGATCTAATAAATCTTTCAAAGGCATTACTTTAATTTGAACTTGAAATGTCATACGAATTTTATTGAGTGATTGTTTTTCTGTAAAACAAAGATACTAAGCAATAGCCAATAAAGCCAAATGGGATGGCCATCCATTTAAAAAAGTAGGCAGAAATAATGGTTTCTACTGCCACTAAGGCTAAGGGTAGTATTAATTTCTTCTTACCACTAAAACTCTTCAAAGCTAGCATGGGCCTATCCATCACCATCAGATAAGAAACTATAATAATATAGATATACCAAAATGTAGGGTTCAATAATAATTTAGAGAAAATGGTAGTTTGAGACTGCCAATACACTAAGGGAAAGGCTGCCGTTAATATTCCAATCATGGGAATAGGCACCCCTTTAAAATAAGTGGATTGGTCTGGATCGATATTGAATTTAGCTAAACGGTAGGCGCCTGCTAAGGCGATAATAAAGGCCGGCACCATCATGACTGTAGTATGCGATAAGGCATTGATATCGGTAGCAAGTGATAGTCTTAGAAATTGAAAAACAATAAAAGAGGGCGCTACGCCGAAACTTACTACATCTGCAAGTGAATCAAGTTGCTTTCCTAATGCAGAATTTACTTTTAATAAACGAGCCACAAATCCATCAAAAAAATCAACCAGTGCTGCAAGTCCTATAAACATACTCGCATAATAAATTTGTTCTGGAATTTCAATAACCATATCCCCTGTTTCATCCATGGTGGCCATGGTACCCGATTGAAAACTAACCAGAATGGCCAGGCAGCCAAAAAATAAATTAAGCAGTGTAATTAAATTAGGAATCTGTTTTTTCATTTTTATTTTTTACTGCTTTTAACTCTTCGCATCAAGGCTTCAATTTCTTCAGACTTAATAGGTATGTTTTTCATTAAATCCTGATTCCCCGTTTTGGTAATCCAAAAATTATTTTCAATACGCACGCCCATTTTTTCTTCTTTAATATAAATACCTGGTTCAACTGTAAATACCATGCCTGCAGATATAGGTGCAGTTCTGGTACCTAAGTCGTGTACATCTAATCCTAAATGATGCGATATGCCATGGTATAAATATTTTCTATAGGCTCTGTTTTCGGCATCTTCATTTTTAATATCAGATTTACTAAGTAAACCAATTTTTAAAAACTGCTTACTAGCTTCCTCTCCTACCTTATCGGTATAATTTAAAATACTAATGCCTGGTTTTAAAATAGACTTTGCATAATCATGTAAATGCAAACAAGCATTGTATACTTCTTTTTGTCTTTTAGTGAATTTACCATTGACAGGAACGGTTCTAGTTAAGTCGGCGCAGTAGCCACCATACTCAGCACCAAAATCCATTAGTATTAATTCTCCGTCCTTACATACATTGTTATTACTTGTATAATGTAAGGTTCTTGCATTATCACCACTAGCAATAATACTATGGTAAGCAACTCCTGTGGCACGTTGAGATAAAAAAGAATGATAAATCTCTGCTTCAATTTCATATTCCTTCACACCAGGTTGAATGAACTGTAGTAATCTTCTAAAAGCTACTTCAGTGATATCAATAGCTTTCTGAATGACCTGCACTTCTTCTTTCGTTTTCACTGCACGCAACTCCTTCATAATAGTAGCAGCTCTGCAAAAATTATGTAGTGGATACCTTGCTTTCATTTCATCAATAAAACGGTATTCACTGGTTCTTAATAAATTATTCTTTCTATCGTTTTCATTAGAGTCTAAATATATGGCGTCTGCTAAATGTACCCATTGTTGTAGGATCCCATCTAATACATCCACCCATACAATTGTTTTAATACCAGAAATGGTAGTGGCTTCGTTGGCTCTTAATCTTTTACCATCCCAAATTTCTTTTAACTCCTGTGGTCTTACTAGTACTAATACTTCTCTATATTTTGGATCGGGGTTGTCTGGAAATAAAATAACCATGGAACCCTCTTGCTCAATACCAGATAACCAATATAATTCTGTGTTTTGTTTAAAGTCATGCAAGGCATCTCCATTCAAAGGATATTCATCATTGCTTACAAAAATAGCAATACTGTTTTTTTGCATTTTGGATACAAAACGCTTTCTATTTTGAATAAATATTTGAGAATCTAAGGGCGTATATTTCATAATAAAAACTTTATTGATAACTAAGGGCAAGTTAATTAAAAAATGAATCCTTTAGGCGATCTTACCCCAGCCAATTTTACTTTTTTGACTAATTAAAAAACGCCTAATCATTGCATTTTCAGGCAATTGAAGGGTTGGATCCTTTTCGCATAGAGCGAAAGCTGCTACTCTTGCTTCTTCTAATGCTATTTTATCGTTTATAATATTCGCTAATTTGAAGTTCAAAGCTCCGCTTTGTCTAGTACCATCAATATCTCCAGGGCCTCTTAATTCTAAATCTTTTTCGGCAATTAAAAAACCATCGTTGGTATTACACATTATTTTTAATCTTTCCTTCGCTTCTCTTCCTGCTTTCACACTACTTAATAAAATACAATAGCTCTGTTCTTTTCCTCTACCCACCCTGCCTCTTAATTGATGTAATTGAGATAAACCAAATTTTTCTGCACTCTCTATCACCATCACCGATGCATTGGGCACATTCACCCCTACTTCAATCACAGTAGTGCCCACTAATATTTGTGTATCCCCTGTTTTGAATCGGTGCATATTAGTATCTTTTTCTACACTGCTTTGTCTTCCGTGCACCATACTAATTTTATAAGTAGGTTCTGGGAAAAAACTTTTCACTTGTTCATAGCCCTGCATTAAATCTTCAAAACTTAATTTTTCACTTTCTTCAATTAAAGGATATACATAATAAGCCTGTCTTCCTTTAATAATTTCTGTTTTGACAAAGTCCATTACACTAGCTCTAGATGTTTCATAACGGTGTACTGTTTTAATGGGTTGTCTGCCCGGAGGTAGTTCATCCATCACACTATAGTCTAAATCACCAAAGGCTGTCATGGCCAATGTTCTTGGAATAGGCGTGGCTGTCATTACTAATACATGTGGAGGAATAGTCGATTTTTTCCAAAGCTTAGCGCGTTGTGCTACGCCAAATCGGTGCTGCTCATCAATGACTGCTAAACCTAAATTTTTAAATTGTACCACATCTTCAATAATGGCGTGGGTTCCCACCACAAAATGTATATCGTCTTCTAATAATCCTTTTAAAATTTTTCTTCGCTCTCCAATTTTTGTACTCCCCGTTAATAATGCAATTTCAATGGGCATATCTTTTAATAATTCTGATAAACTTTCATAATGTTGAGAAGCTAAAATTTCGGTAGGCGCCATTAAACAACTTTGAAAACCGTTATCGGCGGCAATTAACATTGCAAGTAATGCAATCATGGTTTTTCCGCTACCTACATCTCCTTGCAAGAGTCTATTCATTTGATACCCTTTGCCCACATCCTGTCTAATTTCTTTAATCACTCTTTTTTGTGCACCCGTTAATTCAAAAGGCAAATGTTTATTATAAAAAGTATTAAAATAGTTACCTACTTTTTCAAATAACTGGCCCTTGCTATTTTTATGTCTATCAATTTTTATTAAATTAAGTCTTACTTGCGCCATAAATAATTCTTCAAAAATTAATCGGTCTACGGCTTCTTTATAATGCGCTTGTGATGTGGGAAAATGTATTTGTCTATAGGCCTCCCATCTACCCATTCTGTTTTCTAATAAATGCGTGGGTAAATTTTCAGGAACATCTCTATCACTTATTTGTTGAAATAAAGTTTGTGTGAGTTTACCAATTTGTTTGGCATTCAGTCCACGCGCCTTTAATTTTTCGGTACTGGAATACACAGGTTCTAGTAAAGATTTTTGCGACATCGTAGTTGCCAGATAAGGTTCAATTTCAGGATGCACCATTTGTGCCTTACCATTAAAAAAACTAACCCTTCCAAAAACTAGATAAGCCTGGCCCTCTACAATATTTTTTTGTACCCAAGTAATTCCTTGAAACCAGGCCAGTTCAATAGTACCGGTCTCGTCTTTTAATTGGGTCACTAAGCGTTTCGACCTTTTCACCCCAATAATGTCAATGCCTTGTAAGACCCCTTTTATTTGAATAAAATCCATATCAGGGGTGATGGAGGCAATCGTACCAACCTTGGTTTTATCAATATGGCGATGCGGAAAATGGTGCAGTAGGTCGTTAAAAGTGAATAAACTCAGCTCTTTTTTAAGCATATCAGCCCTTAAAGGGCCCACCCCTTTTAGGTATTCAATGGGGCTCGATAAAAGAGAAACTGTTGACAAACTGACTATTTTTAAATTCTGTACAAATATCCCAAAAAGATGGCAAAAAATGGGTTCCTGATTCATTATCTTCGCAGTTCTATGAAAAAGGAAATTGTATTAAGCGGAATTAGGCCTACAGGCTTCTTGCACCTAGGCAATTATTTTGGGGCCATGCGTAATTATGTACGTATGCAAGACGAATACAACTGTTATTTTTTTGTAGCCAACTGGCATAGCTTAACCACCCATCCCGATACTAAAACTTTAAAAGAAAGTGTACTCAGAGTCGTAGCTGAAAATATTGCTTGTGGACTAGACCCAGAGAAAGTGTCTTTGTATGTTCAAAGCGATGTGCCAGAAATTGCAGAATTGTATTTGTATTTAAATATGTTGGCGTATAAAGGAGAATTAGAAAAGACCACTTCATTCAAAGATAAAGTGCGCATGCAACCAGAGAATGTAAATGCAGGACTTCTTACCTACCCTGTACTGCAAGCAGCCGATATATTAATACACCGCGCGTTGAAAGTGCCCGTGGGCAAGGACCAAGAACAAAATTTAGAAATGGCCCGTAATTTTGCGGAGCGATTTAATTACAGATATGGTGAAACCTTTCCTTTGCCTTATGCCTTTAATTATAATAACGAACTGGTAAAAATATTGGGCTTAGATGGCAATGGGAAAATGAGTAAGAGCGAAAATCAGAACACGACTTTGTTTTTAGCAGATGAAGATGAGGCTATTCGTAATAAAATTAAAAAAGCGAAGACCGACCAAGGGCCCCTTACACCTAATTCAGTGAAGCCCGATTATATTGAGAATTTATTTACTTTAATGAAATTGGTAAGTGACAAGGATACAGTGCAAAAATTTGAAGACGATTTCAATAATAGTAGTGAAGGTAATTGTATTATAAGATACGGTGATATGAAAAAGCAATTGGCGGAGGATATGGTTAGCTTTATTCAACCTATTCGTAATCAGGCAATTGATTTACAAAACAACAAAGACTTACTTACAAAGATCATTAGACAGGGAGCAGATAAAGCCAGGGCAAGCGCTTCGGATACTTTGTCCATTGTAAGAAAGGCCGTTGGGATGGATTATTAAACAAGACGAATTAATTATTAACATAGATAAATAGTTCTAAACTATTTTATATTTTCACAACATGGCAAAAGCTAAAAAACCAAAACACGTCGCAATCGCAGGAAACATTGGGGCAGGTAAAACTACCTTAACTGAAATGTTAAGTAAGCATTATCGTTGGATACCACAATTTGAGGATGTAGACCACAACCCCTACTTGATGGATTTTTATGACGATATGACGCGTTGGAGTTTTAACCTTCAAATTTATTTTTTACATGGCCGCTTGAACCAAATTTTAGAAATTCAAAGAGGAACCGAAACAGTGATTCAAGATAGAACCATTTATGAAGATGCTAATATTTTTGCACCCAACTTGCATGAGATGGGACTTATGAGCAAAAGAGACTTCGATAACTATTTTAAATTTTTTAGTACTATTAAAACAATGGTACAACCTCCAGACTTATTAATTTATTTGAAAGCCTCTGTACCTACCTTGGTTTCTCAAATTCAAAAAAGAGGAAGAGAGTATGAAGAAAATATTCGTTTGGATTATTTAAAAAAATTAAACGAGTACTATAATAAATGGGTGGATGGCTATAAAGAAGGCCCCATATTAATTATTGACTGCGACAAAAATAAATTCGGTGAATCGGAAGAAGATTTAGGCGAAATCATAAGCAAGGTAGATGGCATGTTGTATGGCCTTTTTTAAATAGCAGATTTTAAATCACTTTACTGGCATGAATAATATTACCCCTTCCCTATTAGAAGAAATGAAGTCTATTGTAGGGGCTGCTTACTTTTTTACAGATGAGGAAAGTTTTGCCAAATACGGCAGTGATGAAACAGAAAAATTACATTACGCACCACAGGTTGTTGTAAAGCCAAGAACCGCTGAAGAAATTTCAAAATTATTAATTCTCTCTAATCAACATTTAATTCCCGTAACGCCCAGAGGTGCAGGTACTGGACTTACAGGTGGCGCCCTTCCGCATTTAGGGGGTTTAGTTATTTCTATGGAGCGTTTTAATACTATTTTAGAAATTGATGAAAGAAATTTACAAGTCACTACCGAGCCAGGTGTGATTACTGAAGTTTTACAAAATGCCGTAAAAGAAAAAGGTTTGTTTTATCCTCCCGACCCTGCTAGTAAAGGATCTTGTTTTATTGGGGGTAATATTTCTGAAAATTCTGGTGGGCCTAAGGCAGTAAAATATGGTGTAGTAAAAGACTATGTTTTAAACTTAGAAATAGTACTTCCTACTGGTGAAATTATTTGGACAGGTTCGAATGTTTTAAAAAATGCAACAGGATATAACTTAACCCAGTTAATAGTAGGCAGCGAAGGCACATTAGGTATTGTAACTAAAATTGTTTTAAGATTAATTCCACATCCGAAATTTGATTTATTAATGCTTGCTCCTTTTAATAGTGTAGAAAAAGCGAGTGAAGCAGTGAGTGCCATATTTAGAGCAGGCATTACCCCTAGTGCCATGGAGCTTATGGAAATTGAATCTATTAAATTAGCTAGTAAATTATGTGAAAGCACAGCCATTCCAATTACCGAAGACTTAGCCGCTCATTTAATTATTGAAGTAGATGGCAATGATATGGAGGTGTTGATGAAGGATATGGAAGCCATTGCAGAAGTATTAGCAAATTACGAAGTAGGTGAATTGTATTTTGCTGATGATACACAACAAAAAAATGAGCTTTGGAAAATACGTAGAAAAGCCAACGAAGCCTCCGTGGCAGCAGGTTATACCATTGAAGAAGATACGGTGGTGCCTAGAGCTGAACTACCCCGTTTAATAAAAGGTGTTAGAGCATTAGCCCTTGACAATGGATTTAAAGTAGTTTCTTATGGACATGCAGGAGATGGAAATTTGCATATTAGAATTAACCACCCTAAGTATAAAAAGAGCTATGAAAATGAAGAGATACAAGGTATACTTATTAAAGTATTCGAATTGGTAAAATCACTTGGAGGTACTATTAGTGGTGAACATGGTATTGGTCTAATTCAAAAGTCTTTTATGCCAGTGATGTTTGACCCTATAAGTATGGAATTAATGAAGGGCATTAAAAAGGTATTTGATCCTAATAATATTTTAAATGCAGGTAAAATTTTTGATTCAAAAAAATAAGAGCGCTATACTAAATGGTGGAATGAGTATTTTCCCATTTAATTTTATATTAATTATATTTCTTATCAAGTTATTACTTATGAAAAAATCGTTTACAATATTCATTTCCCTACTTATACTAAATCTTGCTTTTTCAAGT
>JBILDC010000003.1:0-137249 GCA_044352855.1 Sediminibacterium sp. | reverse complement strand
GTAAAGTATTTGATAAAGTGGTTCCATTAGGATCCCACATTACTACAAAAGTGGAACCATTATAAACGATATCTAATTTACCATCACCGTTCATATCACCTACAGCAGTTGGGCCATTATCATTTGCTGCAATTCCTGAGCCAGTTACAGTACTTAAATCTTTTAATAAGGTCATAGTACCTGCTGACAGGTTAAAACCATATACTTTTGAACCAAACACTAATTCTTTACCAGGATTGGATGCAATAATGTCTACAACAATCACATCAATAGGCGTTCCAGTTGAGCCATATGTTTGACTAGAATAATTTAAAGGTAATCCAGCTACCCTTTTTACTAACGCGCCATTTACAATTCCAAAGACATCCGAACCGATCACAATTTCGGCAGTACCATCTTCGTCGATATCAACTATATAAGGTGTTGCAGATTTAGTAATTTGGTTTAGAAAGTTACTATTATCATATTGTGAGGCTGTAGTAGATTTGTATAAATAGTTGGATTCAGTACCACCTGTGCTACTAAAAATATATACAAAACCTGTAGCATTCACCATCACTACTTCAGGTGTTGAACTACTTGTAATTATATTCGCAATTGCAGGTTGAACGGAACGTTCATTAGTGGTTGTAATAACAAAATTCTTAGTACCTGTAGATGAATTTGATCCATCACCTTTGTAAACAAAATATCCAGTGTTATCATTAGCGGGAACAAGAATTTCTGAAATGCCGTCTCCATTTAAATCTGCAGCTGTTGGAGTTCCTCCATTCCAAATCACAGCACTTGATTGAAATTTTTGTATCATGCCCCAGGTTGATGCAGGAGTGGGATTATAAGGAACGACACATGGTGTCTGTGCATATGTAATAGAACTTATTCCAGTCAAAAAGAAGAAAAAACATACCCTAATTGAAGAACAGATAAGAATATCCTTCTTTTTAGTATAAAGATTATAAAGCCTTGTAAATCTATCGATTGACATTCAGATACGGATTGAGGGTATCTGCAAAAATTCTATAAAAAGATGACTAATGTCATAGAACGAATTCTAGAATTTATTGAATAATAAAAATAGTTTTTAACATTCGTAGAGTTAAATCTATTTAATAAATTATGATAGACTTTAATCTATTTCTATTTCTTAAAAGTACCTTAGATATAATTCTATTTGAAACTATGTAAATAATTCTAATTTGCATTAACAATGATTCCCCAAGCAATGTTAAAAATTACTGAAATAGTTAAAGATGATATACTAGAAATAGTTTTTTCTGATAAACAACATATCAGTAAGAGTTATACAATTATGTGTGAAAGGGGAACTGAAATTATGAAAGGAAAAATTGCAGGTTTCACACAACGCACATGTTTATACATTGGTGAATTAAAAAAAGGGAAGTATCAATTTCAAATGGATGAACATAATACATCTACATTTGAGGTTCTTTAATTTTTAGTTATCTAAATAACAAAAAATATACTTACAGTAGTCCCTTTATTTTCAATACTATCTATTTCTAATTTTGCCTTCATTAATTTAATAATATTTCTTATAATTTGGTAGCCTACCCCATTCCCTTTTTTATACTTAGGCAAATGCTCCACTTCATCTTTACTCTTACAAGTCATTAAATACTTAGCCATAGAAGCACTCATGCCCACACCGTTATCTTGAACTTTAATAATATATCCAGATTTACTGTCTTCTATAGAAATAGAAATAATCCCTACCTCTGTTGACTTAATGGCATTCATTAAAATATTGTACATTAATACCCTAAGTGCTTCAGGCCAATTTTTAACTTTTGTATGAATTGGAATTTTATTTTCTAAACTAATATCTTTCCCTTCAATAAATGGAGTAACGAAATCAATTAAGTCATAAATTAATTTATGAATATCTACTTCTTGACTGTTTAATAATTTATTAGTGTTATCGAATTTAACCCAGTTTAACATATTCCTAGTTAAGTACTCCAATTCTTTACTGGTACTAGCAATTTGTTGGATTGACTTTTTTAAATTAGTATCTTCAATTTTTTCATTAATACTAGTTGCAGTCATATGCATGTACTTTAGAGGCGTTAATACATCATGATTCATAATTGCCAATACTTGCTCCTTTGCTTGATTTCTTTCAGTTAAGTACTTATTTAAACTTACCAATGATTTTGTCTTTTCATTTACTTCAGCTTCAAGTTCTTTTTGTCTTTTTTCTAAAATAGTAGTTTTGATCCTAATGTAAAAATAAATAAGAAATATAATTATTACTACATATAGCAATATCATTAAAGGATGTACTGCATTAGGATAATTAACATAAAAAGGGTAATTCATTGAACCAAATTCATCACTAGCCGTATTTCTCCATCTTAGATATAGTTCATTTTGACCAAAAGAAGATTTATCTAAATGAATATTAGGGTTCTTAATAGAAATTCTTCTCCAATTTTCATTTAAAGCAAACTTATATTCTACAACTACATTTTCCTCCGATAACATACCAGAAATACCTAATTGAAAATCGATACTCTTTGTTTTACGAGAAAGCGGTAAATTAAACGATTCAATACTTGTAGTTTTTTCATCAATAATAATTTTATCTAAATAAACATTAGGTTTAATGTTTAAGTAATTGGGTTTATTTAAATCACCTGGATTAAACTGAATTAAACCATCAATACCTGGTATTGAAAAATTTCCATTGGGTAATTTAATAGCACAGGGGCTACAACCACCATTCATTTCTAATACATCAATCCCATCTATTTTTCCAAAATATCTATATTTAATTTTACCAGGCCCAAAATCCCAGAAATCTTTTACGGATTGTTTAGGCGACCTAAAAAGCCCTTTATTAGTGCTTGCCCATATATTATGTGCATCATCTTCAATAAAGCAATGTGCAAATTTTAAATAGTCATTAGGATCCAAAGGCATTTTCTTAATAGTGTCCTGCTTATACATATATACACCACTACCATAAGTTCCCAATAAAAAATAATCATCCATTTTATAAATACTCCTAAAATTAGCTTTTGACTTATCCCTATAAAACAATTTAAAAGTATTTTTTTCTAGGTTGTATTTATACATTCCATCCGTAGTAGCTACTAATAACTCTTGGGCATTTTCCTGTTTTACATCAAACACCATAAAATTTGTTGGAACCCAATTAAACTTTAAAATACTAACCCATTCGTTTAAGTTATTCTTTTTGATGACTTCTCTACCATTTATGGCATACATTGTATTATTAACTTCTATAAAAGCATTTCTACGCGTAAATTTTTTGAATTTATTAATAACCTTATTATTTATTATATCATATTCTATAATACCATCTTCGTTGGTAAAATAGAGTACATTTTTGCTAGAAATAAAAGTATTGGTTTCAGATTTTTTGTCAAAGATAATTGGGCTTGTTAATTTGGCTGAACCAAATATAGGTCCATCATTTACTTGTATATTACCATTTTTAAGTAATACCTGTGCATAGGCGCTTGTACTAGTATTCAGGATTGCATTATTTGGAAGTATTCTATTAAAATATTTAGGCCTACAAACCAAAACACCTCTATTATCTGTGCCTATATAAATTGTTTGTGTTATTTTGTCAAATTGAACGAATTTGTAATATTCAGAAATAGGCAAATTGTCTAAGACTAATTCAAAAGAAAAATTATTATCAATTAAGCTTATTCGATATAATTTTTGATCTATAATTATAAAAACATCATCCATTGGTAGATCCTGAAAAACTTTTACATCTTTGCTTATCTTAAAATAATTATCTGAATGATCTACTTTTTTAACAAGCACTTTACCAGAAGTATTTGCAGTATTATTAAATAAAACTACCGATAAAATATTTTTTTCATCAATAATGTATAGCCTATTCCCTATTTGAAAGCTCTGGACTTTACTATTAAAAGTTAGTAAGGTATCTACTGTAGTATTGTTAAACCGAAGCAAGTAGTCTTCGTTAATGGAAAGTATTTCATTATTTATCTCAAATGTTTTAAAATAAAGACTTTTATAAATGGTCTTTATTTTACTCAATTTTACATTATACTTATTTTCAATAAATTCATTTAAGCTATTGTCAATACTAGTTGTTTTACCTATAACAACATCATTTTCTTTAATCGAAAAACTAGAAGCATCTACAAACTTGCCAAATAAAGTTCCATTATTGGCAATCGTAAAATATACTACTCTGTTATTTAAAATTGATTTTTCTTCTTGGTCTCCAAAGCTTTGAATATTGTGCCCATTGTACCTTACAATACCAGACTCGGTTGCAATCCATAAAAAACGATTCTTTTCGTCGAACTGCAAGCCCTTAATGGTATTAGTAGGTAATCCCGATTCTGTATTTAGCCTTTCAAAAGTATAAGGCAATTGTGAAAAAGAGGAAGCCCCTATTAATAGGAGCATTAGTGTAAATAGAAATCGGTTAATAACTAATTTGATGCACATGTGCCAATTGTAAAAGATGCGTAAATGATTCCGCCTTTACTTTATCAAATATAACCGATTTTATAGTAGAAATAGTGTTCATTTTAAGCCCCAAAAGAGTACTTATTTCCTTGGTTCTATAGCCATTTAATAAATAATGTAAAACTTCTAATTCCCTAACCGCTAATGTAGAAAAGGGGTTTATTTCATTATCGATTACTTTAGACATTGTCATAGGTACCGACTTAATAAAAGACTCTAGATGAAACTTAATCTCATTCTCTGAAACCCCTTTGTATAAATAAGAATGTATTTGATACTTCTTCAAAATTTTACCATACACTTCAATAGGTTGCATGGAATGTATCAAAATAGATAATTTAGGGTATAAATTATTGATGTTTTCTATAATTTCTAAGGTATTGCCATCAGGTAAAATAATGTCTAAAACTAAATGCGTATAAGTATCATTTTTTAGTGCCTGCATTAATTCATTACATGTGGCCACTTCGTCTACTACTTGCACATTAAATTGCTTTATTAAAGAACTCAAACCCATTCTTACTATACTGTGGTCATCTGCTATTATTACTTTGGTTTCCATGGGTTTAAATTATGAACTGAGATAAATGCTATTATTAGAATTCAATCTAAAAATAAGAAACTTAGAGCTCATTATCCTTTATTAAAGGCCAAATAGAATTAATTCTATTTACTATGTTTACTTAATATAATTAGCCAATATCATATTTCTGACTGTCTGAGGGCTCAGTTTTTTACCCATCAAAATGCCATTATTATCTATTAGATAAAATATGGGATTGGTAAAAGCGTCATAACTTTTTCTAATTTCTAGATTGGCGCCCAAGTTTACATGCACATAGTTATTTGTAAGACTATATTTATTAATAAAGTCCTTCCAAACAGGCAATGGCATATTTGGTTCATTACACACTGCATACCTACCTATTTTAATATTATACTTAGCATACAAAAGATTTAGTGTACTGTCCATAATTGGTAGCTCCACTTTACAATGCTCACAAGTGGGATCATAAAATATGATAACAGTAAAACTAAATTGTTTCGCAAACTCTTGTAAATTCTGTAGCTTATTGCTCGTGTCTTTTAAAATCATGTTCACACAGGTATCCTTCAAACTAAGTGTACTTATATTGGCTACTTCTTCTTTATAAGTCGTTTTTTGCTTGGCATCTAAAACCTTGCATTTATCATTTAACAAATAGGACTGTACAAATTTCTTATACGCTTCTGTATTATTCACAATTTCTCTGTTCTTTAATAATTTAGTTAAATAATCTACCACATACTTGGCCATAAACATTTTACAATCCACTGCTTTCATAACAGTGTCAACTCCTTTAGAAATGGAATCGGCTTGTAAGGGATAATAAGAAAAGTATTCTGTAAGTACTGCTCGTAAATTGGGTGTGAATAAGAGTTTCGGCGATTTAAAATCAAATTGTCTTATAAACTGGTCTCTAGCCGCAAAGTTCTTTCTACTGGGTACCGACTCATCTAAAAGGTTCAATGCATTGAAATGCAAGTAAAGCGCATCCGTCTTTTTCAATTGCTCCATGGCATTGGTTCTAAAATAAACTAACTCATTAGTTTTAAGTTTAAAAAAGGCTGCCTTTTGAGCTAAATTAAACTTTTTACCTTGGGCTAATTCTTTAGCAAAAAGGGTATCGTAATTAGATAATTTTTTCTCTAATTGCTGATACTCAATAAAGGTTTTATTCTTTTGGTTACTGAAGCTTATAAAATCTAAATAATTAGCTCCAGAAATTTCCACCTTTACACTGTCCTTATTCTCTAAGGCAAAGAAAATTTTAGTTTTTGATTTAGGAAAATAGAAAAAGTATATACCTCCTAGTATTGGCTTTTTGGCGCTAAGCGTGAAACTACCTTTCGATAAATTAATGGTATCTTTTGGAATAAAGTTTTTTTCATCAAATACAGTTCCTCTAAAATAGACAACCGTATCTAAAGTATTAATAGCCTTAATTTTTATTTGATATTGTGCATTAGCCAGCTTTGCGAATGTCAATAGAAAAATTATAAATAAGTAGGATTTTCTCATTACAGGTACTTAATAGTTCATCAATTTACTTACAATACAGCGTAATAAACTTATCTATATCTGGATAATTTTTCTTTTTAGCCGCTTGTAAAGGCCCACAAGCATCACTATTCTTTCCCATGGCTACAAGTGACATGGCTTTAAAAAACTCAGACTTACCTGTATTATTATTTGCAAAAGAAGCTGCTTTATCGAAATATGGAATGCTTTTTTCAAAATTATTATTCGTATAATAACAAATAGCTGCATTTTCATAATGCGTATAATTATTTGGCTCCGCATTACTCGCCTTTATATACATATTCGCTGCTTGTGTATATTTTCCTTTTGCAAATAGCTTTCCTCCGTCTATAGAATATTGATTCGTGAAAACAGCTTGCCCACTAGCTTGACCTCCCACAATTCCTCTAGCTAATAGGTTTTTAGCATTCAAAAGTGGCACTGTATCTTTTGGGAAATGAACATAAGCGCTATCTAAGATATTAATCATGTTTTTATCAGCCCCGCCCTTCACTTCATACATGGCCATTAAATATTGATTCACGGCCTCACCCCCATCTCTATACTTCTTATATACATTATATACTTTATTAATTTCAACAGTATCCTTCTTTTTAGCAGCCGCGAATAAGGCATTCTTATAATAAGAAGTTGCCCTTGGCCAATTATAAAAAGCTCTATAAGCATAATAGGCTGTGCTATCATAATTTTGCTTAGCTGCATAAATAGCAGTTCTAATAAAGTCGTTATAATGTAGGGCAGGGTTTACATTTTCGCTCTCATTTAATAAACGCATCGACTCGTCGTACATTTTATCTCTAAAATAATACCTAGCGACCAAGGCTTTAATAGGAAGTGTAGAGGTAGATAAATTTGGGAACATAGGAAAGGCGTCTTTCACTTCGTCCAATGCCATCTTAGGATCGGCATCAATTTCTCCCATTACATATTTTTGCACTTTCAAAGACTCGTACACTTGTTTGTTGATGAAGATGGAACCACCAATTAATAAAAATCCAATGATAATATAGGCAGGTAAAACAAACTTAAATGGTTTGACTTTTTTAGCTGGGTCTTTTTGAATTAAATATGCAGGAGCAAATAATAAGGCAACAGAAACAGTTAGCATGGTCTGCATCGAAGTTCTTTCTGTAGGAAAATTCAAAAATGCATCAATAAAATAACAGGCAACTGCCATAAAACTAATGGTGGTGAAAAGGCGATAGTCTTTATACTTTTCTTTAAACCAAACTTGAAAGGTAAAAATAAATGCTATTACAAATAAGCCTAAATATGCTAAGCAACCTACAATACCCAAATCGGCAGCAGCTTCTAAAAAATCGTTGTGTGAGTGATAAGGAACATACAAGTCATTGGTAAATTCTTTTTCGTAAGGAATGCTAGCTAATTTCCAATTCCCATAACCATCTCCTATAAAAGGGTGCTTCAAAAAATAGTCTATAGCACCTTCCCATAAATGTAAACGACCAGATGAAGCTTGGTTATTTAATTGAATGGACTGAATTCTATCTGTTACAGCACCATTAGAAGATGCTTCACTAATATTACTTAATGCTAAATTTGAAAAGAAAAATGCAAATACAACGGGTACTAAAAAATAAGCAATAGAAATAATTGAGCTTTTTATATTTTCTTTTTTTCTAAAATATAATGTAGTGGCAGCAAAGATTATCATAATTCCCAAGAGCGATACAAAGGTAGATCTTGTACTTAAAATAAAAATTGCAAATGCACCAACAAATAAGGTAATCACCCCAAATATTTTACCCCATATTTTTGTATTCAATATTAGATATAAGCAGAAAGGAAATTTAATGATTAGGCTTGCTGCCATCACGTTTTTATTCCCATTATTACCTGTTGCACTATTGGGGTTAAATGTACCTAGTTCAGAATTTATGGCTTGCTTAAAAGTATTGATTACATAAAAAGCATCAAAAAATAGAACTATAGAAATTAATATCGCTAGGGGTAAATAGTAGTTCTTAATATCTTTTTTATGTAATAGTATAGCAAGATTTATAAAAATAAAAAAGGTACTTGCTAATCTTGCCAAACAGACAATGGCCTCAATGGCATTCATGGCATAGCTTATGGAAATCAGAGCCCAAATAAAATAAAAAGTATATAAAAGCGTAAATTGATGACTGAAAACTGCTGAAATGGCTTCAGCATATATTTTTCTATTAATAAGAATATAGGCAAGTACCACCAAATCAACCACACTCGTATACAACCACTGCGCACCCATTACATCGGCGCCCCCTAAATCGGGAATAAAATGTACTATTAAATAAATAGCTGCGAAAAACAATAGTATATAATCAGGGCCCTTTTTCATATAATAAAACTAGTATTTTTATTGGATTTATTTAACCCTAACCTTCATAACCACTTTTTTGATAGCCCCTTCCCCTATCATGGGCGCATGCACATCTTCTGGGAAATAAATGCTAAACATACCTGCCTGCAATTCAAAAAATAGTGTAGGTGCATCTGCATAAAATAGTACATCCTTTTCTTCACTGTATTCACCCTTGGGTTCTCTAGAATTTTTTCTAGATCTCCAACCCACAGTTTCCTTTCCTTTTAATACAATTTGAATATCTATATAAGTATTATGGCATTCAAAACCCGCCAACGACTCTTCTTTAGACACACAGTTCCCTTCCATTATAATAGCCTTAATATCTTCACCGTCTACTAGTACAGTGCCAGGTTCCATATTTAAAAAAGAAGAGGTTACAATATAATCAATAGCCTTGGCAAAACGCGGATGCAGGCTTGCATACTTATTAATTTCACTTAATTTATCTATTACCATGGTTCTAAATTTTGGCGGTTATTACTTCTTTTATTTACTTCTTTTTAGGTTCTTCAATTTTCTCCACCACCATTAAATCATCTAAATCTATATTCATAGGAAGCTGCCCTATTTTCACAATGGCTCTTTTGCCTTTAAAGCCAATCACTTCTCCTACCTGATAATTCTTTTTTAATTTAACCATGGCACCCACTACAATAGGTTGCTTAGTTTCTTTATAATGTTTGTCTACTTTTTTAGCTAATTTATTAATAACTATAGCATCGTTTTTCTTAAAAAGTAAATTGTATAAATTCTTCATTACTTCTTCCTTCTTCTCCGATTTTTTCCAGTCAAGTGCTATTTGCTTTATTTTTCGCTCCATATCTTTCAAATAAGCAAACTTTTCTTCTGAAACCCTATTCTGTTCTTTTAAAACTTCTATTTGTTGAATATGCTTTTCTTTATGAAGTACTTTATCTAACTCTAGTTTTAAGCTATCATTTTCTTTTAACTTCTTATGCAATTCTTTTCTTTCCTGTTGAACTAATTGCAAGTCCTGTTCGGTTCTATTTAATAATTTATCTAATTCAAAATGATGACCGTCAACTAATTTTCTAGCTCTATTTATTAAATGCTTAGGTAGACCAATTCTTTCAGCAATAGCGAATGTATAAGAACTACCCGGCTTGCCTATCACTAATTGATAAAGTGGCTCAAGCTTTACTTCATCAAACTGCATGGCTCCATTAATAATACCTTTATTATGGTTGGCCATTACTTTTAAATTCAAATAATGCGTGGTCACAATACCTTGTGCATGTCTATTCGATAATTCTTCTAAAATCACTTCCGCAAAGGCTCCGCCTAAATGAGGGTCACTACCACTTCCTAGTTCATCTATAAAAAACAAAGTTTTACCATTGGCATTTTCTATAAAATGCTTCATGTGTAATAAATGACTGGAATATGTACTTAATTCAAAGGCTAGATTTTGTGTATCTCCGAGTTGAATAAATAATTGCTTGTAAATACCCATTTGTGAAGTAGCACTCATAGGTACAAGTAATCCACTTTGTAGCATTACTTGGTTTAAGCCCAAGGTTTTCATCGACACCGTCTTACCTCCAGCATTGGGGCCACTTATAATTAATATACGCGCCTCATCGTCTAATTCTAAATTTACAGGAATAGTTTTCTTTCCCGATGTCTTATTATATATGTATAGCAAGGGATGATAGGCATCTATTAAATGCGTAATGGCTTTATTATGCACCATGGGCCTATTGCCATTCATATCTATAGCTAGTAAGGCCTTGGCTCTGATAAAATCGAAGCTTCCTATAATTTGCGTATAGGTTAAAAGCAAACTTGAATAAGGTGATAATTGAGCAGTTAAGGCCCTTAATATTTTTTGAACCTCTTTTAATTCATCTTGTTCTAATCCATACAATTCATTATTTAGTTCAATAGTTTCTTCCGGTTCAATGAATGCAGTTTTTCTGCTATCGCTTTCTCCATGTAAAAAACCTTTCACTTGTCTTTTATATTCAGAAAAAACAGCTACTACTCTACGGCCATTGCTAAAGCTTTCATCTATATCGGCGGTATAACCCGACTTTGCTAATCGTTGTACTACTTTTTCAAAAATGCGGCGAAGCTCTTGTCGCTTCTTAAATAATTGATGTCTAATTTTTGCAAGGTCTTCAGATGCTTTGTCTTTGACAGAACCTCTATCGTCTATAATTAAATCAATACATTCAATAATGGCTTTTTCATAGTAGGCATTTTTCACCACTTCATATAAATTAGAATAAGCCATCTGCCTTTCTGCATCAAACCATTTAAATACTTGTTGAATATGATCGCATAATTTTCTAACCAGCAACCACTGCTCGCCAGTTAATTGTGCCCCAGGAATGCCTAGTAATTTTAAATCCTTTCTAATATCCAAAACAAAGTCAGTAGGAAAATATTGATTGGCTAGTTTAATGAACTTAAACTCCTCAGTTTGTCTTAAGGCTAATTCGATATATGTTTGATGGGTATGAATACGCATTTCATTCACCTGTTCTACCCCCATATTGGTCTGACAATAGTTTAATAAAATAGCGGTGATTTTATCAAATTCTAATTGAGTAAGGGCATTTTCGGGGTATACGCGCATAGGGTCTAAATAGTGCACAAATTTACTTAAATAAACATTAACTAAATGAGAACAAATGGAAGCAAATTTTGTTATAATTTAGAACTGGATAAAAACCATTATGCCAATTAACAAAAAAGACAAGCCCTTACTTATGAAACTAATAAATAAAGCCTTTTTGCTATCATTATCCTTAATATGCTTATCGGCTTGCGCACAACCAACCAAACAAAAAAAATCTAAAAAAATAGATATGACCCATACTGAAACCATTACCCTAGGCTCGGGCTGCTTCTGGTGTACCGAAGCCATTTATCAAAGATTAGAAGGTGTTGTAAAAGTAACCAGTGGTTATAGCGGTGGCTTTGTTGAGAACCCTACTTACGAACAAGTTTGTGATAAAAATACGGGTCATGCCGAAGTATGTCAAATTGCATTTGATACCACTAAAATTAGTTTAGACGATATATTAGCCGTGTATTGGAAAACACATGATCCTACCACACCGAATCAACAAGGTAATGATGTAGGCCCTCAATACAGAAGTGTAATATTTTTTCATAACGAACATCAAAAAGATGTTGCTGAAAAGTATAAAGCAGAATTAACTGCAGCAAAGGCTTGGGACAAACCTATCATAACAGAAATTACCGCCTTCTCAAAATTTTATGCTGCAGAAAGCTATCATCAAAATTATTACAACAATAATGCTAGTCAAGGTTATTGCCGTTATGTAATTGGGCCTAAGCTAGAAAAATTTGAAAAAGTTTTTGCTAGTAAATTAAAGAAGGATGACGATTAGTTCTGCGCAGCTACCCTGCCTAAACTATATAATCTTCTTTGCCAGTAAGGATCAGACAAGTCGCTAATGGTTACTCCTTGGCTTGTAGAAGCGTGTGCAAATTTATTATTGGCTAAGTAAATGCCTACATGTGAAATATTTCTTCTGCCATCGGCTTTAAAGAAAATTAAATCGCCTTCTTTTAAATCGTTCCATTCAATTTTAGCACTTTGCTCATATTGTTCAGCAGCCGTGCGTTTTAAATTTACGCTATAAATATCCTTCATTACATCCAATGTAAAATAAGAACAGTCTACTCCATTTTTGGTACTGCCTCCTAAATTATAAGGTGTACCCCACCACTCATCTATTTTTTGAAGTAGTGGAATATTTACAATGGACTCCACGGCAATATCCATTTTAATTGAATACTTTAACTGCAACCAATTTAATTTTTCAACCTCCGATAAATTAGAAGGCATTTTTTCATAATTAGTAGCAGTGGCAGTGACAGGTTCTGCACTAAGTCCATCCGATTCATTTTTTATATAAATCTTACCCGGCGTTACCGATATATTCGTTAAAAATTCAATTTCTCCCCCTGCAGTATTTCCTTTATTGATGTTTTGAGTCACAGGCTTTTTTGCCGTTATTTTTTGCGCCTTTGCTTGCACATTTGACGAGATAGTCTTTAAAGAACTACAGCTTGCTAAACTGCTAGCTGCTAGCACCATACATATATATAGAAATTGCTTGTTTTTTAACATCGAAGGCAAGTTAAGTTAAGTCAAGCTAAAAAGGAATAATTACCCCATTTTTAACCCTTTTTTGTGGAAAATTAAGGCCATTTTGGCATTGGTTTTTAACGATATTTGTAGCCTTAGCCCAAAATCCGAATGCCTACCTTTTCCCATTTACACGTACATACCCAATACTCTTTACTAGATGGGGCTGCTTCTATTGAGGGCTTATATAATAAAGCCATGGGCGATAATATGCCGGCTCTAGCTATTACCGATCACGGAAACATGTTTGGGGCCTTTAAATTTGTAAGTCAGGCTTGGAAAAAAACAAAGGTCATTGGAAAAGATAAAGAAGGAAAAGATATTCTTGCTCCTGTGGTGAAACCTATTGTGGGTTGTGAGTTTTATGTGGTGAAAGATAGACATGCCAAACAATTTACCAAGGACGCTAAAGACCAACGCTTTCACCAAGTACTGCTTGCTAAAAACGCAGTGGGTTATCAAAACTTAATTAAACTTACTTCACTTGGTTTTATTGAAGGCATGTATAGTAAGTACCCTCGTATTGATAAAGAATTAATTTTAAAATACCATGAAGGTTTAATTGCCACTACTTGTTGTATTGGTGCTTATGTGCCACAAACTATTTTAAAACAAGATGAGGCCACTGCAGAAAAAGAATTCAAATGGTGGTTTGATATTTTTGGAGAAGATTATTATATCGAAATTCAAAGACATAAAATACCAGAGCAAGAAATTATTAATGCACAGCTTTTAAAATTTGCGAAGAAATTTAAAGTACCTGTTATTGCTACCAATGATAGTCACTATATTAATGAAGATGACGCCAATGCCCACGATATTTTATTATGTATTAATACAGGAGAGAAACAAGCCACTCCGGGTTTCGATGATTTTGTAAACGATGAGTTGCAAATTAAAAACAGGCGTTTTAAATTTCCGAATAACGAATTTTATTTTAAGACACAGGAAGAAATGAAAGCGCTATTTAGCGATATACCTGAGTCCATTGACAATACCAATGCCATTGTAGATAAAGTAGATGTACTGAATTTAAAAAAAGATATTTTACTTCCTGCCTTCCCTATTCCTAAGGAATTTCAAATTCATAAGGAAGCGAATATGAACCAGTGGGAATTATTAAAACATATTACTTGGGAAGGTGCCCATAAAAGATATCCAGAAATAACCACTGAGCTACAAGAGCGTATCGATTTTGAATTATTCACTATTCGTACCATGGGTTTTGCGGGTTACTTTTTAATTGTAAGTGATTTTATCCAAGCTGGAAGAGATATGGGTGTGTTTGTAGGGCCCGGTAGAGGTTCTGCTGCAGGCTCTGTGGTGGCTTACTGTATTGGTATTACAAATATAGACCCCATTAAATATCAATTACTATTTGAGCGTTTCTTAAATCCAGATCGTAAGAGCATGCCCGATATTGATACGGACTTCGACGACGAGGGCCGTCAAAAAGTAATTGATTATGTAGTAGATAAATATGGCAAGGAACAAGTAGCACAAATTGTTACCTATGGCACCATGGCTGCTAAAAGTAGCATTAAAGATGTTGCCCGTGTAATGGACTTGCCTTTATCTGAATCTAATTTACTTGCTAAACTAGTTCCCGATAAACCAGGTACAGAATTAAACCGATGTTTACATGCACCGCTTACGGTGAAAGAAGGTGAAAAATCTTTGGCAGAAAGAGAAGGCTATCAACCAGAAGATATTGACAATGTAAAAAAATTACGCGAAATATATAAAGGTAATGATTTACGCGCCGCCGTTTTACATGAAGCAGAACGTTTAGAAGGATCTATTCGTAATACAGGTATTCACGCAGCAGGTATTATTATCGCTCCTAGCGATTTAACTGAAATTATGCCGGTAGCTACTGCCAAGGATTCTACTTTATGGGTAACACAAATTGAAGGAAGCGTTATTGAAGAAGCTGGTGTACTTAAAATGGACTTCTTGGGATTAAAAACATTGTCTATTTTAAAAACGGCACTTGAATTAATTAAACAAAATCATGGCATTAGCATTGATTTAGATTTAATACCACTGGACGATGCTAAAACTTTTAATTTATACCAACGCGGTGAAACCAATGCCACTTTCCAATTTGAAAGTGTGGGCATGCAAAAACATTTACGCGATTTAAAACCCGATAAGTTTGCCGATTTAATTGCCATGAACGCCTTGTACCGTCCAGGTCCAATGGCTTACATACCTAATTTCATTGAGCGTAAACATGGTCGTGAATTAATTAAGTATGACTTACCCGTGATGGAAGAAATTCTTTCCGATACTTATGGTATTACGGTGTATCAAGAACAGGTAATGTTACTGAGTCAAAAAATTGCGGGTTTTACCAAGGGCGATGCCGATGTACTTAGAAAGGCCATGGGTAAAAAACAAAAATCGGTATTGGATAAAATGAAGGCGCAGTTTGTTTTAGGCGCTGTAAAAAATGGTCATCCTGAAAATGTATTAGAAAAAGTTTGGACAGACTGGGAAGCCTTTGCACAATACGCCTTCAATAAATCACATTCTACTTGCTATGCTTACCTAGCTTATCAAACAGCTTATTTAAAAGCGCATTATCCTGGAGAATATATGTCGGCTGTATTGAACCATGCAGGAAGTATTGATAAGATTACTTTTTTCATGGAAGAGTGTAAAAGAATGGAGATAAAAGTGTTGGGGCCTGATGTAAATGAATCATTGAAAGGTTTTTCAGTGAATAAAAAAGGAGAAATTAGATTTGGACTAGGTGGCTTAAAAGGTGTGGGCGATTCAGCCATTGAAGCTATTATCACTGAAAGAACAAAGGCTGGACATTTTGAAGATATGGTGGACTTTATGAAAAGAGTGTTGTCTCGTGCTGTGAATAAAAAATCATTGGAAAGTTTAGCTTACTCTGGAACCTTTGATTGTTTCCCTGAATACCACCGTGCACAATATTTTACCATTGCCGATGGAGATAGAATTTCTGGGCTTGAAAAATTAATTGGCTATGCGCAGGCACTTCAGTCCATGACTGCGGGTACTACCAATACTTTATTTGGCGACCTTCCTTCTGCAATGCAAGTGCCCGTGCCTAAAATACCTGTTTGCGAAGAGTGGACTTTAACTGAAAAATTAGAACACGAAAAAGATATTACAGGTATGTTTATGAGTGGCCACCCGCTTGACCATTATGGTTTTGAAATGCGTCATTATCAGTTCACTCCTATTAATGCCTTTAATGAAGTAAAAGACAATCTTGCTTTATACCCTAATAATTTAGGACGCGCGTTTAAATTAGCTGGCTTAATTACCGATGTTCAACACCGTGTTACTAAAACCGGTAAGAACTTTGGTTCTTTTGTCATAGAAGACTTCGCAGGTAAAACCGATTTTTTATTATGGAGCGAGGACTATGTCAAGTTTCAGAACTATTTAGAAATAGGGCAAAAAATATTTATTAATGGTTCTTTTAGAACGAGGTACAACCAATCGAATCAGTTTGAATTTAAAATAGTTACTATGTCTTTACTGGAAACAGTGAAACAAGTACAGACTAGGTCTATTGAAATTAGCCTCCACCCTAGTCATTTAAACAAAGAAATGATTCAATTTTTTGAAAAGAACTTAAAACAGAACCCAGGTAAGTCTTCTTTTAAAATAAGCTTTGTCGAACCCAAGGATCAGCTAGTGGCTAGTTTACTCACTATTGAAAAGGGCTTTCTTATGAACGACGACCTTGTTCAGTTCTTGGACAGCAACCCTGCATTGAATGTGCAAGTGAATTTGGTCACATAGTTAGTCAGTTAGCTCCTAACACTGCGACAGCTAGTCCGAATCTCTGCCATAGAATTTGTCCCCAATGGCTATTCGATAAAGTGGAAAAGTCAAATAGGCAGATATTAAAGTTTGGAACTAATTTTGAATGTAGAAGAGTAGGAAGACTAGAACGAGTTAAAATATAAGAGCTGACATTAATTGAAACCTAACAATATAAAAAATATAAATATGAGTTTAGAATTTACAGACGCCAACTTCCAAAGCACCGTAATGGAAAGCGATAAATTAACAGTAATTGATTTTTGGGCAGAATGGTGTGGTCCTTGCAGAGCCATTGGGCCAGTTATTGAAGAACTAGCTACTGAATATGCAGGTAAAGTAAACATAGGAAAAGTGAATGTGGATGTAAATCCTACTTTAAGTATGAACTTTGGTATTACATCTATCCCAGCTATCTTATTTGTAAAAGGTGGTCAAGTAGTAGACAAGCAAATTGGTGCAGTACCTAAGTCGGTATTAGACAAGAAAATACAATCACATTTGTAGTTGAACTCAACATAGATCGATTTTAAAAAATAGGCAAGTTTGCCTATTTTTTTTTATCTTCCTATTTCAAAGGAATAACTATGGAAAGATTTCAAGGCCTTATTGGTATCGTCATCATTTTAATGATCGCATTTCTATTCTCTAATAACAAGAAGAATATCAATTACCGATTAGTAGGAAGTGGTTTACTTCTTCAATTAACCATTGGCTTTCTCATTTTAAAAATTCCAGCAGTCACCAGCTTTTTCCAATTATTAGGAAGAGGTATGGGAAAAATTGAACAATTCGCCCGAGCAGGAGCAGCATTTGTATATAGCGGTGTGGCCGCCACTACCCCAGCTGGTGTGGCCGATTTCGCCAACGGTGGTTTTGTATTTGCTTTTAATGTAACAGCTACTATTATATTAGTATGTGTACTCGTTGCCTTATTTTATCATTTTGGTATTATGCAAAGAATTGTAGCCGTGGTAGCCAAGGCTATGAATTTCATTATGCGTGTAAGTGGCGCAGAAGCATTAAGCAATGTGGCTAGCGCCTTTGTGGGACAGGTAGAAGCGCAAATTATGATTCGTCCTTATTTAGCGACAATGACTAAAAGTGAAATACTAGCCAGTATGAGTGGAAGCTTGGCTTGTATTGCTGGTGGTATATTAATTGTGTATGCAAATATGGGTGCACAAGCCGGTATGGACTTAGCCCCTAAATTAATTACAGCAAGTTTAATGGCAGCCCCTGGTGCACTTGTTATTGCCAAAATTGTTTTTCCTGAAACAGAAGTTTCTCAAACCATGGGAAAGGTAACACTTCAAGTAAAAAGCCAATACAGTAATACCATTGATGCTATTACACATGGAGCCGGTGATGGTTTTAAATTAGCCATGAACGTCATTGCCATGTTAATTGGTTTTATAGCCTTAATTGCAATGATTGACTGGTGTATGCTTTCAATTGGACATTTATTTAACCCGAACTTACACTTAAGCTTAAACTTTTTATTTGGTAAATTATTTTATCCAATGGCCTGGGCCATGGGTATTCCTACTGCCGATATTCAAAATGCAGCTACGCTCTTAGGACAAAAATTAACCATCAATGAATTTGTGGCTTTTAAAAGTTTAACCAGTAAGGTGGTTCCTATTGTAACAGAGAAAGGCTTACTTATTGTAAGTATTGCTATTTGTGGCTTTGCGAACTTTAGCAGCGTGGGTATGCTTATTGGTGGCATTAGCGAAATGGCTCCTAACCGTCGCAAAGACTTAGCTGAACTGGGCTTGAAAGCACTTCTTTGTGGAACCCTTGCCTCCTATTTATCTGCAAGCATTGCAGGCATTTTAATAGGCTAATCAGCGAAATAAAAATGATTAAGATGATTTTTATTAGTGCATTTTAACACTATAATTATTCAGATATTTGGTAGCTTTGCAGTCTAAATATGTGGACTATGGGTACGGCTAATATCGAAATCATTATTGCTTCAGAAAAAGACAATCTCTTACAAAAAATAGGAAACAAAGTTATTCATAACGAACGCATTAGTTTTGAGGAAGGCGTTTATTTATTTGAAAAAGCATCACTTCCTTATGTTGGTGCTTTAGCGAATTGGAAAAGAGAATCTTTACACGGCGATACCACTTACTTTAATAAGAACTTTCATATTGAACCTACCAATGTTTGCGTTTTCTCTTGCAAATTTTGTTCTTACTCAAAATTATACGCACATAAAGAAGAAGGTTGGGAACTAACCATCGATCAAATGATGGACATTGTAAAATCATATGATGGCAAGCCTGTTACCGAAGTGCATATTGTAGGTGGTGTGCATCCTAAATTAACTTTAGAATTTTTCATTAATTTATTGAAAGCTATTAAAGCGCATCGTCCTGAATTACACATTAAAGGCTTCACCCCTGTTGAATTAGATTACATGTTTCGTAAAGCAAATTTAAGTACCGAAGAGGGAATGAAAAGAGCGCATGAAGCAGGACTTGATTCTTTACCAGGTGGAGGTGCTGAAATTTTTCATCCAGATATTAGAAATATTATTTGTGCCGACAAAGCTACTGGTGATGAGTGGTTACATATTCATAGAACTGCGCATAATTTAGGCATGCATAGTAATGCTACTTTATTATATGGTCATATTGAAAAAGCAGAACACCGCATTGATCATATGGAAAGGTTAAGACAGCTTCAAGATGAAACTAAGGGATTCAACACTTTCATTCCTTTGAAATTTAGAAATAAGGACAATGACATGCATGATGTTCCAGAGTCCACCATGGCCAATGATTTAAAAATGTATGCAATATCTCGTTTATACTTAGATAATTTCCCGCATGTGAAAGCCTACTGGCCCATGCTAGGTCGTGAAATAGCACAACTTACTTTAAGCTATGGCGTGAATGATATTGACGGCACTATTGACGATACCACTAAAATTTATTCCATGGCAGGTAGTGAAGAACAAAACCCAGTCATGACTACAGAAGAATTGGTTCGCTTAATTAAACAAGCCCATCGTAAGCCAGTAGAAAGAGGCACATTATACAATGTGATACAAGATTATTCTTTAGTAGAGATGGACTAATTCAATTCAGATTCTTTACATTTGAATATGAAATTTACCAGCATTATAAGCGGTCTACTTTTATTTGCACTGAATGCTACAGCGCAATCTGATGCTAATTTGCTTGAAAAATTAATGCTGCAAAAACCAGCTCAATTTGGTAAAATTCTTGCCAACCCTAACGAATACCGTCTTCAAATTTTATATACTCAAATCAATAGAGACAAAAATAATGTTCCTCATTTTAAAGAGTATAGCTATAGGCTGAATCCCAAAGAATATTTTTATCCAGCCAGTACCGTTAAAATGCCCTTGGCTTTTTTAGCATTAGAGAAAATTAATAATTTAAAAGTAAAAGGACTTACAAAGTCTACACTCATGGTATACGATAGTGTATCAGATAGGCAAGAACAAATTTACAATAACCCCTACTCCATCAATGGCGTTCAAAATATTGAACAGGCCGTTAAAGAAATATTTTTAGTAAGCGATAACGATGCAGCCAATAGGTTATTTGAATTTGTGACACCGCATACAATACATGAACAATTAGCTAATAAAGGCTATAAAGATGTTTATATCAGAAACCGCATTGAGTTAGGCAGAACTGCCAAAGAAAATAGAAGCACGCAGGCCATTAATTTTTATAATGAGCAAGGGAAAATAATTTACCATCAGCCTGCTGCATTTAATAAAGACAGCCTTCCTTATTATAATGCCTTTATTGGAGATGCCTATTTGAATAATCAAGACTCCCTTATCAAAGGCCCTTTAAATTTTTCAGATAAAAACAGAATTTATTTAAGTGACCTTACTCATATTTTAAAATCGGTATTATTTTTTGAGCAAACACCCCCTTCTCAAAGATTTAATTTAACCACCGAGGATAGAAAGTTTTTATTGCATTATATGCATACATTACCTACCGAATCAAAATATCCAACTTATGACAGTGCTCATTTTTGGCCAAACTATTGTAAGTTTTTATACACAGGTTCAGAGAAAGGCCCCTTCCCCTCCAATATTAAAATATTTAATAAAGTAGGTGACGCTTATGGGTTTTTATTAGACATTGCATATGTGATGGATCCAGAGAAAAAGATTGAGTTTATGTTAAGTGCCGTTATCTATTGCAATAGCGATGGTATTTTAAACGATAGTAAATACGATTACGATTCAGTAGGCTACCCTTTTTATAAAAACTTAGGCCAGTTAATTTACAACTACGAGCTTCAACGCAAAAAAGCCTTTCTCCCTAATTTTGCCCCTTTTCTTGAGGCTGCTAAATAGATGTTAATAGAAAGGGAATAATTTGTTGGCCTTCAATGTCTAAAACTTACGTCTGTTTGCGATTTATTTGCGAAATTAGAGTTTCAAATAAGCAATCATGATATTATCTTCTCTATTAAACAGATTTAGTGAGCCAGAAACTTTAAAAATGGCCAAATTAGGCCGTGAACTAAGAGCACAAGGCAAAGACGTTATTGACTTAAGTTTGGGTGAACCCGACTTCGATACCCCTCAACATATTAAAGACGCCGCTATTAAAGCTATTAACGATAACTGGTCTCACTATACACCAGTAGCTGGTTTTGCCGATTTAAGAGAAGCTGTTTGCAGTAAATTAAAGCGTGATAATAACTTAGACTATAAACCTGAAAATATTATTACTTCTACTGGCGCCAAACAAAGTTTAGCCAATGCTATTTTGGCCTTGGTAGACGATGGCGATGAAGTAATCATTCCTACTCCATACTGGGTTACCTATTCTGAATTAGTAAAAATTGCTAGAGGTAAGGTAGTAGAAATTAGAAGTACTGTAGAAGATGGTTTTAAAGTAAGCCCTGCACAAGTAGAAGCTGCCATTACTTCAAGAACAAAAGTATTCATGTTCTCTTCACCAAATAACCCATCTGGTGCTGTATATAATAAAGCTGAATTAGAAGCACTAGCGAATTTATTTAAAAAATATCCTGGCATTACTATATTATCAGATGAAATATATGAGTACATCAATTTTGAAGGCAAGCATGAAAGCATTGCACAATTTGATGCCATCAAGGATCAAGTAATTGTGATTAACGGATTAAGTAAAGGTTTTGCCATGACTGGCTGGCGTTTAGGCTACACTGCATCAAGTGTTGAATTAGCGAAGGCCATGGAAAAATTACAAGGTCAATTTACTTCAGGCACTTGTAGTATTACACAAAAAGCGGCAGTCACTGCCTTAATAGGCGATTTAAAACCTTCTATTGAAATGACGGAAGAATTTACGCGCCGTCGTACAAAAACATTAGCGCTAGTGAACGATATTCCTGGCTTTAAATGTTTCGCACCTCAAGGAGCATTTTATGTATTCCCCGATGTAAGTGCATATTATGGTAAGTCAGATGGCACCACTACTATTAAAAACGCACCCGATTTTAGTATGTATATTTTAAACGAGGCCAATGTATCTTCTGTTATGGGAGACGCATTCGGAGAACCAAACTGTGTTCGTTTCTCTTTTGCCAATAGCATGCCGAATATTGAAAGAGCTTGGGCTAGAATAAAAGAAGCCTTGGCTAAATTAAAATAAAGCTATTTAGTTTAAATAAATTAATTTTAGAAGCGTTATTATAAGTAACGCTTCTTTTTTTAGTAGATACTATGACACCAGAGAAATTTCAAATGTTCGAAAACAGGTTGCTTAAAAATTATAAGCACCGCATTAAACAAGCTAAACGACAAAATATTAGCTGTTGGCGTTTGTATGACCATGACCTACCTGAGTTTCCCGTTTGTGTTGAAATTTACGAGGACTATATTTATTTAGCAGAGTATAATCGCCGCCATAGTTTAACTGATGAAGAACATGAACTTTGGTTAACTGAAACCAAAAACTGTATAGCGGGCGTTACGGGTTTGCCCATTGAAAATATGTACTTAAGGGTGCGTAAGAGAATGGATCATAAAGACGAGCAGTACGAGAAAGAAGAAACCCTTCCTATTTCAAAAATAATTACAGTGAATGAAAATGGTTTGCAGTTTAAAGTAAACCTTACCGACTACTTAGATTCTGGTTTGTTTTTAGACCACCGTATTACAAGACAAATGGTGCAAGCAGAATCGAAGGACACAGAATTTCTAAATTTATTTTCTTATACCAGTTCTTTCTCTGTATATGCTGCAGCAGCGGGTGCTAAAACCGTTACCTCTGTTGATTTATCGAAAACCTATTTAGCCTGGAGTGAAGATAATTTTGCTTTGAATAAATTAAATAATAAAGTCGCTTATCAATTTATTCACGCCGATGTAAAGCAATATTTAAAAACCTTGCCTGCCAATAAATATGATTTAGTAGTCATGGACCCTCCTACTTTTAGCAATAGTAAAAGAATGAAGGATGTATTGGATATACAAAGAGATCATGTTGAATTAATCAATGATATGCTACGCGCTATGAAACCAGGTGGCATATTGTATTTCAGCACAAATTTTTCTCATTTTAAATTAGAGGCAGAAAGTATTCATACCAAACTCATTAAAGATATTACCAAGGCTACTACCCCATTTGATTTTGACGGAAGATTAAAAAGGGCCTGCTTTAAATTACAGAAGCCAGTATAAATTCGTGAATAGCTAGAACCTGTGGCGTTAATAATTGTATTTCATCATTCACAATTACTTTATCACATAAACGCATTTTAATAGTATCATTAATTTGATGATGCATTCTTTTTTCAGCCTCTTGTTTTGTACAAGCATCTCTTTGCATAATTCTTTGAATTCTTAAAGGCATGGGCGCCGTTACCCCAATAACAAAGTCTAAACCTTCTACTGCATTTGATTCAAATAAAAGAGCTGCTTCTTTAATCACATAAGGGGCTGTTTGCAATTTGGCCCAGTCCCAGGCAGCTTGAATAGTAATAGGATGTACAATTGAATTTAATAAGGCCAACTGATGCGCATCGGAAAAAACAATGGAAGACAAATAGGCTTTTTGCAATATACCATTTTCATACACCTTCTCTCCAAATTGTCGAATGAGGGCAGTTTTAATTTCAGGACTTGTTTGCATTAATTGCTTCGCCGTTTCATCGGCATTGAATACCGGCACGCCTAGGTTCGCAAATAGATTTGCTACAATGGTTTTACCTACACCTATTCCCCCCGTAAGTCCGATCATCTTAGACATAAAAAAGTCCGAAATTAGTTACCCCAATTTCGGACTTTTTTTAATCAAACCAATTATAATTATTTAGGGTTGGTTTTTGACCACTCTAAGCTTATAGATGATTTTTCAATTTTCAAGTAAGAACCAGGGCTTACTTCTAATTGAATGGTATTGTCTTCGTTTACTTTATTCACTGTACCATGGATTCCTGCAATAGTAACTACTTTGTCTCCTTTTTGGATATCGTCAATAAACTTCTTTTGCTCTTTCGCTTTTTTAGCTTGAGGACGAATCATGAAAAACCAGAAAACTAAAATAATACCACCCAACATTACTAATTGGAAAGTACCTCCGCCTTGTGGTGCTTGTAATAAAATTGCTGTCATTGTAATTTATTTAGTTGTTTATGTTTTAATAGTTGTGTTTTTAAAACCGCTCTTGCAAAGATATGTTATTTACAGTCTTATTTTTTGGGCCCTGATGTTTTGTGACTTATTTTTTGAATTTTTCCCGATCCCACT
This sequence comes from Sediminibacterium sp., assembly GCA_044352855.1. Taxonomy (GTDB): domain Bacteria; phylum Bacteroidota; class Bacteroidia; order Chitinophagales; family Chitinophagaceae; genus Sediminibacterium. The sequence goes on along the minus strand of JBILDC010000003.1, from coordinate 112,585 downwards.
AATTCTTTATGAATATTATCCAAAATGCCATTCACAAAATGACCACTTTGTTCAGTACTATAGTCCTTGGCTAAATCAATGTATTCATTAATAGTCACCTTGGTAGGTATGGTATCAAAATACAATAATTCACAAACACCCAAACGAAGTAGTATCATATCTATCACCGCTATACGTTCTGGGTCCCAGTTATTTAATTTAGGTTTAATCACTTCTTCGGTGTATCCTTTTTTATCAATAGCTGTTTGAAGTAGTTCAGTAGCGAATTTCATTTTTTCATCGCCCACTAAATCTAGAAAATCAATGCTGCCTGGTTTTTGCAAATAATCCAAGATAAAACCCACCATCATCTCCCCTTCATCTTCCCAGTTCGCAAAACGTTCATCGATATATTCTAAAATATTATCCGATTCTAAAATAAGCGTACCGAATATATATTTAAGTATTTCTTTTTCTTTGGCCTTGTCTCTTCCTTCTTCTATAATGTAAGTTTTATAAATAGCCGATTCAGATAAGTTTCTAAACAAGGTTTTTACGATATCCTCGTCCACCCATTGTGCAGGGTTTACAAGAGCCAATGCTTTTTTGAATTTCTCCGACTCAATGGTTTGCCATACAATACTATTGCCAGCTAATTTGATATTAACAGATAAATCGGCTTGATTGGGTAAATTTTTGGAGGCTCTCTGCCCTGCCTCTACTTCGGCATAAAGGGCTACTTGGTGTACAAGATGAACAAGGAAAACGAACAAATTACGTGTTTTGTCAAATTCCTTCTGAAGTAGGGAGCCGGGACTGCCTTGGTTTTGATTTTCAACCATATACAGCACCTGCATTACTTTAATTCTAATATTTCTTCGGTTCATCATATGTATAAGAGCTAAGCGGCTGCAAATCTATCCAAAATTATTGGTAAAAACTGACATTTTTTACCCTAATCCTTTGCGTATCATGCAATTTTAGGCATAGATTTGCTTCCCTTACGCTGAAAAAACGAATAAACTGAAAATTTGGCCTATTGTATAGGAAAAAATTGCAGTGGCACGGTTATCGATGTAATGGAAGTATAATATTTATTAATAAACAAAAAACGATAAAGTATGGCTAAGAAATTAAACATTACTCCTCTACATGACAGAGTAATAATTAAGCCTGCCGCTGCAGAAGAAAAAACAGCTGGAGGAATCATCATCCCTGATACTGCAAAAGAAAAACCACAACGTGGTGTAGTACTTGCTGCTGGAACAGGTAAAAAAGACGAACCCGTAACTGTAAAAGTGGGCGATAACGTTTTATACGGCAAATACGCTGGAACAGAAATTCAAATTGATGGTCAAGATTTATTGATCATGCGCGAAAGCGATATTTTAGCAATTGTATAATTGTTAAAATAAGTAGAACTATTAATTAACGAAATAAAATAAGTTTATATGTCTAAAATGATTTTTTTCGACTTAGAAGCGAGAAATAAAATGAAAAAAGGGGTTGACACTTTAGCCAACGCCGTAAAAGTAACTTTAGGACCAAAAGGTCGTAACGTTGTTATTGAAAAGAAATTCGGATCACCTTCTATTACTAAGGATGGTGTTTCTGTTGCCAAAGAAATTGACTTAGAAGATCCTATCGAAAATATAGGTGCACAAATGGTAAAAGAAGTAGCAAGCAAAACCGCTGATCAAGCGGGTGATGGTACTACTACTGCCACTGTTTTAGCACAAGCTATTATTGGCGAAGGTTTAAGAAACGTTACTGCTGGTGCAAATCCAATGGATTTGAAACGTGGTATTGATAAAGCAGTAGAAAAAGTAGTTGCAAGTTTAAAAGCACAATCTCAAGCAGTTGGTAACGACGCTAAGAAAATTGAGCAAGTTGCTTCTATTTCTGCCAACAACGATAATGAAATTGGTAAATTAATTGCCCTTGCAATGAGCAAAGTGGGTAAAGAAGGTGTGATCACTGTTGAAGAAGCGAAAGGAACGGATACTACAGTAGATGTAGTAGAAGGTATGCAATTCGATCGTGGATACGTTTCTCCTTACTTCGTTACCAATAGCGAAAAAATGGAAGCTGAAATGCAAAACCCTTACATCTTAATTTATGATAAGAAGATTTCAGCAATGAAAGACATCTTACATATTTTAGAGAAAGTAGCTCAAACAAGTCGTCCATTAGTAATTATTGCTGAAGACTTAGAAGGTGAAGCAATGGCAACTTTGGTAGTGAATAAATTACGTGGCACTATTAAAGTAGCTGCTGTAAAAGCTCCAGGCTTTGGCGACAGAAGAAAAGAAATGTTAACAGACCTTGCTATTTTAACTGCAGGAACTGTTATTAGCGAAGAGCAAGGTTTCAAATTAGAGAACGCCGACTTAACTTATTTAGGTCAAGCATCTTCTATCACAATCGATAAAGACAATACTGTTATCGTGGGTGGTAAAGGTAAAAAAGCAGATATCACTGCGCGTGTCAATCAAATTAAAGCGCAAATTGAAAATACAACTTCTGATTACGATAAAGAAAAATTACAAGAGCGTTTAGCGAAGTTAAGTGGTGGTGTAGCTGTTTTATATGTAGGTGCTGCTACTGAAACTGAAATGAAAGAAAAGAAGGATCGTGTAGACGATGCTTTACATGCAACGCGCGCTGCAGTAGAAGAAGGAATCGTACCAGGTGGTGGGGTTGCTTACATTCGTGCAGTAGCAAGTTTAGAGAAATTAAAAGGTGCTAACGAAGATGAGAATACAGGTATTCAAATTGTACGTCGTGCCATTGAAGAACCTCTTCGTCAAATTGTGAAGAATAGCGGTATCGAAGGTTCTATTGTTGTTCAAAGAATCAAAGAAGGTAAAGACGACTTTGGTTTCAATGCAAGAACAGAAGTTTTCGAAAACTTATTCAAAGCAGGTGTTATCGACCCTACTAAAGTAACAAGAGTTGCTTTAGAGAATGCAGCATCTATCGCTTCTATGTTGTTAACAACAGAGTGTGTGATTGCTGACAAACCAGCTCCAGCTCCAGCGCCACAAGGTGGTGGACATGGTCCTGATATGGGCGGAATGGGTTACTAATATTGAAAGCGATTTTATCGCATCAAGTAATAAAAAAAACCTCCTCGATTTTTCGAGGAGGTTTTTTTATGCGTTTAAGCAATTAATCTTCTGCTAAAAATTAAACCTTAGCATCAATTGACTTTGTTGTAAAATACATTTGAAACCCTTTCACTAATAAAAACTGTGCTAATGCATATGTAATCATAACAACTAATCCTATATTTTCAATGGGGTCGTTGATAGACCAATCAAACATGTTAAAAGCTAAAATAGTATCCGATGCAATAAAAAATAACATACCTGGTATCCAAAAATTATTCGCAATAATATTGGTTCCTTTATTGTTAGACATATGCACAGCCATTAAAGCTGCAGCACAAATGAGCACCATATAAACTAATATGGGATAAATCAATGGCCCTATGGCAGTTTTTAATTGAAAATAAATAAACCAACAGAAGCTAAGTAATAAAATGCTTGAAACTTTTAATATTGTTGACTTAGATTCTTTCAAACCATAAATTTTACTAAAAAAAATAATATTAACTATATGGGTAGTCATAAAGGCAACCATGCCAGGAATAAACAAAGACTTTGAAAGTAAAAATACATCCCCTAAGAATGAACCGAATAAACCTATCATCACTAAATTTTTACCTGGCTTACCAGACACATTGTCTTGAACATATAAATACATCATGAGTGAGGGTAAAAATAAGCCCTTAGAAATCATCTCTACTAATATAAATTCTTCCCCTAAAAATCGAGAAACTAGATGGATTGAAATAACGATTAAACTAATTGTAAGACCCCACTTTGTAAAAAAAGATTTCATATCAAGTTTTAATTTTTTGTGAATCCAGCTATATTGGAAGTTGACTCAAGATCCTTTTGAAAATTAAATGTAAGCAATGAATGTCTAATTTAAGAATCAATGCATAAATTTGCCTATGATTAGCCCGGAAGAAGAAAAGTTCTACCTGCAATGGGAAAAAGAGAGAACCCTACCCCATTATAAACGCAAACCTTTTTTAATAGGTTTAAGTTTTGGATTAAGCTTAGGTCTTCTGATTCTAGTCATTTCAGAAACGGGCTGGTACGAAAGGGCCAGTATGGTGGCTAATATGAGGGGTAATGAAATATGGATTATGATTGCTATTGTACTATTCTCCTTTGGATTTGCATGGCTCTACCAGCAATTTACCTCCGAGATGAACGAACAAAGATTTAAAGAACTAAAACATATAAAAAACAAAAAATGAGCATTTTGACACAAAAAACAACAAAAATTAACAAAAATTATCAATTTTTGAGTAAAATTTTTGGCATTTTCACCTTTTTGGTAGTTTTATCTATTGCTTCATGTAGCAAGTCTTCATCTTCAGCTAGCGAACCTGATCAAATGTTGGCCTTTGCAAAAAAGAATAATATCACTTATACAAAAGATCCATCAGGTCTATGGTATGAAATTATCAATCCTGGTTCGGGTACTAAACCAAGAGCAACTAGCACAGTATCAGCAGCTTATATCGGAACATTCATGAATGAAAAAATTTTCGATTCCACCTCAAAACCTATTGATTTTCCCTTAAATGGTGTAATTAAAGGCTGGACAATAGGTTTACAGTTAATAGCACCAGGAGGTGAAATAAAATTAATTATCCCTTCGGAACTTGGTTATGGCCCATCTGATTACGGATCAATTCCAGGCGGTTCTCCCTTATATTTTAATGTTAAATTAGCCGCTATTAAGACCTTTTAGATATCTTAATTATTTAGCCTATTTAGCTTGATTTTAGCCCTCTTTCCATTATATTTGCCGACTAAAAATCAGTTAACCACACTATTATGCAACTCAAAGGATTAGTGCGCTTTTTTACTATTGCGCTTATTTTAATTTGTCTTTATCAATTGTCATTTACTTGGTTCGTAAGAAGTCACGAAAAAGCCATGGAAGCGAAAGCTAGTTCATGGGTGAAGAAGTTCCCAAAAGCAGAACAAGTATACCCTTCTAATAAAGAAGAGCAATTATTGTACAACGATAGCTTAAACGATATTCAAAAAGCTTATTATAAGAACCTTTTAGACAGTACCAAAGACAGTAAATTGGCTTTTGGTTTAACCACTTATGCTTCAGCTAAAGAAAAAGAATTAATGCTAGGCCTTGATTTACAAGGTGGTATGAGTGTCACCATGGAAGTAGGCTTAGATGGTTTAATTAAATCACTTGCCAACTATACCAAGGATGCTTCTTTCAACACTGCTCTTAATAATGCAGTCCAAAAGAAAGCCAACAGCCGTGCCGACTTAATTTCTTTATTCAGAGATGAATATGCAACTATTAACCCAACGGGTAAATTAGCACCTTTATTTGCTACTAGAAGTAATGGCAAATTAAAGTTTGACGATTCCGACGACGCTACCGTTACTTACTTAAAAGAACAATCTATACAGGCCTTCAATAATACTTACCGTATTTTAAGAACGCGTATTGACCGATTTGGTCTAGCCTCCCCTAATATCAATCCTGATGCCGCGAAAGGTATTATCAATATTGAATTAGCAGGTGTGAACGAAAAAGAGCGAGTTCGTTCTTATTTACAATCTACAGCGAACCTTCAATTCTTTGAAGTATACACTTTTGAGAACATGGATCTTCAAAATGCAATTGTGGCTGCTGATAAAGCGATTGAAGCAAGCTTAAATGGCATTAGCGATACGACTGTAAATGTAAAAGCAGATACTTCTAAATTGAACCCTAACAAAAATCCTTTGTTAAAAATGGTTCAGTTTACGCAACCTTATCAAGGTAAAAATGGTCAAGCTATTTACCCTGCTGAAATTGGATACACATTCAAAAAGGATACAAGTAAATTAAATGCCTATTTAGCCCTGCCAGAAGTAAAATCTAAGTTCCCATCGAACTTGGTATTTATGTATGGTAAAAATGAAAGCGAAGATCCTAAAAGTAAAGACGTTGTGCCTATTTATGCTATTAAAACTTTAGATAATGGTCAAGCAGAATTAGAAGGTGACCATGTTGCTAATGCAGCACAAGATTTTGATGAAAGAGGTAAAGTAGCCATCAAAATGAATATGGATAAATTAGGTACTAGCATTTGGGCCAAGATGACATCTAAAAATGTAGGTAAGCCGCTTGCTATTGTACTTGATAATATTGTTTATTCAGCACCGAATGTAAATGATGCTATTACTACAGGTAACTCTTCTATCTCTGGAAACTATACTTTAAAAACAGCACAAGACTTGGCTGAAATTTTAGAGAGTGGTAAATTACCAGCCCCTGCTAAAATTGTACAAGAGCAATTAGTAGGTCCTACTTTAGGTTTGGCTTCTATTCAAGGTGGTGCGATGGCATTTGGAGTATCCTTCCTTGTTATTTTCGCTTTAATGTTACTATACTTTAACACAGGTGGATGGGTTGCGAACATTGCATTAATATTAAACTTACTTTTCACTATTGGTATATTAAGCGCCTTAGGTTTTACTTTAACAGCACCTGGTATTGCAGGTTTAGTATTAACCATTGGTATGGCGGTAGATACCAACGTAATTATATTTGAGAGAATTAAAGAGGAATTAACAAAAGGCAAAAGTTATCAATTGGCTGTCACAGATGGTTACAAACGTTCTATGTCTCCAGTATTGGATGCACACGTTACTACCTTATTAACAGCTTGTATCTTAGCTTACTTTGGTTTAGGTCCAGTACTTGGTTTCGCTACAACGCAAATCATTGGTATTTTACTTTCTTTATTCTGCGGAATTTTAGTATCTCGTTTAATCACCGATATCTACACAAGCAAAAACAGACACTTCGAATATTTCACTAAAATTTCAAGAGGTATCTTTAAGCATGCATCATTCAAATTCATTGAATTCAGAAAGTATGCCTATATGTTATCTGCTGTAGTGTTAGTAATGGGTATTGCTAGTTTCTTTAACGGATTTGACGAAGGTGTTGAATTTGCTGGAGGAAGAAGCTATACTATTAAGTTTGACAAAGCAGTAAATATTGAATCTGTTAGAGAAGACTTGAAAAAAGTATTTGGCGAGTCTCCTATTATTAAAACAGTAGATTCTAAGAATCAAATTAACATTACCACTTCTTATAAAATTAAAGAACAAGGGAATAACATTGACCAAGAAGTAGAAGCTTTATTATTTAAAGGTTTAGAGAAGCAATTGCCAGCAGGAACTTCTTTAAATGAGTTCGACTCTCAGTATAAGCAAAGTTCTCAAACAGTACTTCCTACTATATCTGATGACTTAAAAGCAGGTGCTACGAAAGCAACCATATTTGCATTAATAGCCATTTGTTTATACATCTTTATTCGTTTCCGTGATTGGAGATATTCTTTAGGAACCATCTTCTCTCTATTGCACGATATATTTGTAACCTTAATCGTATTTAGTTTCTTAAGAAAAGTGGTTCCTTTCCCATTAGAGATTGACCAACACTTTATCGCAGCTATATTAACTGTAATTGGTTTCTCTATGAACGATACTGTAATTGTATATGACCGTATTCGTGAGGACAGTCAATTAATGAAAGGTGTAGATAATGCAACTATCATTAATAAAGCCATTAACCAAACATTGAGTCGTACTATTATGACTTCTTTAACGGTGTTCTTAACTATCTTAATCTTATTCATCTTCGGCGGAGAAGTAACAAGAGGTTTTGCATTCGCAATGTTAATTGGAGTTATCACAGGTACTTACTCTTCTATCTTTGTAGCGGCACCCGTACTAGTTGACTTTGCAAAAACACGCCCATTGGGTCGTGAAGAAAAAAAGAAATAATTCTACATTGAATTGATATAAAAAAGGCCTTGAGTAATCAGGGCCTTTTTTATTTTCATAAGTATTATAAATAGCCTATCACTCTCAGATTCGAATGACGCTAAAAAAAATTGCAGACTGAAATTTGTTTAAAATTTTATTATAAGAATAATAGATTTTTTAAGAAGGAAATGCTGTTCTGAGCGAGTTTTGAGCAAGAAGACGCGGACGAGCGTCTGATGAATGAGATAGAGCGAGAATGACGTATTTTTTCTATAAATTTTAAACCGCAAATGAAGTACCGCATCCACAGGTACTAGACGCATTCGGATTTTTAAAAGTAAATCCACGGCTATTCAGACCACCTTGCCAATCTATCTCCATTCCGTATACATAAATCTGATGCGATTTTTCCATGCAACAAGGGATACCTTCAATAGAGAAAATTTCATCATCAGTTTTTGGAACATCAAAACCTAGAACATAGGTCATACCGCTGCATCCACCTCCTTTTACGCCTACTCTTAGTCTTTGTTGTTGATCAAAGTCTGGCTCGGCCATTAATCGGTTAATCTCCGAAATGGCTCCTTCTGTGAAGGTTACCGGGGTTTGTAAGGCAATATTGGTATCTAAAGACATATTTGAATGTTTATAGTACAAAAGTACAATATTAGGGGCATTTAGAAGTAAACAGTGATTTCGAAAATAGAAATAATTGAAGCCCCTGTATTTTGAATTTTTCGTAAATTTAACCATGCAAGAAGCTGAAAAAAAGACAGATAGTGGCATTGAAATAAAGAAGGTATATACCTGCAACGATTTACCTACCCATTTAAATGAAACATTATTACCAGGCGAGTTCCCTTATACAAGAGGCGTTCAATCCGATATGTATAGAGGAAAGCTATGGACAATGCGTCAATATGCAGGATTCTCTACCGCAGAAGAAAGTAATAAACGATATCATTTTCTTTTATCGCAAGGGGTAATGGGTTTAAGTGTGGCTTTTGACTTACCTACTCAAATTGGTTATGACGCCGACCATTCTTTAGCTGAAGGTGAAGTAGGAAAAGTGGGTGTATCTATTTGTTCCTTAGAGGATATGGAAATTTTATTTAAGGATATTCCTTTAGATAAGATTAGCACTTCCATGACCATTAACTCTACTGGTTTTATTTTACTAGCTCTATACATTGCCTTGGCTAAAAAAAGAGGAATTGATTTAAAACAATTAGCAGGCACTATACAAAACGATATATTAAAAGAATACGCAGCAAGAGGAACCTATATCTACCCTCCTAAACATTCAATGCGTATAATCACCGATATTTTTGAATACTGTGGTCAGCATTTACCGAAGTGGAATAGCATAAGTATTTCAGGTTATCATATTAGAGAGGCAGGCAGTACAGCGGTGCAAGAAGTAGCCTTTACTTTAAGCAACGGTAAGGCCTATGTAAAAGCAGCTATTGAAAAAGGTTTAGATATTAATGTATTTGGTAAGAGATTATCTTTCTTCTTTAATGCCCATAATAATTTATTTGAAGAAGTGGCTAAGTTTAGAGCGGCTAGAAAAATGTGGGCCACCATTATGAAAGACTTAGGGGCCACTGACGAAAAAGCCTTAATGCTTCGCTTTCATACACAAACAGGCGGCGCTACTTTAACGGCCCAACAGCCTTTAAATAATATTAGTAGAGTTACGATACAAACTATTGCGGCTGTACTAGGTGGCACGCAAAGCTTACACACCAACGGTTTTGACGAAGCCTTAGGATTACCTACACAAGAAGCAGCTAGTATTGCTTTAAGAACACAACAAATTGTAGCCAATGAATCGGGCATCAGCGATACCGCCGATCCTTTAGCAGGTTCTTATTTTGTTGAAAGCCTTACCAATGAACTAGAGCAAAAAGCTTTAGCACTCATCAACCAAATTGATGAAATGGGTGGCGCAGTAAGTTCCATTGAAAATGGATTTATGCAAAATAAAATTGCAGAAAGTGCATACGCTTATCAAAAAGCTATTGAATCTAAAGAAAAAATAATTGTAGGGGTAAATCAATTTGAATCTACTTCTACCACTAATATCCCTGTATTTCAAATTGATGAAAGCATAAGAATACAACAGGTAGAAAAATTAAAAGCCTTAAAAACAAACAGAGATAATATAAAAGTGGTAGCTTGTTTAGCAGCGGTAAAAAATGCGGCAGCAGGCACTGACAATTTAATGCCTTCAGTAATTGATGCTATTGAAAACTATTGTACATTAGGAGAAATAGCAGATGTATTAAGAGGTATTTATGGAGAGTATCAAGCTTAAAAAAATTAAAGCCGAAATAAAAAAGTAGCTTATATATTAACAGATTAAAAAAAACTTAATTAATAAAATTAGAAATAAAAGATAAAACAAAATAATATGCGTAAAATTTTCCTTTCCTTATTGGTACTTGTCACTATCTCTAGTATAGCACAAGACTTACCTAAAAACTATGCCTCTTTATTAAAAGATGTAGAGCCAGAATTAATTGCTTGGAGAAGACATTTTCATGAATTTCCTGAACTATCTAATAGAGAAGTAAACACAGGAAAATACATCGCCGATTTTTTAAAAACCTTACCAAACCTAGAAGTAAGATACCCTGTTGCTAAAACAGGTGTAGTGGCGGTTTTAAAAGGGGGTAAACCAGGTGCAGTGATTGCTTTAAGAGCAGATATTGATGCCTTGCCAGTGTATGAAAGAGTTGCCATTCCATTTGCCTCAAAAGTAACTACCGAATTCAATGGCCAAAAAGTAAATGTAATGCATGCTTGCGGACATGATTCACATACGGCTATGTTAATGGCTACTGCCAAAATGTTAAGTGCCATGCAAAAAGAAGTGCCAGGTACCATTGTGTTTTTATTTCAACCTGCTGAGGAAGGCCCTCCAGGTACAGAAGAAGGTGGAGCACCACTTATGATTAAAGAAGGCGCATTAGACAACCCAAAAGTAGAAGCGGTATTTGGTATACATATTTCATCTCAAACACCTGTAGGCACCATTAAATATAAATCAGGCGCCTTCATGGCTTCTTCTGATTGGTTTACTATTAAAGTAAATGGTAAAGGCAGCCATGGTTCACAACCTTGGGGAGGCGTAGACCCTATTGCTGCAAGTGCTCAAATTATTGAAGGTTTACAACATATTGTAAGTCGTCAAATGGACTTAACGAAGGCACCACTTGTAATTACAGTAGGTACCATTAATAGTGGCGTACGTTCTAATATCATTCCTGAAACAGCTGAAATGACAGGTACCATTAGAACTCTTGATAGCAAAATGCAAGTTGAAGTGCATGAGAGAATTAAACATACAGCAAAAACCATTGCAGAAAGTTCTGGAGCTACTGCTGATGTAACTATTGATACGAAAACTTTAGTGACTTATAACGACCCAGCCTTAGTGAAAAAAACTTTGCCTTCATTAATAAAGGCCGCAGGTGATGAAAATGTTTCTGAATCAACCTGGGTAACAGGTGCTGAAGACTTTTCATTTTTTGCAGCGAAGGCACCTAGCTTCTTTTTCAACTTAGGAGGTATGCCAAAAGGAACCGATCCTAGAAAAGCAGGCCCGCATCATACTCCCGATTTTTATTTAGATGAGTCTGGATTTATAGTTGGGGTGAAAGCTTTCTGTCAACTAGTATTTGATTACGGAAAAACAAAGTAGGATTCAATAATTGTAATTGAATAATTTAATATTATAATTATACTAATTTTCTTTTAATAAAATCTCTATACTAAAAAAGCTGCTCCTTCTAAAGGGCAGTTTTTTTTATTATACACTAAGTAAATATTAATTTCTTGCTCCAAAAAGCAAACTTCCAATTCTTACAAGGTTACTACCCTTCTCTATGGCTAATGCATAGTCCCCACTCATGCCCATACTGAGGGTATCAAAATGTACATTGTTTAATGCAGTTGCGGTTTGATCGTATATTGTTTTTAAAGTACTAAACTCATTTTCAACCATGGTTTTGTCTTCTGTGAAACTAGCCATACCCATTAGCCCTTTAACTACTATATTGCTATAATTAGAAAGTCGACCACTTGCAATAAATTCATTTAAACTTGTGGCATCAAAACCAAACTTGGTTTCTTCTGTGGCAATATGCACTTGTAACAAACAGGCAATCATTTTATTTTGCTTAATGGCTTGCTTATTAATTTCTGCTAATAATTTTTCAGAATCGACCCCATGAATTAAATACACAAAGGGCGCAATGTATTTTACTTTATTAGATTGTAAATGTCCTATAAAATGCCAGTGGATATCGGAAGGCAAACTGGCTGCTTTATCTACTAATTCCTGTACATAATTTTCACCAAAATTTCTTTGGCCTAATGCATATAGGGCTTCAATGTCTTCATTGGGCTTGGTTTTACTGACAGCCACCAACTGCACATTTTTTCCTTGCAGTTGTTCTTTAATAGAATGATAGGCTTCCGTATTTACAGGCATAAATTATTTTGTAATATTTCTACCAATGACCATTTTTTGAATCTCACTAGTGCCCTCATAAATTTGTGTAATTTTTGCATCACGCATTAATCTTTCTACATGGTATTCTTTTACAAACCCATAGCCTCCATGCACTTGAACAGCTTCTGTGGCAGCCCACATAGCAGTATCAGATGCATGTAGTTTAGCCATAGCAGCTGAAGTTGTGTAATCTAAGCCATTGTCTTTTTCCCAAGCTGCATGATAGCAAAGTAACCTAGCCGATTGAATTCTAGTAGCCATTTCAGCTAATTTAAATTGAATAGCCTGATGTTCATGAATGGGTTTACCAAAAGACTGTCTTTGTTTACTATAGGCCAAGGCTAATTCATAAGCGCCACTGGCAATACCTAATGCTTGTGCAGCAATACCAATTCTACCTCCATTTAAAGTTTTCATGGCAAAGGAGAAGCCAAAACCATCTGCCCCTATTCTATTTTCTTTGGGCACTTTTACATCCATAAATGAAACGGCATGTGTATCACTACCTCTAATTCCTAATTTATTTTCTTTCGCTCCTACTAAAATACCTGGTGTATTTTTTTCAATTATAAAAGCATTGATACCCTTTGAGCCTTTAGAAGCATCTGTTTGCGCCATCACTAAATACACAGATGCAGTAGACCCATTGGTAATCCAATTCTTTACTCCATTTAATAAATAATGATCTCCTTTATCTATGGCTGATGTATGTTGATGCGTTGCATCACTACCCGCTTCTGGTTCACTTAATAAAAAGGCACCTATATATAATGCTCCGTCTTTCTTTCCTTGTGCTAAAGGTGTTAAATATTTCTTCTTTTGTTCTTCATTGGCATAATGTTCCAAGCCCCAACATACCAAACTATTATTTACACTCATGGCCACAGATACACTGGCATCAACTTTACTAATTTCTTCCATGGCAATCACATAACTAATGGTATCCATTCCTGCGCCACCATATTCAGTGGATGCCATCATACCTAAAAAACCTAAATCAGCTAATTGCTCCATTTGTTCTTTGGGAAATTTTTGATGTTCATCTCTTTCAATGACACCAGGCAAACATTGTTGTTGCGCAAATTCACGAGCAGCTCTTTGAATCATTAGCTGCTCCTCTGTTAACTTGAAATCCATACCTTATTATTTTTTGACAAAATTACACTAACAATTGTTAGTGTAATAATTTATTTTGAATTAATTGAAATAAAACTGACCTATCATTTTCTGTAATTACGGCTGTGCTGTCTGCCCTAAAATGTCGCTTAAAAGCGAGCAAGGCTGCTGTGGTATCCTTTATATCATAGCCCACCATGGCCAAGGCAAATGGAATTGAGATTGATTCAGGTAAGGTATACTGTTCGTTTGGCTCAAACCAAAGTCCATAGCCTTTTTGGGCTAATAGAACCCAGGGGAATTGAATATTAGGATCCACTTTTCTTTTAGGGGCAATATCGGCATGGCCAATAAAATTGGCGTCAGGTATTTTATAATTCTCCTTCAATTGAGCTAATAATAATAGCAAGCTATTAATTTGTGCACTATCAAAAGGCTCAAAACCATTATTGTCTAATTCAATACCTATAGAGCTTGAATTTAAATCACTATTATTGCCCCATTTTGAAATTCCTCCATGCCAAGCCCTCATATAATCATTCAACATATGGTGTATGGTGCCGTCTTTGCAAATCACATAGTGGGCACTTACCTTGGTTCTTTCAAGCGTAAAGGTTTTTAAAGTTTGCTCGCAAGAATTTTGTGCTGTATGATGAATGACTACAAAATTAGGTTTGCGTAAATCAAAATTAGTGGTACCTACCCAGGCTTCTGCCTTAGGTAATTGATTAATGGTTTGTATACTTGGATATTCTTTTAATAATTTAACTAATTCCTTGGTATGTTTTTTATAGAATCGATTGGTTTTAGCATATGGAAAATTATTACACGCCGTAATGGTCGTCATAACAATAAACCCAATAAGTCCAATTGGAAAGAAAGTTCTTTTTAAAAATAGCATGTGCATTATACTTTATTTAGATACTATACTAGGCTCTTGTTGGCTTAGGCAATGAAAACTACCTAGTCCCCAAATTATATCAGTGGAGTCAATGCCCACTACCTCTCTAGTGGTAAAGCAAGACTGAATTATTTGCATGGCCTTATCATCCTGGTTGCATTTAAATGTAGGCACTATGATATGTCCATTACTAATATAAAAATTAGCATATGAAGCAGGCAGGCTTTGACCTTCGTAAATAACTTCAGCAGGCATAGGTAGTTCTACAATATTTAATTGCTTACCACTCAATAGGCGCATCTGCTTTAATTCTTTTAAATTCTGTTGCAATATTTCATGATTGGCTGAAAGTACATTATCCTCAATAACTGTAATTACAGTGTCTTCATTGACAAATCTTACGGTATCATCTATATGTCCATCAGTATCATCTCCCACAATTCCATCAGTTACCCATAATACTTGGTCAATGCCATAATAGTCGCTCAAATATTTTTCAATTTGATCTTGATGTAAATGCGGGTTTCTATTTGGATTTAACAAACAAGATTTTGAAGTCATCACTGTTCCAGCGCCATTAAAATCGACCGAGCCTCCTTCCATAATAATCCCTGGATGGAATACTGGTAAACCTAAAGCTTCCCCTATACGCGTAGGAATTACATCATCTAAATCATAAGGCGGATATTTTCCACCCCATGCATTAATATTCCAATCTATAATTACTTTAGGATCTACTGCATTATCTCTTAATAAAAAAGCAGGGCCATGATCGCGGCACCAAGCATCGTTGGTAGGATGCATATAAAATTGAACACGCTCTAAATTAACGCCTGCTAATTGCAACATCTTTTGAGCAGAATTGCGCATTTTCTCATCAACTACATTAATACAAACTCTTTCTGTTAGAGAAACAATTTTTATAAACTCAGTATAGGAAGGGTAAATACTTGCAATTTTACCAGGCCAACTTTCTTCTTTATGGGGCCAACTCAACCATATAGCATCATGTGGCGCAAATTCAGCTGGGAAATAATAGCCTAAAGATTTGGGTGTAGCGTTGGTCATTTTGTATCGGTATGTCTACTTAAAATTTTAATGATTCAGATCTTTTGTCAATTATTCTGCCTCTTCGTCTAAATATCTTTTAGTAATGGGTCCATAAGAATCAATTCGGCGATCACGTAAAAAAGGCCAGTGTGTTCTATAGCTATCCGATTTTTCTGTATCTATATCAATGACAGCTACTTCTTCTTTATCATGTGAAGCCTCGTATAATAAAGTTCCAAAAGGATTACTTACAAAACTTCCTCCCCAGAATTTCATCAATCCATTTTGTTCTAAGCCTACTCTATTCACACTAATCACTGGTACTCCATTGGCAACCGCATGACTGCGTTGTATAGTTTGCCAAGCATTATACTGTTCTTTGTTCGTTGCTTCGTCTTGTGCAGTCGCCCAACCAATAGCGGTTGGATAAAATAACATTTCAGCACCCATTAGTGTAGTAATTCTTGCAGCTTCTGGATACCATTGATCCCAACATATTAAAATACCAATAGTGGCAAATTTAGTTTTGAAAACTTTGTAGCCTAAATCACCTGGTGTGAAATAAAATTTTTCGTAATAAGCAGGATCGTCAGGGATATGCATTTTACGGTACTTACCTAAATAAGTTCCATCGGCATCGAGAACCGCTGTCGTATTATGGTATAAACCCTCCGCTCTTTTTTCAAATAAAGAAGCAATAATAACCACCCCTAATTCTTTGGCTAAAGCTGCTAGTGTATTGCTAGTTTCACCAGGAATAGGTTCTGCTAATTTAAAATTTTCATAGGCTTCTACATCACAGAAATAAAGTGAAGTAAATAATTCTTGCAAGCAAATAATATTAGCACCTTTTTTAGCCACCTCTCTTACTTTTTCAATTGCTTTTAAAGTGTTGGCAGACTTGGATGCCTCACAGCTCATTTGCACTAATCCTACTTTAACAATGGCCATAATTATAAATTATAAAGGGATAAAATATTTCTATGTTGTCTTTTGAATGATTGCCTCAAAACTACGAATACCTAATAACTTTTGGGTAATAAAACCTTCTGCATAATCTACTCCTATTTGATGCCCTAATTCCTTGGCTCTTCCTTTCACAAATTCTAAAAAAGCATTGCCTGAAATAAAAGTATCAGGCTCAGTAGAATTAGGATCGAAAAATTGAGAACTATGCGCTAGTATGGCTTCCATCTTCTTATCCATGAAGGCACTAATATCAATTACAAAATTAGGAGTTAAGCTTCTGGATTGAATATAATGAAATACTTGTGTAGGTCTCCAAGGTGCTTGCACTACTCCATTATGCGTAGTTTGAATTTTAACAAGGCCAGCTAAAAAAGCAGCGTCTACCACTAAACTAGCCGCGCGTCCATGATCGGGATGTCTATCCTCGGGTGCATTACAAAAAATAATAGAAGGTTGGTATTTTCTAATGGTTTCGATAATGGCGAATTGATTTTCTTTATTGTTCTCAAAAAATCCATCGGCCATACCTAAATTTTCTCTCACACCAATGCCCATCACTTGAGAAGCTAATTGTGCTTCCTTTAGTCTTTGCGAAGTAGTGCCTCTTGTTCCTAACTCTCCTTTGGTTAAATCAACGATGCCTACTTTTTTTCCTTCAGACACTGCGACAAGCAATGCCCCTGCGCAACCTAACTCCACATCATCGGGGTGGGCTCCAAAAGCAAGTATATCTAGTGTTTGCATAATTGATAATTTACATTACAAAGGTAAGTACTCAAAAGTCTTTTTTGACAAAAAACCCTCTCTTACTTGCGTAAGAAAGGGTTTAAATAAGTATAAAAAAGAATATTTTTTAATGGTCTCTCTTTTATTGCTTCTTGGCGTAACGCTTGTTGAATTTGTCAATACGACCAGCGGTGTCAACCAACATGTTTTTACCAGTGTAAAAAGGATGTGAAGTGTTAGAAATCTCCAATTTAATAACTGGATACTCTTTACCGTCTTCAAACATTACTGTTTCCTTAGTTTGTGCAGTTGATTTGCCTAAGAATTGGATACCGTTTGACATGTCCTTGAACACTACAAAACGATACGCTTCTGGATGGATACCTTCTCTCATAATTATGATTTTTAAGGATGCACGGGTTTTGCCGTACAATTTATTTAATAGGACGCAAATTTAGCTTAAAGCTAGGTTGTGACCAAATTTTAAAGGCTTAAAGGGACAAATACCCTTATTTCATATTGATATACTGTAGAGGAAGGCCTAGGTTGCCCGCCCTGCAAGCAGCTATAACATCTTGTAAATCATCGATTTTCTTGCCTGTAACACGTACAATATCGTCCATAATGGCCGCCTGCACCTTTAGACCACTCTCTTTGATGAGTTTGACCACCTTTTTAGCATCTTCCTGCTTCAGGCCATTTTTTACAGAAACGTCCTTTTTGAAGATTTTACCACTAGGGAATGCGTCTTTAGAAAAATCAAAGGAAGATGCTTCAATGCCTTGTTTCATGGCGCGGCTTATTAAGACATCTACAATTTGCTGAATTTTCATTTCAGAATCAGATTCTAATTTCAGCATATAATCTTTCTTATTTAAATCAATCACAACATGATTGCCTTTAAAGTCGAAACGATTCGTGATTTCTTTTTTCACAATATTTACTGCATTATCCAATGTTTGAATATCTACAGAGCTAGCAATATCAAATGACGGCATAAAAATTATTTATGGTTTAACAATAGTTTTAGGGAACCAACGCTTTGACTGAATCAAAAATACAATTCCAATAAGTATTATAAAAGTAGAAATTAATTCTGCTTGAGTAGGTTGAAAAGGTAGTGACATGTATTTATTATTCACTCTTATTTTTTCAATAAAGTAACGCTCCCCTCCAGCAAAAATTAAATAGATACCAGTAAGTATACCTGGTTGTGTAATTTTCTTTCTAAATGCCCACATGATAGCAAATAAGGCAAACATGATGACGATTTCATAAAAAGTAGTGGGGAAAACAGGTACCGGCAATTCATTGCAATAATTACCTTCACATCCTGGAATAGGAACTCCTTCATTTACTACATTATGCGCATAAGTGGAAGACCAGGTCCAATCAGGCAACCAGTCAAAAGGTTTGGGTGCTAAATTTACAATACCCCAATCGCCATCTCCACTAATATGACATCCAATTCTTCCCGCTGCATAAGCAAATAACATAGTCGGCGCCATGGCATCTGCAAAATGTATTACTCTAATATTATGTTTTCTAATGTATACAATGACACCAATGGTGGCTAAAATTAATCCCCCATAAAAAGTTAATCCACTAAAAGAAATAAGGGAACCAATAGGATCTTTTACTAGTTCATCTATATTTTCTAAGTTATGGAAAATTTTGGCACCTAAGAAACCCCATAAAGCAGCTTGCAATACTACTTCGCCTACTCTATCATGCGGCCATACAGCAAAGGTCCTGGTTTCAGGCTTAGCCAATTTCTCTTTATTTTTTTCTCTCCATTTGATATAGACCATAAGCCCACCTATTGCTAGACCAGCAAGCATATTACCTTCCAAGGATAAAATAAAGGCCTGTGTATTATTTAAAGCATTTTCAATGGTGAAGGCTCCAACTATCTTATAACCAAATAAATAGCCAAAAATAAAATTGGTAATTAAATCGGCGGTAGAAGCAGGTGCTCCCACAATGATTTTTTCTTCTGTAGGCGTAAACTCACCTAAGGCTTCCTTTCTTTTCAATTCAAGGTATAAGACATAACCAGAGGCCACAAAGGCGATGGCTACAAAAAAGCCAAATGAATTAATAAGCTTTAATCCATTTAATTTAATACCGAATAAGTCATCGACTAGATAATATAAATTGGGATACATAGTTTGAAATAAATAAGGTAATGCAATGTACGAAAAAAAAAGGCCACACTAGAAAGTGCGGCCGTGTTTACTAACCCATCTAAAAACAAAAAATCTTTATCAATATCTTAGATTAATTGCAATGTTCTTGAAACACTGAAATTAAGTGCTGTGCGATTACTTGAGCCGGTCTGCCTTCAATTTGGTGTCTTTCCACCATATTGACTAACTGACCATCTTTAAATAATAAAATTGCTGGAGAAGAAGGAGGATAAGGCAAGTGTAATTCTCTTACTTTATTAATCGCTTCTATATCAAATCCCGCAAAACTAGTTGTGATACGATCTGGTTTTTGAGTTGCGTTGGCTACTGCCATTAAAACACCTGGTCTACAAGCACCAGCAGCACAACCACAAACCGAATTAATCACAAGTAATGTAGTTCCTTCTTGTTTCACTGCATTTTCAACTTCAGCTGCTGTTGTTAAATCTTCAAAACCATTATCAACTAATTCAGCCTTCATTGGTAATACAAACTCTTCAGGGTACATAACATCTACTATTTGAACCAAAATTAGGTGATTTAAAAATCTCTTACAAATTTGTTTTGGAGACTTTTAGGCAGTTAATAATAAGATAATACGCCATTTTGTCTTAAAAATAGAGGAAAATCGTGGAAATAAAGAGATTCAGTACTTTATTCAGGGCTATCTCAAATAACCCAGAATCTTAAGCATGGATTGAGCGGTTTGCTCTTTCGCATAGACCCAATCAACCAGCTTTCCTGTTTTAGCATCTTTTTCTACAATAACATGCTTTGGAGATGGAATCAAGCAATGCTTAATACCACCATAGCCACTAATTTGATCCTGATAAGCACCTGTATGGAAAAATCCTACATATAAAGGTTCATTATTCTCTTCGGTCTTGTCTTCCAATAAATCATTTTTTAATTTTGGTAAGAATACCTCATTTATATGTTCTTCGGAATCATAATAATCATGACTATCACAAGTAAGTCCACCAAGAACCACACGTTGATAATCATTCTCCCATTTATTCACTGGAAGCATCAAAAACTTTTCACCAATACCCCAGGTATCTGGTAAAGTGGTAATGAAAGAAGAATCAATCATATACCAACACTCTCTATCGTTTTGTTTCTTTTCAGCAAGCACTTTGTAAATATGTGCCATGCTCTCTCCTACGGTGAAACTTCCAAACTCGGTATAAATATTGGGCATAGGTACTTTTGCCTTCTTACATGCTTTTTTAATATTCGAAACAATCTCATTAATCATGAACTGATAATCGTATTCAAAACCTAGAGAATGCTTAATAGGAAAACCACCACCAATATTTATAGAATCTAATTCAGGACAGATTTTTTTAAGCTGACAATACAAGTTAATAATCTTGTTTAATTCAGACCAATAATAGATATCGTCTTTTATCCCTTTATTTAAAAAGATATGTAGCATTTTTAATTGGAATTTGTCCTCATAACCCTCAATCTCATCTACATAAAATTCAAGGATATCCTTAGCCCTAATGCCTAAACGTGAGGTATAGAAAGGAAAACTAGGCTCTTCTTCTGAAGCCACTCTAATACCTAATTTAAAAGGCTCTTTGGTATTACGCTTATAGAATTGTAATTCTTCTTTATTATCTAAAACAGGAATTACATTTTTGAACCCTGTATTAATTAATTTTGAAATTCTACTCATGTATAATTTCTGCTTATAACCATTGCAGATAATGAAAATTTCTTTATTAATTTTTCTACGCTTATACAATTGGTTGATAATATCAATATCATAAGCAAAAGAAGTTTCTAAATGTACATTATGACCTAAGGCTTCTTCAACAATAAATGAAAAGTGAGAGCTCTTGGTGCAATAACAATAAAAGTATTCTCCCTCGTATTTATGTTTCTTAAAAGCAGCCGCAAACATTTGCTTTGCTTTTTTAATTTGCATACCAATTTTTGGCAAGTAAGTTAACTTTAAGGGAGTACCATGTTTTTCAATGATGGCTTTTAAATCCACTCCATTAAATTCTAAATAACCGTTATCATCCACTTCAAAACCTTCTTGAGGAAAATGAAAGGTTTGATTAACCAACGAGGTGTAGGTATTGTTCATTTTAAAACAGGGTTAGCTTGTTATTTTTAGAGAACAAAAATAGTTCTTTGAACGGATATTGAGGACGGAAATTTTGGGCTGAAATTTAGGCGGGACTACCCTACCCATTTTATAAAAAGCTACAAAAGCAAAAAGCTCCGTTCCAACAAAGTTGGAGCGGAGCTTTAAAATCTTTAGAGGGAAAATTTCGAGACTTTATATTTTATAAAAGGCGAGAAATTAACCAAACTACTTCACCGATTGAACCAAGGCTTTGAAGCTTGCTGGCTCGTTCATAGCTAAGTCTGCTAAAACCTTACGGTTTAAATCAGATCCTTTCTTTGCTAAAAGGTTAATGAATTGGCTGTAAGTAAGCCCTTCTTCACGCACTGCTGCATTGATACGCGCAATCCATAAAGTACGGTACTCACGCTTTTTCAACTTACGACCTACATAGGCATAAGTTAAACCTTTCTCTAATACGTTTTTGGCAACGGTATAAACGTTTTTACGTTTACCATAAAAACCTTTCGCTTGTTCGAATATCTTTTTTCTTCTTGCTCTCGATGCAACGGCATTTTTTGAACGTGGCATAATTAATATTTTTTTGAATCCTGTTTATCAAGTTATTGATTGGATCCGGTGAATTGAATTTTGTTTAAATAAACCTTAGTCTGGTTAAGTGTTTGACTATTCTTTGGATCTATCCTTTTAATCTTAATAGACGTAGAACGAAGTCTTTGTTAGTTGACCCAACAAGTCCTTTTTTTCTCATCGCTCTTTTGCGCTTTGTAGATTTTTTGGTAAGAATGTGTCTTTTGAAGGCTTTTTGGAAGGTGATTTCACCGGTTCCGGTAACTTTGAAACGCTTTTTCGCGCTCGAGTTAGTTTTAACTTTTGGCATTATATAATCTTTACGATTACTCCCTACTGGCGGCGCTGCTCAGGCAGTGCACTTGTTGAGCCTTGTGGGAAATGGATGGCGAAGGTACGTGCAAATGACGAGATAGCAAAAAAAATGAGCCATTCCATGTTTAGGGATGACTCATTGTATAAATAGGTTGAAAATCAATGATTTATTAAGATGTAGGCTTCTTCTTCCCACCTGCTTTAGGTTGGAAAATGGCAAACATTCTCTTGCCTTCTAATTTAGGCATACTTTCCAAAGTTCCAGCCTCGGCTAAACGCTCTGCAAATTTCAATAAAAGTAGTTGACCTCTGTCCTGGAACATAATAGCACGACCTTTAAATTGAACATAGGCTTTCACCTTATTGCCGTCTTGTAAAAATTTCTCTGCGTGTTTTGCTTTGAAGTCAAAATCGTGGTCATCAGTTCCTGGCGTAAAACGAATCTCTTTAATCTCAGATTGTTTAGAGTTCGCCTTCATCTCTTTTTCCTTACGCTTTTTCTCGTAAAGGAACTTCTTATAATCAATGACTTTACATACTGGAGGATCGGCAGTTGGAGAAATCTCCACTAGGTCCAAACCTTGGTCCGCAGCTATTTTCAGCGCATCTTGAGTATTGTAAACACCCACTGTAATGTTGTCTCCAACTAATCTGATTTGTGGAACTCGAATACGATCATTAATTCGATGCTCTGGTTCTTGTTGTCTTTGAAACCTTGGGTTAAATCTGGGTCCTCTGTTCGGTAATGCCATTAAGTAATTAAACGTTTATTAAGTTTTGTAAAGATAGTCTTTGTTATGATATAGGCGCTAATCTTTCTTTGATTTCTTCAAGCACCTGATTTAGGAATAAATCCTTGTCTAACATACCCAAATCTCCTTTTCCTTGACGTCTTATAGATAACTTATTTTCAGCAACTTCTTTTTCGCCAATCACCAGCATATAAGGCACTTTCATGATTTCAGTATCTCTAATCTTCTTTCCAATTTTTTCATTTCTGTCATCAATTTCCACCCTCACCCCTGCTTTTTTAAATTCGGCAAACACCTGCTCGGCATAAGGCATAAACTTATCGCTAATAGGTAAAATTTTCACTTGCAATGGTGCTAACCAAACTGGAAACTTACCTGCATAATGTTCTAATAAAAACCCAATAAAACGCTCATGCGTTCCTAAAGGTGCGCGGTGAATAATCAATGGCGTTTCAGGTTCGTTGTCTTTATTGGTGAAATTTAAATTGAATCTTTTTCCTTGCGCAAAATCGACTTGGTTAGTAGCCAATGTAAATTCTCTTCCAATGATACTCCAAATTTGCACATCAATTTTTGGTCCGTAAAAAGCACCTTCGTCTTGCACTTCTACAAAAGGGGTTCCTGTTTCAATTAATACAGCACGCACCATGGCTTCAGTTTCTAACCAAAGTTCAGGCTCGTTAATATATTTTTGTCCTAATTTTTTGGGGTCATGCAAACTTAAACGCATCACGTATTTATCAATGCCAAAAATTTTGAAATACTTTAAATACATTTCATTCACTGCTCTGAACTCTTGTGCAAATTGTTCTTTGGTACAATAAATATGCGCATCGTTCATATGCAAACAACGCACACGCATAAGTCCAAACAATTCTCCGCTTTGCTCATATCTATAACAAGTTCCATACTCCGCTAAACGAAGTGGCATGTCTTTATAGCTTTTAGGTTCTGCATCAAAAATTTTATGATGATGCGGACAGTTCATTGCTTTTAAATAATATTTAGTGCCGTCTAATTCCATCGGAGGGAACATACTATCTTCATAATAAGGTAAGTGACCACTCTTAATGTACATACTCTCTTTCGCTATATGTGGCGTCACTACTCGCTTGTAGCCTGCATCCTCTTCGGTTTGCTTGGCTAAATTTTCTAACTCCTCAATAATAATAGTTCCATTAGGCATCCATAAAGGAAGGCCCGGTCCTACATCATCATCCATGGTATAAATGCCTAATTCTTTTCCTAGTTTACGGTGATCTCTTTTTTTTGCTTCTTCTAAAAGCAATAAATATTCATCCAATTCTTTTTGATTCGGGAAAGTAATTCCATATACCCTTGTCAACATTTTATTTTTTTCATCCCCTTTCCAAAACGCTCCTGCGATATTGGTAATTTTGATGGCTTTGATAAAAGAGGTATTCGGAATATGTGGCCCACGACATAAATCGGTAAAAGCACCTTGTGAATAAAAAGTAATGCTACCATCCTCTAAGCCCGATAATAAATCTAATTTGTATTCATCTTTTTTCTCTGTGAAATAAGCGATTGCTTCTGCCTTAGACATTTCTTTACGAATGTATGCGTTGGCTTGCTTGGCTAATTCATTCATCTTTTTTTCAAGCAATAAAACATCTTCTTCCTTAATGGTTTTATCTCCTAAATCAATATCATAATAAAAGCCTTTTTCAAGTGCGGGTCCTACCCAAAACTTAGCACCTGGAAATTGCATTTCTACGGCCTCCGCTAATAAATGTGCAGAAGAATGCCAGAAGGTATTTTTACCATCGGCGTCGTCCCAGGTTAATAATTTTAAGGCTACGTCCTCGTTAATAGCGCGCGTAGCATCATATACCTCTCCGTTTACTGAAGCTGCTAATACTTTTTTTGCCAATCCTTCACTGATGGATTTAGCGATACCTAAAGCAGTAATCCCTTTTTCGTAGGAACGAACTGCACCGTCTGGAAATTGAATTTGAACCATGTTTTTTAACTATAATATATGTTCGCAAAGGTAACAAATGCGGTTCATATTTTATACATAGCTTTGTAATATGCGCAGCCTTGTTTATTTTTTACTCGCTTTTAGCATACCCACCCTCGTTATGGGCCAAGACCTAACTGGGAAATGGAAAGGGTATTTTACACCTAGTCGTGACCTCGATGGTAGAATTGTTACCTATGAAATTGTTATTAAAGAAAACCCCGACCATACCCTAACGGCCAGCACCTACTCTAAAATTTCCAATAATTTTACAGCCAATGCCTTGGCTACAGGAATGCATTCTGAAAATACACAGTTAGTAAGTATTACAGAAACAAGTTTAAATAAGAAAAAATTAGTGGGAAATTTTGAAGCCTGTTTAATGTCTAATTTTTTGAACTACCGAGTGGTGAGAGGTTATGAAATTCTAGAAGGTAGTTATACCGCTACTAACGAACTCTCCGGTAAAGATTGTGGCGGAGGTAAAGTATATTTAGAAAAAGAAGGTCCTATTGTAAAAGAGTTTAGTGTTAAAACAGTAGTGCCTAAAATTGCTAATTCAAATAAAATAATTGACAAGGAGAAAGTTGTGAAAAATACTTCATTACAAAAAGAAAATAAAACTACACCCGCTAAACAAACAGAAATAGCAAAACAAGTAGTTAGTAAGACAAATCAAACTAATGCTTCTAAATTAACTAATACAACGAAGTCAAATACAACAACGAAGTCAAACGCTGCACAAGCAAGTTCAAGTCAAACACCTTCAATTCAAACTAATTCTAGTCAAACTGCAACTGCTCCAACTAGTGCAGTGAATGCTTCACAAGAAAATACTAAAGCAGCTGCTGTTAATGAAACGGGTACTAGCCCAAATACCAGCGCCACTAAGTCTTCGGGTCAAATACTGCCTTGGGTTCTTGTAGGTAGAGAAAATAAATTAGTCAAACAAGTAACCGTCAATAGTTCTTCTATTAGTATTGACTTATACGATAATGGTACCATTGACAACGACACCATTATGATTTTTGATAATAAAGTTTTATTGCTAGAAAATAAAAGACTAAGCTATAAAGCCACTCATTTTGAGGTGAATTTTAACAAAGAGAATAATCGTCATGAAATTATTATTGTTGCACATAATTTGGGCACTGTCCCTCCTAACACTGCACTCATGGTAGTGAAAGATGGCACCAGTAGACAAGAAATATATATTACTTCTACTTTAAGTGTAAATGCAATGATTATATTTGAAATGAAAAAACCAAGTCCTTAGAATTTTTCTTGCAAGAACTGCTGTGCAGTGATTTCACCTTTTCTATTGGAATGATAAGGATCATTATCTGTTTTATTCCATCCAAACCAAGTAAGTCCATCTTCAAGTTTTTCATCCTGTACATTGAATACATAAATATTCTTTTCTTTAAAACCAAGATTGGCTAATAAGTTCAGCATTTGAATAGATACCATATGGGTAGCCACATTGATGGCGGGTAAACTTTGTTCTGCCATTAATCCTTGTAATTCAGCATTAATATTATTGAGAGCTTGTTTAGCCTGCTCATGCAATAAACTATCCTTAAATGTAATAGCGGCTGCAGGAAAAGAATCGGTTAATTGAATTAAGGTTTTAGCCGCATTAAATACATAAGCCGTGTCCCCAGCTGCTACTCCTTTCAATAACTCTTGATAATTATTTAATAATGGCATACAAGCCTTATCAAAATTTACCTGGTTATTTTGAGGGCTATATACCCATAGCTGCTGGTTTATAGCAGGATCTTCGGGACTAGCGCAAGACACCACAAAAAAGGCAAAAAGGATAAAGAAATAGGGCTTCATAGAATCTTTTTCCAAATTTATGCATAATTAGATTGTCCAACTTGCTAACTTTGCGGTCTGAATTGAAAAAATATGCTAATAGGTTTACAGAATGTGACATTTGAGTTTGGGGCAAGAGTAATTGTGGGAGAGGCAAATTGGTCCATCCAACCAGGCGAACGCATTGGTTTAATTGGCTATAATGGTACGGGAAAGTCTACATTATTAAAAATATTGGTAGGCCAGCTTACCCCTAGCAAAGGAACTGTTGAAAAAGGCAGAGATACCACCATTGGTTATTTACACCAGGACTTATTAAGTTTTGACACCAACGAGTCCATTACAGAAGTGGCCCTAGGTGCTTTTGAAAGAGTACGCGAGCTTGAAAAAGAAGTGGAACAACTAGGTAAAGAATTAGAAGCCAATTCGGAGGACAATGATTTACTCATTAAATACACCGATGCCTTACACGAGATAGATTTATTAGATGGCTATAATATTAATCATAAAGCTGAAGAGGTTTTACATGGACTTGGTTTCGCCATTAAGGATTTATCTCGCCCCTATAAAGAATTTAGTGGAGGTTGGAGAATGCGTGTGTTACTTGCTAAGATGATCTTACAACAACCCGATGTATTATTATTAGATGAGCCTACCAACCACTTAGACTTACCGAGTATCGAATGGTTAGAGAAATATTTATTGCATTATAAAGGAAGTGTGGTCATAGTAAGTCACGATAAATACTTCTTAAACAAGATGGTGAATAAAATTGTAGAAGTCTATCAACAACAATTACATTTTTACACAGGCGATTACGAGCATTATGAAATTGAAAAAGAACAAAGAGTAGAAATACAACAACGTGCCTTTGAGAACCAACAAGATTATATTAAGCAACAAGAAAAGTTTATTGAAAGGTTTAAAGCCAAGGCTTCTAAAGCAGCGCAGGCCCAGTCTATTCAAAAGCGCTTAGATAAATTAGATGTGATTGAGGATGTTAAAATTGAGAGACCTAATATTAGAATAAACTTTGCAGTAGATAAAACACCAGGCAAGGTACTAGTAGACTTAAAAGGGGTTGGCAAGGCTTTCCCGAATGTTCAAATCTTAGATAACGCCTTTGCAGAAATTGAAAGAGGTGATAAAATTGCACTCATTGGCGCCAATGGTAAAGGAAAGTCTACCCTACTTAGAATTGTGGCAGGTATGGAAAAATTTGAAGGAGAAAGAGTTTGGGGTCATAATGTGGAGGAAAGTTTTTATGCACAACACCAATTAGAATCATTGAATTTAAATAATACCATATTAAAAGAAGTACAAGAATGTGGCACTAAAAATACGGAATTAGAACTGCGCGCCTTATTAGGTTGTTTCTTATTTGGTGGCGATGAGATAGATAAAAAAATTAAAGTATTAAGTGGAGGAGAGAAAGCAAGAGTAGCACTCACTAAAACTATTATTAGCAAGGCCAATTTCTTAATGCTGGATGAGCCTACCAACCACTTAGATATGGTCACTGTGGAATTATTAGCAGAAGCCCTTACAAAATATGATGGCACGATTATATTAGTAAGTCACGACCGTTACTTCATTTCAAAGACAGCCAATAAAATTTGGGAAATTGAAGATGAAAAAATTATTGAATTCAAAGGCGATTATAAAGAATGGTTAGAGTGGAAAGAAAGAATGGCCAAACAAAAAGCCCAATTAGCAGAACCTACAAAAACTACTAATAAAGATACCCGCAAGCAGGGCAAACAAGAAGCTGCCGTTGTTGCAGATGTGAAACCACAAGCCATTGACAAGGATTTGCAAAAGCAAATTCAAAAACTACAAAAAGCCATTGCACAAATCGAACATAATATTGCCACTTTACATACTGAAAAAGCAGCCATTGAATTAGAAATGGCCAACCCTGCTATTTATGCAGATCCGGCAAAAATGCATGTCATAGAAAAAAGCTATCAAGATAAAAATGCATTAATTAGATCGATGAATAAAGAATATGATATTGCATTTAACGATTTATTGATTTTGGAAAGCAAATAATAAAGGTTAAATTTACACTGTGAAGCATTTATACCAACATAGTAATTTATACCAACATAGTAAAAGTCCTTATCATTTCGCCTGGATATACGCTGGTTTAAATCCTATGCCCGACCACTAGCTACGCTCAATACATTTTACGATTTCAACTTTCCTCCTATTCACCTTTAATTATTTTAAAGGTTTTTTGGGTTTCTATTTAATGGTTTACAATACAGCGGTATTAAAAAAAATTATACAAAAGATGCAACAAAATATATTATCTGTTCATTCAGAAATTGGCGAACTTAAAAGATTACTTATTCATAGCCCCGATAAAGGCTTAGGAAAAGTAATCCCCTCTAAAGCACAGGATTGGCTATTTGAAGATATTGTTCATTTAAAAAGTATTCGCGAAAACGAATATGATTATTATACCAAACTTCTACTTTATTTTTTAGACCCTGAAAAAATGAAGCCAGGAATGACATTTATTGACGATCCTAAAAACGATCGTGCCTTTTACAAACCAGGTCACTCTCAATTTCATGGCTCTGAAAAAGTACTAGAATTAGAATGGCTATTAGCGAGTATTTTAAATGATGTCGATATCAAAAATCAACTTATTGCAGCCGTGGCAGCCATTGAGGGCTGCAGCTATCAATTACAAGAAGATTTAAAAAAGTATACCCCAGCCAAACTAGCTTCCACTTTTTTATCAGGTGTCGATAGTCAAAATGAACTGCTCTTCCCTCCTATTCCTAATTTTATTTTTACCAGAGATATTGGTATTGTTATTAAAGACCATTTGGTTTTAAACAAGCCTGCCAAATTAGCTAGAAAAAGAGAAGCCCTATTTGCAAAGTATTTATTTCATTACCATCCTTTATTTAAAACCAGTTCTTCCAATATTATTGAACTTTCTCAAAAAGATCCCATTGCGCTTTTAAATGAAAAAGAAAATGAAGAGAAAGTAACACTGGAAGGAGGAGATATTATGATGATCTCTCCGCAACATGTAATTATTGGCGTGAGTGAAAGAACCAGTATGAGCGCAGCCATTCAACTCACCGAAATATTATTTAACAAAGCACTGGTGGATAAAATAAGCATTGTAAAAATTCCTAAAAAAAGAGACTACATGCATATTGATACCATATTTACCCAAGTCAAAAAAGACACTTGGGTGATATTAGGTAATTTTTCTAAAGAGGGTTTACAAGACAAAGAAAATAATCAAGTAAGCCAATATTTTAAGAGTACTCAAAAAGAATCGGTGACTATTTGGAAATTTGAAAGAGCTAAACAAAATAATCCCACCATACTAAACGACTTAGAACAACTCTTGGATGAAATAAGCAAAGATGATTTCGGCTGCAAAAACGGTGCTCAATTTATTTACTCAGGCAATAATGAATTTCCTTATAATGCCAGAGAACAATGGACAGATTCTTGCAATCTGCTTGCTTTAAGAGAAGGGGTGGTACTTGGATATGACCGAAACGATAAAACCGTAGAAGCCTTTAAAAACAAGGGTTTTGAAGTAGTCCATGTGAAAGAATTATTAATAGATTTTGAAAAAGGAAACAAAAGCCCTAGTACTATTCAAAACACCATTATACTTATGCCTTCTGCAGAATTATCCAGAGCAAGAGGTGGCTTTCATTGTATGAGTATGCCTTTAGAAAGAAATGCAATCTAATATAATTTATTTTAATAAAAATAGGATATGGAAATTTTAATGGTTCGACCTTACCAATTTTATTTTAATCAGCAAACGGCTGCCAATAATTTCTTTCAATCGAATATTAATATTGAAAATGCCAATGAGCTAGCCATTGCAGAATTTGATGCAATGGTGGAAAAATTACGCGCCCATCAAATAAAAGTAAATG
This sequence comes from Sediminibacterium sp., assembly GCA_044352855.1. Lineage (GTDB taxonomy): Bacteria > Bacteroidota > Bacteroidia > Chitinophagales > Chitinophagaceae > Sediminibacterium. Next base: position 81,781 of record JBILDC010000003.1, on the reverse strand, counting down.
TGGTACAAGACACCAAAGACCCTTCTACCCCAGATTCTATTTTCCCCAACAATTGGGTCTCCACCCATACTAATGGAACACTTTGCTTGTATCCTATGTTTGCACAAAACAGAAGAGCTGAGAGAAAGTCAACGGTGATCAATTTTCTGCAATCTAATTATAAAATTGAAAATACATTGGATTTAACTGACTTAGAAAAAGAAGGAATCTTTTTAGAAGGTACAGGCAGTATGGTGCTAGACCATCAAAATAAATTAGCCTATGGATGTTTATCTGAAAGATTAGATAAAAATGCATTTAATGAATGGTGCGTTAAAATGCAATTCAAGGCAATTGCTTTTAAAGCAGTGGATGATAAAGCACAACCCATTTATCATACCAATGTGATGATGTGTATGGGCGATCAATTTGTGGTGATTTGTTTAGAGAGTATTCCCAATGAACTAGAAAAGCAATTAGTGCTTGAAAGTTTTAAGAAATCAAATAAAGAAGTCATTGAAATTAGCCAGGATCAACTGAATCATTTTGCAGGAAATATGTTGCAAGTTTTTGATATCAATGAAAAACCACATTTAATCATGTCGGAACAAGCTTACAACTCCTTAAAAACCGAACAGGTAAAAAGCTTGGAAAAATACAACCCCATCCTACCTATCTCTATCCCTACCATTGAAGCTTTAGGAGGCGGTAGTACAAGATGTATGATGGCTGAAATCTATTTAATAAAAAAATAATATAGTCTTAATTGCTCCAATTCTTTGCAATTCTCTGATTAGAATCACTTTAGATCTAGTTTATTCCTATTTAATAACAGACGTTAGCATGACAAAACTGTTCATAAATTGAATGGAAAATTGAGCTCAATTGATTAAATTTGTAGCTCGGTTTCTTTTACATCGTATTGATTTGATATTGTAAATCAATACATTAATGAACAATTGAAAATTATGTCTACTAAAAAAGTAAGCAAAATCGCAGTTTTAACCTCTGGTGGAGACTCCCCCGGTATGAATGCAGCCATTAGAGCCGTGGTTAGAACCAGTATTTATCATGGGCTACAAGTATTTGGTGTAGCAAGAGGATATAATGGAATGATTGATGATGATATTTTCGAAATGTACTCAAAATCGGTGGGTAATATTATTCAAAGAGGTGGTACCATTTTAAAAACAGCAAGAAGCGCACAATTCTTCGAAACAGAAGGCAGAAAAATAGCTTACGAGAACTTAAAGAAAAGAGGCATTAATGGAATAGTGGTTATAGGAGGAGATGGAAGTTTTAAAGGTGCCCAAAAATTTAGTAAGGAATATGATATTCCTTGTATTGGTATACCAGGAACCATTGATAAAGATATTGCTGGTAGTGATTTCACTATTGGTTTTGATACAGCTGTGAACACTGCAGTGGAAGCTATTGACAAAATTAGAGATACAGCCGATGCGCATGACCGTTTATTCGTCGTAGAAGTAATGGGACGTGACGCTGGTTATATTGCACTGCATAGTGGTATTGCCACAGGTGCAGAGAATATATTAATTCCAGAATCTAAAACAGATATGGAAGCCATGATTACTTCTTTAACAGAGAAAGAAAAAAGAAAAAAATTAGTGAACTTAATTGTGGTGGCCGAAGGTGATGAATTTGGCGGTGGTACCCAAGTGGGAAATTTCATTAAAGAAAAATTACCGAATGCAGATGTGCGTGTTTGTATTTTAGGTCATATTCAAAGAGGGGGCTCCCCTAGTTGCTTAGACCGATTAATTGCAAGCAGAATGGGCTACCATGCTGTTGAATGTTTAATCAATGGAACCCATAATGTAATGGTGGGTATTGAAGATAATAAAATGAAATACACACCGCTTGACAATGCTGTAAAAGCAAAACAAAAAATTTCTGAAGAGTGGTTAAGAATTGTAAAAATATTAGCTAGCTAATCTAAAAATATAATTAGTGAGGGCTAGATTAATTGCATTAGGAACTGAAAGATTCAAATAAAGAAGAGTAAAGAAAGAGAAGAAAATAGAAGAAGAAAATAGAAGAAGAAAAAAAGAGAGAAATAAACAAAGTAAAATAACCCCAGAATCAAAATGAGTAAAAACGAATTTAAGCAGCCCCATCACAGAACTAAAATTGTTGCCACAGTAGGCCCAGCTTGTGAAAGCTATGAGCAATTAAAGAATTTAGTGATAGCGGGTGTAAATGTATTTAGATTAAATTTTTCTCATGGAAGTCACGAGGATAAGAAAAAAATTATTGATAATATTAGAGGCATTAATGAAGAATTAGGATGCACTGTTGCTATACTAGGTGATTTACAAGGCCCTAAATTAAGAGTTGGTGAAATTGAGAATAACCGCTTAGAAGTAAAAGAAGGAGATATACTCACTTTCACTAATGAGAAATGTGTAGGAACGATTGAAAAAATATATGTATCCTACCCTAACCTTGCTGGAGATGTGGTGGTGAATAACTTAATCATGATTGATGATGGTAAGATTGAAGTGAAAGTACATAGTGTAGAAAAAAATGGTGATGTAAAAGTAAAAGTAACCTTAGGGGGTATTATTTCTTCTAAAAAAGGAATTAACCTACCTGATACAAAAATTTCTTTACCTGCACTTACTGATAAAGATTTAGAAGATGCCGCATTCATAATTAAAGAAGAATTAGACTGGGTAGCCTTAAGTTTTGTAAAAAGAGTGGCCGATATTGAAATGCTAAGAGCCATCTTAGACAAACATAAGAGCAAGGCAAAAATTATAGCTAAAATTGAAATGCCAGAAGCTCTAACGAATATCAGAGACATTATCATTTCTAGCGACGCCATTATGATTGCCCGTGGCGATTTAGGTGTTGAGCTTCCAGTTGAAAAAATTCCTTTAATTCAAAAAGAACTGATTAGAAAATGTATACACCGTGCTAAGCCTGTTATTGTGGCCACACAAATGATGGAAAGTATGATTGATAGAGTAAAACCTAATCGTAGTGAAATTACCGATGTAGCCAATGCAGTTATTGAAGGTGCTGATGCGGTGATGTTAAGTGGAGAAACAGCAACCGGTCAATTCCCTGTATTAGTTATTGAGACCATGCGTAAAATTATCAATGAAGTAGAAGAACATGGTTATAAATACAACCGTTCTGAAGACTTAAAACCACAGCCTCATTCCCCTTCCTTTGTAAGTGATGCCTTATGTTATAGCGGCTGTCAGTTATCAGATGAAAGTAATGCACAAGCATTAGTGGGTATGACACAAAGTGGCTATACTGCTTTTATGCTAAGTAGTTTCAGACCAAAATCACCTTTATTTATTTTTACGAAAGAAAAGAGCTTAATGAATCAATTAAGTTTAAGTTGGGGTGTGAAGGCATTCTATTATAATAAAGAAGAAAGTTTAGATAGTATTATCAAAGATCAAATTCAAATTTTAAAGAAAAACGGATTTGTTAAAAAAGATGATATAGTCGTAAATACAGGAAGTACGCCAGTTCAATTGCACTTACCTACTAATATGATTAAAATAACAAAGGTAGATTAATATAAAAATTATTTTATGCTAGAATCTTTTGAAAAAGTACCCGTTCAGATTTACAAAAATTCCACAGAGGGATCTAATGCTGTAGCTGCTCAAATAGCTGCACTTATTAAAGAAAAGCAAGCAAAAAAATTACCCTGTGTTTTAGGAATGGCAACAGGTACTACTCCTATTTTATTGTATAAAGAATTAGTAAGATTACATAAAGAAGAAGGACTTAGTTTTAAAAATGTAGTAACCATCAACTTAGATGAATATTACCCTATTGAAAAATCGGCTTACCAAAGTTATTGGAGCTTTATGCACCGTCACTTATTTGATTTAGTAGATATTGATCCTAAAAACATTCACCTACCCAATGGAGAGTGGACAAAAGAGAATTTAAAAGAATCTTGCATCGCCTACGAACAAACTATCGAGAAAACAGGCGGTATTGATTTACAAATATTAGGTATTGGTAAAAATGGACATATTGGTTTTAATGAGCCAGGTTCTAGCTTTCATTCAAAGACAAGAGTCATTCATTTAGACCAACAAACTAGAATTGCCAATACTTATGAGTTCCATGATTTAAACAAAGTACCTAAACTAGCTATCACCGTAGGTATTAGCAGTATCATGAAGGCTAAGAAAATTGTTTTGCTAGCTTGGGGCGATAAAGCTTCTATTGTTGCTAAATCTATTGAAGGAGATGTCACTGAACAAATTCCTGCCAGCGTTTTGCAAAATCATGATGATTGTACTTTTGTGATTGATGAATTAGCCGCTTCAGATTTAACTAGAAATAAAGCACCCTGGTTAACAGGCTCCAACGAATGGACACCCAATATGATTAAGAGTGCTGTCATTAGCCTAGCCTTAAAATTAGGTAAGACCATTCTTAGTTTAACAGCCGATGATTATAAAGAGAATAGTTTATCCGATTTATTAGTTTTAAAAGAATCGGTATACGATATAAACTTGCAAGTATTTTATATGTTGCGTGACTCCATTACTGGATGGCCAGGTGGTAAACCCAATGCTGTTATTCCTGCTCATCCAGAGCGCAGTGCACCGCACCCTAAGAAAGTGTTGATATTCTCCCCTCACCCTGATGATGATATTATTAGCATGGGCGGCACCTTTATGCGTTTGCAAGAACAAGGACATGATGTACATGTAGCGTATCAAACTTCTGGTAATATTGCAGTCACCGATGAATTCGTTACCCGCTTCTTAGATTTTGCTGTAGGCTTTGAAGATTTATTCGGTATTGATAATAAAAAGAGTCAAGAAATTTTAACCAATGCCCGCAAGTTTTTAGCGGAGAAACAATCTACGCATTTAGATACTGCAGAAATTAGAGCCATCAAAGGATTAATTAGAAGATGTGAAGCCAAAGCTACTTGTAGATATGTAGGTTTAAAAGATTCGAATTACCATTTCTTAGACTTACCTTTTTACGAGACAGGTACGATTGATAAAAAACCAATGAGTGAATTAGATATAAAAATCACCATGGACTTATTAAATGAATTAAAACCTCATCAAGTATATTGTGCAGGAGACTTAGCGGATCCACATGGTACGCATAAAGTATGCTTAGAAATTATATTTGAAAGTTTACGCAGATTAAAAGCATCTGGAGAAACTTGGGTGAAGGATTGCTGGGTTTGGTTATATAAAGGCGCTTGGCAAGAGTGGGCTGTATCTGAAATTGAAATGGCTGTTCCTATGAGCCCTGATCAAGTATTGAAAAAGAGATTTGGTATATTTATCCATCAGTCACAAAAAGACAGTGTTCCTTTCCAGGGCAGCGATTCAAGGGAATTCTGGCAAAGAGCTGAAATTAGAAACGCCAATACAGCCGATTTGTATGCAAGTCTTGGATTAACCAAATACGCTGCTATTGAGGCATTTGTGAGGTGGCATTATTAGTTCAAAGCCCTTATTTTAGGCTTTTACTTGGGTAAAATCGGATTTTAAAGTATATTTGCAACCCCTTTAACTAGGGAAATGGCTGCGTAGCTCAACTGAATAGAGTACCTCACTACGGATGAGGGGGTTTTAGGTTTGAATCCTAACGCGGTCACCAAGCCTTCTCGATTTATCGGGGAGGCTTTTTTAATTATAAAGAGGAAGATTTTAAAAATTGTATTTTTGAATAAATCATAAGTATTGAAAATAGTTTTCTTATCTGTGGGAAAAGCCCACGAATCTTATATCAAAGAGGGGGTGCTTAATTTTACACAAAGAATAAGCCATTACTACCCTGTCGACTGGCAATTAATTGCTCCAGCAAAGGCGACCGAACCTGGACAAATTAAAAAAGCGGAGGCCCAATCAATTCTAAAGGCCCTACAACCAACTGATATACTTATTTTATTAGATGAAACAGGTAAAATGCTAAGCTCCCCGGGATTGGCTAAATTAATACAACAGAAAGCCAACCAAAGTGCACAAAAAATTGTGTTTTTAATTGGGGGTGCTTATGGAGTGGATGAAGAAATTAAAAAGCGTGCACAATTCACTTGGTCTTTATCAGAATTGGTTTTTCCGCATATGCTAGTTCGTATAATTTTAGCAGAGCAAGTGTACAGAGCATGTAGTATCTTGGCCAATGAGAAATACCATCATCAATAATTTTAGCAAACCCTTATTCACTTTATTTATATTTTACTAAACTATTTTTTAAGAACTACTTTATAAGACTAAATTATAAAAATAAATTATTCCTATGAGCATTACTTTATATATTGCCATTATTACTGTCGGGGTTTCTATTTTAGCTATGTACAACCACGCTTTAATGGATAAGCTTATTTTTCATCCCTATTCAGTACACAATAATAATGAATGGTATCGATTTTTTACCTGCGGCCTAGTACATGCCGATTTTATGCACTTAGCCTTTAACATGCTCTCCTTTTATATGTTTGGGGATTATATAGAACAATATTTTGCGATGATTTTTGGTAGGTCAGGCTCCTCCATGTATATTATATTGTATGTGTCTTCCTTATTAGTTTGTTTAATTCCAACTTATCTGAATCATTACAAACAATATAATTATAATAGCCTAGGAGCTTCTGGCGCTGTATCGGCCATTGTATTTGTAGGAATCTTCTTACAACCTACTATGCAAATTGGATTTTTTATTATTCCTCCTATTATACCTGGTTTTATATTTGGCCCCATTTATTTAGGCCTAACAGCCTATTTAGCTAAGAGTGGACAAGGAGGTATTAACCATAGCGCCCATTTATGGGGATCTCTTTATGGAGTAGTATTTTTAATTATTACCAGTTATTTTATCGGGAACTTTAATGTACTAAGCGCTTTTGTAGAACAAATTAGTGTTTATCTGTCCAGGTAATGACTAATACATTTTTAGTTTGTTCGGTTATTTTAAAACGATCATCTATTCTCTGACCCACTACCCATAATAGCTTATCGCCCATGGTAAGCACAGTCGTTTTTTGTTTAGCGGCAGGACTGAGTTTCAACCCTCCTAAAAAATGATTCAATTTTTTCTTTTTGCGAAGCCCTAAGGGGTAAAAATAATCGGTGGCCTGCCAAGTTCTAAAAAGTAATGGCCATTCTAGTTTATCAGCGTCTAAATAAGCATAGTTCGTTTCTTTTTTGATCTCCCCCAACTTGACAGCAGGTTTCATTTCAAAATGTAAAACGCCCTCATTTACTTGCAAGTCGCCATCTGCCACATGAATTACAATATGCTCCTTCTCGGTATTATTATCAATAATTTGAATAGACTCATTGAATTTAATAAAACGGTGCGAAGGAGTTGCTATATAGGCTCCATTATTAGCAACTAATAATTTATGCACTTCACTAATTTGTTGTGGCTTGAACCCATAGTTTTTGATAAGTCCCCAGGTATAGGTGAAATTATGATTTACTTTTTTCCAATGCTTCACAGGAATAGTCAAAATGCCTTTTTGTACCCTTAGGCCTTTTTTCCAAAAATCAGCCACGGTATTTTCTACAATAGTTTCCGATTCTTTTAATCTTTGAATGGTATCTAGTACATTCTGCGTCATATTAGGAATGACTTCTTGAATAATAGGTACAATTTTATGTCTAAATAAATTACGGGTATAATCGTCCTTAGTATTCGAACTATCTTCTACAAAATCTAAACTATTCGTTTTAGCAAATTCAATAATTTCATTTTTAGAAAAATGAAGCAAGGGTCTTGCAATAGATAAAGCGTCATCTCTTCTTTCAGGAATACCGGTTAAACCATGTAAACCTGTTCCTCTTGCAAGTTGCATAAAAACAGTTTCAACTTGGTCATCTGCATGATGTGCTGTTAGTAATACTTTTTTTACACTCGTATTTTCAGCTAATAAAGTACTAAACCAAGCATACCTCATTTCTCTAGCTGCTTCTTGAATGCCCATCTTATAAGTTTGGGCATAGGCAGCTGTTTCAAACTTATTCAGTGCTAAGGGAATGGAATATTTTTCAGCAAAGGCTTTTACAAAATTTTCATCTCTAGTACTCTCTTCCCCTCTTAATTGAAAATTGGCATGGGCCATACTTATACTAGCACCTGCCTTATGCATAAGATAAGCAAGTACAATACTGTCAACACCTCCACTAATGGCAATAATAAATGTCGATTTCTTTAAGGAAAGCGCTGGAAATTTTTTTTCCCAATTTTTAATAAAGGTTTCGAGCGTTAACATTCAATAAATGAATTGATTGGATTATTTTTTTTGCTCTTTGGCCCAAGCATCCTTAAGGGTTACTGTTCTATTAAAAACAAGGGCTTCTTTAGTGCTAGAGGCATCTTGGTAGAAATAGCCTTTTCTTAAAAATTGAAAACGCATATCCAATGCGTCTGATACCAAGGCAGGTTCAGCCCAGGCATTGGTTTTGGTTAAAGATTGCTCATTAAGATAGTCTTTAAAATCGCCTTCTGCACTAGCTACATCTTCTACTTTGAATAAGCGGTCGTATTCATTTAAAACTACTGGAACTGCATGCTTAGCACTCACCCAATGAAGGGTTCCTTTCACATGAATGCCTGAAGAATCAGAACCACTTTTACTTTCTGGAACATAACTCACATATACAGTTTGCACTATACCTGCTGCATCTTTTTCAAAGCTGTCGCACTTTACAATATAAGCGCTTTTTAAACGCACCATTAAGCCAGGGCCAAGTCTAAAATATTTTTTAGTAGGCTCTTCCATGAAATCTTCTCTTTGAATATATAATTCATTACTAAATGGAACAGCTCTTATGCCACCTTCAGGATCTTCTGGATTATTTTCTGAATGCAGTATTTCTTCTCCTTTATCATAATTAGTAATTACTAATTTAATAGGATCTGTCACTACCATTCTTCTTTGTGCAATTTTATTCAAATGCTCTCTTACGCAAAATTCTAATAAACTAAAATCAATAATATTCTCTCTTTTAGCAATACCAATTCTATCACAAAAATCTCTGATACTTTCTGGGGTATAGCCTCTGCGACGCATACCACTAATGGTAGGCATACGTGGGTCGTCCCAGCTAGTTACATGGCCATCTTGCACTAGTTGCAATAATTTTCTTTTACTTAAAATAGTATAGGTAATATTTAAACGAGAAAATTCATATTGCTTGGAAGGATAAATACCCAAATTTTCAATACCCCAATCATATAAGGCTCTGTGCGGAATAAATTCCAAAGTACAAATAGAATGGGTAATTTTTTCAATAGCATCACTTTGGCCATGGGCAAAATCATACATTGGATATATACACCATTTATCGCCCGTGCGGTGATGATGCGCTTTTTTAATACGGTATAAAATAGGATCACGCAAAAGCATATTCGGATTCGCTAAATCAATTTTTGCTCTTAATACTTTGGCGCCATCTGCATATTTACCCGCCTTCATATTCGTAAACAATTCCAAATTCTCTTCTATGGATCTATTTCTGTATTCATTACCTGTGCCTGCTGCAGTGGGTGTTCCTTTTTGCAAAGCAATTTCTTCAGCAGTACTATCATCTACATAGGCCAAGCCTTTTTCAATTAATTGTACAGCAAAACCATATAGGGTATCAAAATAATCCGATGCATAACATTCCTTTACCCAATGAAAGCCAAGCCATTGTAAATCGGCCTTGATACTGTCCACATATTCTGTTTCTTCTGTAGATGGGTTAGTGTCATCAAATCTTAAATTCGTGCCTCCTCCAAAATGAGCAGACAATCCAAAATTTAAACAAATACTTTTGGCATGGCCAATATGCAAATAGCCATTGGGTTCTGGTGGAAATCGGGTTAAAATTTGGTCGTACTTTCCCGATGCCAGATCCTGGGATATAATTTCTTCAATAAAATTTAGATTCTTTTCCTCGCTCATGATGGTTCTTAGTATGGGGTAAAGATACAAAAACCTGCCCCAAAAACCTACCCCAATGCTTAACCCTTGTAGCCGTAGAGTTTTTGTAATTCTAAGACAATTTTTTCAATGTCTTTATCATCCCCCTGAGGTGCGTATGGTTGCTTTAAACTGCTTCCAAAGACATAGGCCACTGTTTGCCAAAAACCGGCATTAAAGCCCCCTTTATATTCTTTAATTATTTCATAACAGTTATTCCCTGTTTCTCTATTAATTAATTTCATCAACACTTTACCTTGATACACCGATAAATTAGTTACTTTATCACCAAAGTCTCTTTTCATTTCCTTTTCTCTAGACTTGATAATTTTTTTTCTTGCAGCTTCATCACGTACACCGGCCAATTGATTATTTACATCTGTTATGAGCTTACCCGCTGTTTTAGCATAAGGATAAGTTACATACACTGCATTGCGAAGCCTTGTCCAATTTTTCCAATAGTCTTTCCAACGTGCCGTCTGTATGCCAGTCACTTCAACGGTAGGTAACCAAGATTGTGGAATAGTATCTCCTTCTGATGTAATAAAGGCCTCTACTCTAATATTATCCCTAATGGTATCATTAGAATTGTTTTGTGCATTAGACTTTAAACTAGTAAAGCCGGCCAAAATAAAAAACAAAATATAAACAAAGCCTTTTTTCATATAACTATCTGAAATATTCCTATTTCTATAATTTTAATACACTAATTTATGAAAAGTAACCTTTCAAATCTAGAAATTTCTTGAATTTACTTTTCTTTTAACTTACTCACCCTAGTCCAAGTAGCTACGCCAAAGCCAAAAGTCATAATGATAACCCCTAACCATAATAAATTAATGAAAGGGAATTCATAGGCTTTTAATGTAATCAAATTGGTTAAGGCCGATGATTCTTTCACCCCTATTTCTAATGTGCCTTTTTCTTGGTCTATTACTTTATTAAAACTAAGTACTAAGTTTTGTGCTTTTACGGTATCAACATTGGACTGCAAATTCATTCCTTCTAATACAATACCAGGACTTGCTGTATATTTTAAGCCTTCTTTAGAAGTCACCGCTAATTGTAAAATTAATTCATTGGTACCTGCAGGTCGGTTGGTGTTCGGATTCACTAATACTTTTTCTAATTTAATATAGCCATTGCTATAAAATATAGAATCACCTATGGCTATTTGATGTGGCTTGAAACTAGTGGTATCATCTTTTGAATTATCCTGAAAAGAAGTCACATAAACGAAAATATCTTTATTCCAATAATGTTTAGAAGAAGGATTTGCAGAGAAGCCTTCCATGCCTTTATTATTTTTTAATACATCGGGGTATAAGAAAAATTCGGCTTGCGTTTTTTTCTCTATGAATTTAAGTTCAAAAAATCTTTTATCTAAATTATCAAAGGTATCTCGTACATAGGTTACCATGAACTTACCCATATCCGTGGAAATGCCTTCAAATAGGGTAATATTTTCTCTAGGGTTACCCACCGGGCTTTTACCTGATTCAACACGAAGTGGACTAATGCCTGTTGTATTCCAACTTAATACTGTCTTATTAGAAGAAGATATTAATATACCTAATAAAACCATTCCAAAACCTATATGTCCAATAGAAGAACCTGCCGATTTTAATTTTGCTTTCTGCATCGTCATCCAAAAGAAAATATTACCAACAATAGCATAAATAGCAGCAAACATAGCCACATAAATAGCCCCCTCAAATCCAATACCTTTTTCTTTAAAGGCAACGCCTACAAAAATATACACCACTGCAGTTAATACAATGGTCACTAGCATAGGCATTTTAATCTTCTGTATAAAAAATGCCTTAGTGGTTCCTTTATATTTTAAATACTGACCCGTTGCAGTTAGCATACCAATAATAATAGCAACAAATACTTGCACCTGATTATGCGCAAAGGCCGCATCTTCTGGAGGCGCAATTTTTGTACCAAATATTTTATTAAATACAGGAATAGAGGTAATAGATATAATAACTACTGCTGATAAAAATAAAATAAGAGAACCTATCAACATCCAAAATTCACGACTATCAATGGCTTCTTCTTTTTGCGGCTCGGCCATATGCTTAAACCTTGCAAAGAATAAAACAAAATAAGGTATCACGAAAATTAATAAGAAGCTCAGCAACTGTGCATTCATACCTAAATCGGTGAAGGCATGCACAGAAGTATCGCCTAATATGCCACTTCTTGTTAAAAAAGTTGAATACAAGACTAATAAAAAGCTAATACCAAAAAATAAATAAGTCAATTTTAAACTAGATCCTGTTTTTCTATAGATAATACAACCATGAATTGCCGATACCAAGGTTAGCCAAGGAACGAGCGAGGCATTCTCTACTGGATCCCATGCCCAATAACCTCCGAAAGTTAAACTCTCATAAGCCCAAGCAGCGCCCATCATGATACCTAAACCTAAGATACCCGCAGAAAAAGTAGCCCAAGGTAAACAGCTATCCATCCAATCATGTTTCTTTTTTAGTAAGCCAGCTACTGCAAATCCAAAAGGAATAGTGGTAGAAGCAAATCCTAAAAATAAAACAGGTGGATGTATCACCATCCAATAATTCTGCAACAAAGTATTTAAACCAGTACCGTCTTTAATGAGTTGTAAATAATCGGGTCTTGCTAAAATAGGCCAGTTCATTTCTTCTCTTAATAATACAAATGGACTACTTCCTAATTTCATTTCAAAAATATACAAGCCCACTATCATGGTGGCTAAACAGAATTGAACAAAGCTTACTACCATCATCACCCCGGAGAATGAATCCCCCCATTTCTTTTTAGTAGCAATTAATATTAAACCTAAAATACAATGCCAAAAGCTCCATAATAAAAAACTTCCTTCCTGCCCTTCCCAAAAACAACTTAACAAATATTGATAAGGTAAGTTTTTGTCGCTATGCGTGTAAGCATATTTATACTCAAATAAATGATTATAAATAATATAAAATAAAACTATAAAACAAGAAACGACTGCCACTGATTCAATAATGAAAGCAATCTTGGCTAATCTTTCCCACTGTGATTGCACGGCTATTTCTTTTGAAAAAAATGCTTTGGCAAAAGAATAAGTAGCCACTAAAGAAGCGACTAAAGAGAGTATGGTTAAAAAGTAACCTAATTGACCAGGAAAGAGATGCTCGTCAAGAAACTTAATAGTATTCATTTACCTAATTGTATTTTTTTAATTGCTAAGGGTAACCGGTTGGTCTTGCATAGCGTTGGGATTGTCCTTGTATTTAGAAGGACATTTCATCACAATTGCAGAACATTCAAAATGCTCGCCTTGTACTTTTCCTTTTAAAACGAGTCTCTCCGATTTTTCCATATCGGTAGGCATGGTATTATGATAGACCACAGCTATTTTACCCCCAAGACTATCTTGCACATTAAACTGTAATAAATTGGGGTCTTTAACAGGGTCATATTGTACTGGAACAGACTTGTCCATTTTGACAATCAAATTCACAAATTTTCCTTCTTTTTGCTTGGCAGAAGCAATTGTCTCATAACTACTTAAATCGCCTGTATAGCTTATTAGCACTACAATGGCCGCAGCGATTAAGACCAATAATGCAATATGTGTTTTCTTCATGGTGCAAAGTTAACCAAATGAGCTTAAATTGCACCAAATTTTATCCTCATCGAAACCCATTTTTTATGCGTGAATTTGACTATATCATAGTTTGTAGAAGCCCTGACTTTAAAAATGTAGATCGCATTAGTCAATTCATGTTATTGATATCATTAGTAGCCTTTGGCTATTCTATTTATTTAGGCCTATTTCCTAAGCCAGCCCTCATATTTGCCATCATGACTGCGTTTACTAGCTGGTGGATATTTTGTGTTTTTCAAGCTAAAAGAGGCATTTTACCTTATTACAGATTAGGATTATTAATAGCCTCCTGGGGTTGGTTTTTACAGCCCAACGGCTTAATTATAGCAGCTATTTTTTTAATAGGCGCCTTATTTGAAAGACAGGTTAAATTTCCCTATGAAATCGCATTTGATCCGGCTGGTATTGTTATAAATACATTTCCTAAAAAGCACTACCCTTGGGGCTATGTAGAAAATGCTATTATTAAAGACGATCTTATCACCATTGATTTCAAAGACAATAAACTCATTCAAAAACAAATTAACGAACCAGTAAGTATAACTATCACGACTGAATTTAATGCATTCTGTGCTGAACAAATTGCGCATTCAAGAACAAGTCAATCATAACAAGTCAATCCGAAAGTCAATACTAAACTAATTCTCAAACTCATTTCTAATTGATACCTTTGCATTATGTCATTACAATCTTCACCCTATATTTTATATTCCGATGGCAAAGGCCAAATATTTGAAGACACTAGTTTGTATGTTGCAGGTCGCGCTGGCTGGGACGCTTATCCGATAGATGTAAAGGATTGGATTGAACTGCCTAATGGCGGAAGCTTATATGAATTACCCGAAAGAAGAGGTATTGGTATTGATGTAGAAACAGGTGAAATGCGCATTTGTGAAAAAGGTTGGGCAGTGGCTGCCTTTATTCCTCCGGCACATACTGGATTATACATTGCTGCTTATGAAACCCTTCCCAATGCACCCACACTGCCTTTATTTTGTTATACAGCAGTGGGCTGGCAGGATGGAAAAAATTATGTGCCCGCTGTAAGAATAGAAAAAGATATTAGACAAGATTGCGAAGGATATGATCAAAAAATAATTGAGACAGGCACTCATAAATTATTAGAAACCTATAGTCAGAACAGATTGGTAAAACATTTAATGGAAAATTGTTGCATGACTTATCATTGTCCTGCTGCAAGAAATTTTGCCATGGATAGATGGGAATGTCCTATACCTATTTCACCCGCTTGTAATGCCAATTGTATTGGGTGTATTTCATTTCAACCTATTGAAGAAGAAATTTTTTCTAATCAAGAGCGTTTGAGTTTTAAACCCACCGCCGCTGAAGTAGTGGAATACACAGTACCTCATTTAATGACAGCCCCTTTCCCTATTGTGAGTTTTGGACAAGGTTGCGAAGGAGAACCCTTATTAATGTGGGAGACTATTAAAGAATCTATTATTGAAATAAGAAAACATACCGATAAAGGAAGTATTAATATAAATTCCAATGGCTCTGATCCAAAAGCTGTAAAAATTTTAGCAGCAGCAGGACTAGATAGTTTAAGAGTAAGTACTAACTCGGTGAGACCAGAAATTTATAATCCTTACTACCGACCTAATAATTACACCTTTGATGATATTGTAGAAAGTTTAAAAGAAATGTCGGCTGCAGGCAAATGGACGAGTATTAATTATTTTGTTTTCCCAGGTATGACGGATAGTGTTGCAGAATATGAAGCCTTAAGAAAATTTATCAAAGACACCGATTTGAAAATGATTCAGTGGCGTAATTTTAATATTGATCCCGATTGGTATTTAGGCAAAATAGGTGTTACAGAAGTAGGAGAAATTATGGGAGTTAAACAAATGATGGATTTAATCAAAGAAGAATTTCCTCAGTTACAATTTGGTTACTACAACCCTCCTATTGAAAGAATTAAAGGTAATTTTGCCCAAAACTTTGCACACCATTGAGAAAACAAAATCAAATAGGTGCAGCGCTTGCCATTACCTCTTGTATTATTTGGTCGGGTAATTTTATAGTATCTCGTTATGCTATAAACTTAGCAGGCCCTGCTAGCCTAGCTTTTATGAGATGGATTGTTGCCACCATTTTCATGTTACCCTTTGCCTATAAAAACTTGAAAAATGAATGGCCCCTTTTCAAAGCTAATAAAGCTTATTTCTTTTGGATGGGTCTAATTGGTTTCTCCGTTTACAATACTTTAATTTATACAGCGGGCCATTATACTACTGCCATTAACATGGCCTTGTTTGGATCCACGGTACACCCTATTGTCGCTGCATTACTAGCTGCTTATTTTGTGAATGAAAAATTACATTGGAAAAATATTGCGGGAATCATACTAGGCTTAATTGGCACAGTGTATTTATTAACAAAAGGTGATATGGCCAATATTTTATATTTTCAAATTAGTACTGGTGACCTATGGATGATTGGTGCAGGTATTTGTTTTGGCATTTACAATGTTTTTGTGCGTAAAAAACCAGTAGGTATTTCTAATAATAGTTTCTTGTTGGTATTATTTGCCATTGGTGCTATTTTATTATTTCCAGTAGCTGCCTATGAAATAAATTTTGTTCAGCCCATTGTTTTTAATCAACAACTTTTATGGATAGTACTTTATATAGGTATCGGAAACTCCACTATCTCTTATTTAATATGGAATAATGCCATTCAAAAAATTGGCGCAGGTAAGGCCGCTTTATTTGGTACATTAATTCCATTATTAAGTTCTATAGAAGCGGTGTTATTATTAGGAGAAAGCTTTTCTACAGCACAAGTGGTGAGTGGTTGTATTATCATAACAGGCATTATCATTAATACATGGCCTAGTCCAGTTAAACCCATAATACATTCCTCTTAAAGGATGTCAAATTTGGGTTTTGATCTATTTTTGCATTAATTTTATTGTATGCAATTAAGCTTTGAACAAGAAAAGAATATAAAGGCAGGTGCTTACACCTTACTTATATGTATTGCCTTGTCTTGCTTATTTATTATCATGCATTGGCAGCAACCTGCCCCTACTGTTATTCCTCCTGCAACTGCCTATATGGAAGTGAACTTAGGCAATACCACAACGGGCCAAGGAGAAATTGCTCCCTTAAGTAAAGAAGCCCCAGCACCTGAAGTAGGTGCTAGTAAAAGCGTAAAAGCAACTGCCATAAATAAGGCTGTTAAAATAAATGCAAGTGGCAACGACCCTAATGATGAAGCTATCAGATCCTCGAAAGCTAAAACCAATATTAAAAACTTACCCCTTCCTCCTGCTCCCAAGCCAAAAGCTTTAATGGGAAAATATGCTGGCGGAAATGGCAAAGGGGGTAATAATCAGGATAGTTATAATAATGTAAAAGACCAAGGCATTGCGGGTGGCAAAGGCGATCAAGGGGTGGCAAATGGAAGTATTAATGGAAAAAATTATGAAGGAACTGGTGGCCCCTTTGTAACAAAGGGCGACAGAAGAGTGACCAAGGCCTATTCATTTAATGGAGATGTAGAACCCGCTACTATATATGCTGAAATTGAAGTAAACCCCACTGGTGTTGGTCGTTTTGTTCAAATTGTAAAAGGTTCTAGCTCTAACGACTCTAAATATAAAAGAGCCATTGTAGAGTACTTAACTAAAATTAGTTTCAATAGCTCAGATCATGTTTCTAATGTGACCGTAAAGTTTAAGTTCGAAAATCAATAATTAATTTTTCTGCTTTGATCGATTATCAAAATACCATTGACTATTTATATAGTCGTCTTCCAATGTTTAGTCGTATTGGAGCTGCTGCTATCAAAAACGATTTACACAACACTCAAAAAATTTGTTCTTTCTTAGGCAATCCTGAAAATAAATTCAAAACCATTCATGTGGCGGGCACCAATGGAAAAGGTTCTACAAGTCATATGCTTGCAGCCATTTTTCAAAAAGCAGGCTATAAAACAGGCTTGTATACCTCTCCACATTTATATGATTTTAGAGAAAGAATAAAAGTAAATGGAGAAATGTGTAGCAAAGAGTTTGTCACTTCCTTTACAGAAAAAGTAAAACCATTAATTGAAGAAATCGAACCATCGTTTTTTGAAATCACCGTGGGCATGGCATTTGATTATTTCGCTGCAGAAAATTGTGATATTGCCATTATTGAAACAGGACTGGGTGGAAGACTAGATAGTACCAATGTTATTCAACCTATACTAAGTTTAATTACCAATATTGGTTGGGATCATATGGCCTTACTTGGAAATACACTTGAAGACATTGCGTCAGAGAAGGCAGGCATTATTAAAAAAGAAACTCCCATCGTTATTAGTGAAAGTATTACTGAAACAAAACCAGTTTTTATAAAAAAGGCTGCACTTGAAAATGCCCCCATTTATTTTAGTGAAGATTTTATTGAATTAGACGCCTTTGAAAATAATTGGGACACCGCCAGCTTTAGTTTTAGTCAACCCTTATTTCATTTACTAAGCAAACCTTTATTGGATGCAAAGTTTACTATTCGTTGCGACCTACCTGGAAAATATCAAGCTAAAAATTTAAAAGGTGTTTTAGTGGCTTGTCAACTATTAGCAGACATGGGCTGGAATTTAAATAGTTCAATCATTCAGCAAGCCTTAGTTGAAATAAAGTCCTCTACTGGCTTCATGGGAAGATGGGAATGTATTCAATCTAATCCTAGAATTGTTTTAGATGTAGCCCATAATGAACATGGCATCAAGGCCCTACTTGATCAAATAGCTACTACGAAATTCGAGCAGCTAAATATAGTGACAGGAATGGTGAAAGATAAAGATGTGGATGCAGCACTTTCATTACTTCCTAAAAATGCAAATTATTATTTCACCCAATCCCATTTACCTAGAGCACTTGCTTCTAAGGAGCTTGCAGAAAAAGCAAATGCCTTAGGACTGAAAGGTGAAATATACAGCGATGTAAATATTGCATTACAAGCAGCGGCAGCAAAAGCCACTGACAAAGACCTTATCCTTGTTATTGGCAGCGTTTATTTAGTTGCTGAAGTAGACAGAGCCTTGTTTAAAAAATAAACTAAGTCTACTACCAACCCTTCTGCTTACACAAATTCGTAATATGGGCTAAATGGTGTTTACCATGCCAAGAATAAATAGCTAGCATATCCCATAAACTTACTTCTGCATTTCTACCTGGATGAAATAATTTTCTTTGAAACTGTTCATCGGTCATAGATTCTAATAGCATTACCCAACGTGCATGCAAGGCATGTAATATTGTAGTAGAATAATTGATAGGTGTGTTTAATGAATCTGCTGTGTTCGCAAAACCTTTCTCATCATAGGCTTTAATAGCTGGCACTTCTTCCGTCAAGGCCATTTTAAAACGAATAAAGGCATTCATATGACTATCGGCCATATGATGCATTACTTGCTGAATGGTCCAACCCCCTTCTCTGTAGGGTGTATCTAACTGTGCTTTGTCTAAATGTTGCACCGCAATTTCTAAATCGGAAGGGGCTATTTTAATAGCATTAATCCATGCTTTCTTATTTGCTTCTGTAAAAGGTAAATATTCAACTTTACCAATAGGGTATTTTAAATCTTCCATTTTATTTTAATTTATATTTATTAATAATTTATATTTTTTCAATCAACTATATATTTTTCAATCAACTATATATTTTTCAATCAACTATATATTTTTCAATCAACTATATATTTTTCAATCAACTATATATTTTTCAATCAACTATTAATTACTTAAAAAGTTTATACGCTAATACTCCTCTCTTAATTACTACTCTCTTAATTATTCTTCTCTCAGCGCCTTCCCCGTTAAATGTATAAATACATCTTCTAAGTTGGCTTTTTTTACTTCTTTCACTTTTTCAAATCCGGTTTCCACTAATTCATCTATTAAATGATTGGGTGTATTAATAGCTATAATCTTACCACTATCAATAATGGCTACCCTATCACACAATACTTCTGCCTCATCCATATAATGGGTAGTGATAATTACCGTAGTGCCATTGTCTCTAATTTCTTTAATTAAATCCCATAAATTTCTTCTTGCTTGAGGGTCTAAACCAGTAGTAGGCTCATCTAAGAAAATAATTTTAGGTTTATTGATTAAAGTTGTGGCAATGGAAAACCTTTGTTTCTGCCCCCCACTTAATTCTTTAAACTTTGCTTTGGCCTTGTCTTCTAAATTAACTTTTTGCAGTAGCGCGTCTGCATCCATTTCATTTTGGTAAAGCCCCACAAATAAATGAATAAGCTCTGTTAAATTTAAATTAGGATAAAAGCCGGCGGTTTGAAGTTGTACGCCTATCATTTTTTTAATAGACTCTGGAGACTTATCTAAATCAAAGCCATTCACCATAACTGTGCCACTTGTCTTCTCCCTTAAGGTTTCAATAATTTCAAGGGTGGTTGACTTTCCAGCACCATTGGGGCCTAATAGTCCAAATATCTCCCCTTCTTTTACCTCAAAGCTGATGCCTTTGACTGCTTTAAAATCGCCATAGGATTTTACGAGGTCTTTTACCGTAATAATGGGCAGTACTGACATGATACCTTAATTAATGACTAGATGAATAAGTAAGCAAATTTAATCTCTTTTCAGCGCTATGCAAAATGAAAACTTGTCCAAGAACCTTATCTTTGCCAAAAGATATTCAAATGAAATTAGGCATTTTAGGAGGGGGTCAATTAGGACGAATGTTATTGCAAGCAGCAGCTAATTATGATGCAGTAACCTATGTACTAGAAAATGATGCCAACTGCCCTGCCGCTCATTTATGCCATCATTTTACCTTAGGCAATATTCAAGACTTTGATGCGGTATATAATTTTGGAAAAGGCTTAGACGCCATTACCATAGAAATTGAGGCGGTGAATGTAGATGCCTTAGAGAAATTAGAAGCCGAAGGTGTAAAAGTATATCCAACACCTAGCGCTATTCGCATTATTAAAAATAAAATTTTACAGAAGCAGTTTTATAAAGAAAATGAAATTCCTAGCGCTTCATTTGTCATTACAGAGAATAAATCCGATTTACTAAATCATATTTCTTTTTTGCCTGCGGTACATAAAATGGCTGAAGGTGGTTATGACGGGAAAGGCGTTCAAGTTATTGGTAGTGAAAAAGAAATTGAATTGGGTTTTAATGTTCCTTCTGTATTAGAACAGAAAATTAAAATTGCAAAAGAAATTGCATTGATAGTTGGAATGAATGCCCTAGGAGAAACTATTATTTATCCTCCTGCTGAAATGATTTTTGATCCCGTATATAATTTATTGGATTATCAATTAAGCCCAGCTAAGTTGGAAGAAAAAGTTTTATGGAAGGCTCAGGCCATTGCTAGAAAAGTAGTACAAGGTTTAAAGAGTCCTGGTTTATTTGCCATTGAATTATTTATTGATGGCAACGAGGATGTATGGGTAAATGAAACAGCCCCTCGTGTGCACAATAGCGGACACCATACTATTGAAGCAAATTATAGTAGCCAGTACGATATGTTACTTAGAATTTTATTAGGCTACCCTTTAGGCAATACCGATGCTATTTTACCTTCTGCCATTGTAAATATTATTGGTAGCGAAGGCTACAATGGAGAAGTTCATTATGAAGGACTAGAGGAAGTCTTGAAAATGGATAATGTATTTGTACATATATATGGTAAAAAACAAACTAAGCCAGGTAGAAAAATGGGCCATGTAACCATTATCAGTAAAGACTATCAGGATCTAACGCATAAAGCCAATAAGATAAAACATACATTGAAGGCTGTCGCTAAATAGTTAAATACTCAAACCATAACTTAGCGCAATATTATTTGAATAATAATTTACTAAACCTTAGGCTTCAGAATGGTCTTTTTTACTTGCAAGGTTTTTGAATAGCCCACTCCTATTATACTTTTCAATTGAAGCCCTGGAGATTTTTTCAAAGGGCCAAAGATTTTAATTTTATCATCGTACATTAAATCCAAACTATAAGAGGCAGAGAAGTATTTATTAATTTTAAAGGTAAAAAAATTGGTCATGAATAAATTTATATTCTCAGGCTTTTCATAATAATTAGAGAAAAAATCGGCACGACCTCTATACGTAATATTGGGGGCAATGGTATTACTGTAATTCACCGTTACAAATAAACCTGTCTCTCTATTTATCTTTTTACCAACAGGCACACCGTAACTACCCAAATTAGAAAGCTTCGTATTCAATAATAAAGTAGTTCTAGAAGTTAAAGGAGAAAAGAAAACCGAGAAAGTGTTACTGGGCTTAAAGTCCAATCCCGCAGATAAAATAATATAGGCAGGAGACAAAAAGGAAGAAGTAAAATTGGCATTAGACCCACTAAAACTATAACCATCAAACATTTGAGAACGTATATTAAATAAGCCAGACAAGTACCACATACCTGTAGTGTCAATACGGTAACCATATTTACTTATGATATCAATTCTATCGTCGTTTTTTCTACCTCCTAAACTTGTTGATTGTACAAAGCCTAAATTAAGATCTAGATTATTATCCCAGCTTTGACGAGGCTTTTGGTAATAGGCATAATAATTAAAATAGCTATTTATAGCCATGTTAAAGTTATCACCCCCCGCTGCCCAGTTGCTTAAAGAGCTTTGTGCTAAATTAAAATTATACATTCCCCCCTGCTTCCAATTGTAATAACTGGTATCGTTGTCTTTTTTTATAGATCTTGAAGTTTCTGACCTAAGTTTAGCTACTGCGATATTTTGAGCAAATAATGTCTGCACACCCATGAATAGTAAAACTGTAAGCAGACTTTTTCGCATGAAATTCAATATTTTCTCAAATATAGGAAGCCTTTTATAAATGATTGATTTCTAATTATATATAAATTTTTACAAGATGAAGCCTTAAGCTCAAGTAAGGGTTTCATTATCAAATAATTAGAAGTTCTGGCTGACAAGTTGACACATTCTATTTTTTTAACTAAATTTGCGTTTCAAACCAATTTGAATGGAATTATTCACCACGGCGACCAAGGAACATGATGAGCTAAGACAAGGGGAAGCCTATGTATCTTCTGAAAATAAAGCGCCCTTTACTAAGTTCTTTCTAATAGAAAGCTATGGCTGTGCTATGAATTTTGCAGATAGCGAAGTGGTCGCATCTATCTTAGAAAAGAATGGTTATGGTAGTACATCTAATTTGGAAATGGCGGATTTAATTTTAATTAATACTTGTTCCATAAGAGAGAAGGCAGAACTCACTGTTCGTAAAAGACTAACCGAATTTAGAAAATACAAAGAACAAAAGCCAGGAATGTTAGTGGGTGTTTTAGGTTGTATGGCAGAGAGATTAAAATCAAAATTATTAGAAGAAGAAAAATTAGTTGACCTAGTAGTTGGCCCGGATGCTTACCGCACCCTACCCGATTTAATTATAGAAGCAGGCACTGGACAAAAAGCAGTCAATGTTTTATTAAGTCGTGATGAAACTTATTCCGATATTTCTCCTGTTCGATTAGATAGCAATGGCATAAGTGGTTTTGTTTCCATTATGCGCGGTTGTAATAATATGTGTAGTTTTTGCGTTGTGCCTTTTACAAGAGGTCGTGAAAGAAGTAGAGATGCTTTTTCTATTGTAGCAGAATCAAAAGACTTATTCGATAAAGGCTATAAAGAAGTAACCCTGCTTGGACAAAATGTAGATAGTTATTATTGGACAAATCCTGAAACCAATACCCAGGTGACATTTGCTCAGTTATTAGAAAGTGTTGCTTTAATTAGTCCATTACTAAGAGTTCGATTTAGCACCTCTCATCCTAAGGATATTACTGATGAAGTTTTATTCACCATGATGAAGTACCCCAATATTTGTAAATACATTCACCTCCCTGTTCAAAGTGGAAGTACCCGTGTATTACAATTAATGAACCGGACTTATACACGCGAATGGTATTTAGCAAAAGTAGCGCGTATTAAAGAACTGATGCCAGACTGTAGTATCTCAGCCGATATCATTGCAGGCTTTTGTACTGAAACAGAAGAAGACCATCAGGACACCATGAGCATTATGCAAATAGCACAGTATGATTATGCCTACATGTATTTTTATTCTGAACGACCAGGCACTTTAGCGGAGAAAAGATATGAAGACGATGTGCCACTAGATATAAAGAAAAGAAGACTACAAGAAATTGTAGATGTGCAATGGCATTTATCCAATGATAGTAATAAAAAAGAAGTAGGTAAAATTTACGAAGTGCTGATAGAAGGGAATAGTAAAAAAAGCGATCAAGAGTGGATGGGAAGAACCAGTCAAAATAAAGTAGTCGTATTTCCTAAATCAAGTGAAGGGGCCTCAAAGCCACTAGTGAAGGGGGATTACGTTAATATACTTATTACAGCATATACAAAAGGTACTTTAATAGGTACTATAAAATAATAAACATGGACTTACAAGCATTAAAAAATAGATTTAGTATTATAGGCAACACGCCTGCACTCAATCATGCATTGAATACTGCAGAGCAAGTAGCGGCCACCGATTTAACTGTATTGATTGTTGGTGAAAGTGGTGTAGGTAAAGAAGTTTTCTCTCAAATTATTCATAGTTTATCTGCAAGAAAACATAATCCTTTTATTGCAGTGAACTGTGGTGCCATTCCAGAAGGCACTATTGACTCTGAATTATTTGGACACGAGAAAGGTTCATTCACCGGTGCTGTAGATAGTAGAAAAGGTTATTTCGAAACAGTAAGTGGCGGTACTATATTTTTAGATGAGATTGGTGAGTTGCCTTTAGGCACACAGGCCCGATTATTACGTGTATTAGAAACTGGAGAATTTATAAGAGTAGGTTCATCTAAAGTACAGAAATCGGATGTAAGAGTTATTGCAGCTACCAATAGAGAACTTTTAGAATACACACAGAAAGGAAAATTTAGAGAAGACTTATATTATAGATTAAACACTGTGCCTATTCGCGTTCCCTCTTTAAGAGATCGCAAAGAAGATATTCCTTTGTTGTTTAGAAAATTTGTGGTGGACTTTGCAGAGAAGTATAAAACCAAACCTATTTTTTTAGACGAAGAAGCAAGAGAATTACTAGCCAAGTATAGCTGGCCAGGTAATGTAAGAGAATTAAAAAATATTGCAGAGCAAATTTCAGTACTACGCAAATCGGATAATATTAATAGCGAAACCTTGGCTGGGTTTCTACCTCAGCATAATATGCATAATATGCCCATGGTAACTAGTGGCTCCACTGTGGGAGAATTTGCGAATGAAAGAGAAATATTATACAAGCTTTTCTTTGATATGAAAAAGGATGTGAATGAATTAAAGAAAATGTTTTTAGAGATATTACAAAATCCTTCCATTACGGGGCAACCAGGTAATTTTAATAAAGAATCTTTAATCAATGAATTAAAAGAAGATATTATGCCAAGCCCTGCTGCGCATGTTTCTTCGGCTAACATACAGCCTACTGTTCATTTGAACCACCCTCAGCCTATTATTATAGACAATGAATCCAATAGCCATTTTGAAGTAGATGAATCTTTGAATATCATGGATAAGGAAAAAGAACTAATTTTAAAGGCACTTAAGAAACATAGAGGCCGTAGAAAAGACGCTTCTACCGACTTAGGTATTAGCGAAAGAACTTTATATCGAAAAATTAAAGAATACAACATTGAAGAATAAATATTACATAGAAATAATTAAGGCTGCTGCTTTTCTAAAAAAAAGAAAGACGGGTATGCACTTATTTGTAAAGTTTATCTTACCCATAACAATTTGCGCAACTCTTTTAAGTGGTTGTGGCATTTATAGTTTTAGAGATGCCGTTATTCCAGAAAATGTCAAAACCATTAAAATAGGTTTTGTAGAAAATAAAGCGAGGTATGTAAATCCGCAATTGGCTCCCCAGCTTACCGATAAGTTGATGCAAAAAATAATGAATCAAACGAAATTGACTAGAACCAATAACGATGATGCGCATTATCAAATATTTGCAACTATTACCAATTATGACCCTTCTCAAACAGTGGGTGTAAGTGCACAACAAGCAAGTACCAACCGATTAACGGTAACCGTACATGTGGTTTTAAAAAAGACTTTAGATAACAAAGAACAAGAATTTGATGTCACTAGAAATTTTGATTTTGCTGCTACCCTCACTTTAAATCAAGCAGAAGGACAATTAATGGAAGAGATCCTTAGAAATATTACAGACGATATCTTTAATCAAATTTTTTCAAACTGGTAAGCATGCCTTCAACCCTATATAATAAAATATTAGCTCAATGGACTGGTCATGGCAGTTTAGAATCTATTGAAACGGCTGACTTAGAAAAATGGGTACAAACAAATCCTTATAGTGCTAGCTTACAATATTTATTAGCTAAAAAATATGCATTAATAGGTTCCCCTTTGTTTCAAGAACAAGTGCAAAAAACAACAAGCTACTTTCCTACCGCTTTGCATTTGCACCAAATTTTACAAAAGCAAGAGGAAGATACCATTGCAGCTCCCTTAGACGATAAAGTAACCACCCTTATTTCAGAACAATTTGCGCAATTTAAGGAACCTATTGAAACAAAAGAATTGGCCTATGAGGCAGAAATAGCCATGGCCGCGAAAGCCGACTATTTTGCTGCCCAGGGCATTGAAATCGACCTTTCCAAGGTTCCTCAGGACAAATTCACGCAACAATTAAGGAGTTTTACCGCCTGGTTAAAGGTTTTAAAGCAAAAAGAGGGCATTCCTGTGATGGAAGAAATGGCGGAGGAAAACGAGAAGGAAATAGCCGCAATAGCCGAAAAAGCCAATACCACGGCCGATGTGATCACTGAAGCCATGGCTGAAATATGGCTAAAACAAGGCAATAAGCGTAAAGCCATCGACATCTATTCCAAATTAAGTTTTATTTTTCCTGAAAAATCCGTTTATTTTGCGTCTAGAATAGAACAATTAAAACATAAGAAATGATTACAATTTACTTGATATTGATTATTGTGGCTTGCTTAGGCCTTGGATTTATGGTCTTAATCCAAAACCCAAAGGGTGGCGGTTTAAATGCGAATGTAGGTGGCCTTAACAATAATTTCATGGGCGTCAAGCAAACAACAGATGTGCTTGAAAAAGGCACTTGGATTTTCGCTGCTGTGATTGCTGTATTAGCGATGACTTCTACCTTATTTTTAAAATCAGGTGGTTCTGCATCAGATAAAGGCTTATTAGACAAAGTTAACACTTCTATTACGGCGCCTGCAACAGTTCCAGTTCAACAAGCAGCCCCTGCTCCGGTTCCTGCAGCTACTAAAAAGTAATGCTAAATGGCAAAAGTTAATCACTAAATTAACCAAAGCCTTTGTATTCAAAATATTTAATCCCTCTCGCAGAAACGAGAGGGATTTTTATTGTATTTTGATTCTGTATTAAAAGGATGAAATATCTTTACCCTATGAAAAAATGGATCTTACTCGCTTTATTGGCTTTAGTAGTGTACAGCTCCTATACCCTTTTTATTAAGGTCACTCATTTCACAACAGAGAAAGCAAGCTTTGAATATAATGCGGGAGGGCTAGATGCCTTAGCAGATAGCTTAAGTGCTAAAAAAATAATTAGAGACAAAACTAGCTTTTTAGTTTTTGCTAAATTATTCAATGTAGAAGATAGAATTAAACCAGGTAAATTTTTAATTGATAAAAAAACAAGCCTACTGAACTTAATTAGAATACTTAGAAACAATCAACAAGCAAGGGTTAAATTTATTTTAAACAAAGTAAGAACCAAGGCCGACCTCGCTAAACTAATTGCAAATACATTCGCTATAGATAGCACTAGCTGCATGCTGTATTTAACTAGCAACGATTCACTTGCCCCCTTTGATACGGATACCACGCAAGTACTTAGCTTATTTATTCCCAACACTTATGAATTTTATTGGTCTACACCTATGACTAAGCTTTTACAAAAAATGAAAACAGAAGAAGGTATTTTTTGGAGTAAAAATAATCGCTTAGCAAAAGCAGAATCTATCGGACTTAGTAAAAATGAAGTATATACATTAGCCTCTATTGTGGAAGAAGAAACGAATTATGATTCTGATAAAACCATTATTGCAAGTGTTTATCAAAACAGATTGAAGAAAAAAATGCCGCTACAAGCCTGCCCTACTATTAAATATGCCATGCAGGATTTCACCCTTACTCGTATTTATGAAAAGTATTTAACCAATCCTTCTCCTTATAATACTTATAAAAAAGCAGGCCTTCCACCTGGCCCTATTTGTACACCCGCACCTAAAACCATTGACTTAGTTTTAAACGCCCCAAGTACTAATTATTATTATTTTGTAGCCAAGGCCGATTTTAGTGGCTACCATCACTTTAGTGCTACTTATGAAGAACATAATAAATTTGCGAATGACTATCAGCTTAAACTAGATGAATACCAAGCTAAAAAAAATAAATAAAATTTCAGAAAAAAATTATCGAACTATACTATAAAACTATACAATAAACCTATACTTATCGAAATAAAATTATTAAATACTCAAAAGCACAAATCAATACATTCATTTGAATCAATTTCTTAACATACTACTTAAAATTGTCAACCCCTTCTACTTGTTTTTAAAACAAAAAGCAAAGGCCATTTATATACCGGGTTTTCAACATGTTAATTTATACCAGGTATTAAGGTTCGTATACAATCAATTAAATACATTAGGTTTATACGACAGGGCCTCTGCTATTTCTTTTAACTTAATCATGGCCCTGCCTGCCGGATTTCTATTTTTATTTTCAATTATTCCTTATTTTCCAAAGGCTTTTAAAGTAAAAAAACAAATACTTTCTGTATTTAAAGATATTGCCCCTAATTCAAGCACTTATAAATTCATCATGGAAATCATAAACGATTTATTAAGTCAACACGTGGGTATTTTCTCCTTTGGATTTTTATTGCTTTTATTTTACGCCTCCAATGCCATGACCGGCATTATTAGAAGTTTTGATAAATCCATCATGCAAAACAAACCCTTCTTCTTACACCAAAGAATGAGGGCCATTCGATTAACCATTATTTTAATACTCTTAGTATTTGCAAGTTTACTTGTCTTAATAGGTCAAGATCAATTAACTAGATTACTCAGAGAAGTATTTGAGATTAAAAGAAAAACCATTATACCCTACTGGAATTCTGTTCGCTGGGCAATCATAATTCTACTACTATTTTTTGGCAATGCCTTTATATATAAATACGCACCTCTTATTAAAGAAAGATGGCCACTTAATTCTCCAGGGGCCTTGCTCTCCACCTTATTAATGTTAATCACCACCCTGGGTTTCTCTTATTGGGTTAATAATTTTAGTAGTTACAGTAAAATTTACGGTTCCATTGGAACGGTACTGGTAGTAATGACTTTAATTTACTTAAACTCCTTAATCTTACTCATAGGCTTTGAACTCAATGTAAGTATTGAGGTATTAAAAAAAGAGCAAAATCAATTAGACTTACTCTAATCCATCTTGCTCTTAACTATTTTGAAAAGTACTTGTCGCTTAATAACAAACTACTTTTACACTTACTCTACTTTAGTATTTACTTATTTGCCATATCTGGAATTTCTTCCGACTTATAAGCACCTGCATCTAATTTAGCCTTGGTTTCACTGAAGGCCTTTAAGGTTAAATTAATTTCTTCCTGTGAATGATCTGCTGTAGGAATTAATCTGTAAATGATATGACCTTTAGGAATTACAGGATATACCACAATAGAACAAAATATTTTATAATTCTCTCTTAAGTCCATTACCATTAAAGTTGCTTCTTCTACGCCACCTTTCATATAGACAGGTGTCACCACTGAATCGGTTTTGCCAATATCAAAGCCTCTTTCTTTTAACCCGTTTTGTAAAGCCAAGGCATTTTTCCACAACTTGTCTTTTAATTCAGTTTGTGTACGTAATAATTCTAAACGTTTTAAATTACCTACTACAAAAGGCATAGGTAAACTTTTTGCAAAAATTTGTGAACGAATATTGTACCTGATATAATCGATAATAGTTTTAGGCCCCGCCATAAACGCTCCAATAGAAGCCATACTTTTTGCAAAAGTGGAAAAATATAAATCTATTTCATCTTGACAACCTTGCTCTTCTCCTGCGCCTGCCCCCGTTTTACCTAAAGTACCAAAACCATGTGCATCATCTACTAATAATCTAAAAGAGAATTTATTTTTCAAAGCCGCTACTTCTTTTAACTTTCCTTGGTCTCCCGCCATACCAAATACCCCTTCTGTAATGACCAATATACCTCCAGTCTGTTGTTTGTCTATTAAAGCTTGCGCTCTCAATAATTGCTTTTCGCAGTCTTCTATATCGTTATGCTTATATACAAAACGATGACCGGCTAACATTCTTAATCCATCAATAATACAAGCATGACACTCTGCATCATAGACCACCACATCATGTCTTCCGCAAATAGCATCAATGGCACTCATGATACCTTGATAGCCATAGTTCATTAAAATAGCATCTTCTTTATGTTCAAAACTGGCTAATTCAGCTTCCAGTTGCTCGTGTAAATCACTGTTTCCACTCATCATTCTTGCGCCCATTGGAAGGGCCAAGCCATACTTGGCACTTGCATCGGCATCGGCCTTACGCACAGCTGGGTGGTTGGCTAGGCCTAGATAGTTATTCAAACTCCATACAATCATTTCTTGGTCTCTAAACTTCATTTTAGAGCCAATTTCACCTTCTAACTTAGGAAAAGCGAAGTAGCCATGGGCTCTTTCACGGTGTTGACCAATAGGTCCATAATTCTTAATCAGTCTTTCAAATATATCCGCCATATTATCTTTTTTATATGTGCAAATTTAATAAATTTTTACCTTTTATCCACCAATAAATAGCTGTAAATTGCAGTCTACTATTTGTTAGTGTTAACAAGTACATTTTATAAGAGAAAAATATTTGAAATGAGAAACATTTTATTGATTTGCTTAGGCCTATTTTCATTGACTAGCAATGCACAAACCCCAAAATCAAACCAAACAAGTACTTCAAGCAAACCTAAATTGGTTGTAGGTATTATGGTGGATCAAATGCGTTGGGATTATATCAATCAGTTTAAGCCCTACTTTACCTCCCAACAAGGCTTCTTACGCTTTGTAAATGAGGGTGCCAGTTGTAATAATAACTTAATTCCCTATGTACCAACCGTAACAGCACCTGGACATGCTTCGGTTTACACTGGTTCCACACCTGCAATTCATGGTATTACAGGAAACCAATGGTTTGATAATATCCTTCAAAAATCTGTCTACTGTGTAGAAGACCCAAGTGTACAATCTTTAGGCGTGGAGGGAACTGCTGCTGGGAAAATGAGTCCTAAAAACTTGTGGACAAGTACCATTGGAGATGAAATGAAATTAGCAAGTAACTTTAAAAGTAAGGTCTACGGTATTTCAATTAAAGACAGGGGTGCTGTCTTACCAGCAGGACATAGTGCCGATGGAGCTTTTTGGTATGATAGTAAAACTGGGAAATTTATAAGCTCTAATTATTATTACAAAACTTTGCCACTATGGGTAACCAATTACAATGACCAACACCGAGTAGATAGTTTATATACCAAAGGATGGAATTTAAGTTTAGCCAAATCGGTCTATGAAGCGAATTGTGATGCAGACATCAACGCATATGAATCCACCCCTTTAGGTGCTAATCAAAAAGGATTTCCCTATACCTTATCTCAATTTATTGGCAAGGATTATGGCAAGATTGCCTCTACGCCTTATGGTAATAACTTAATTACAGAAATGGCTGAAATGGTATTAATGAAAGAGGAATTAGGTAAAGATGACTATACAGATTTATTGGCAATCAGCTTTTCTTCTCCAGATTATATTGGTCACTCTTTTGGTCCAAATTCTTGGGAAACAATGGATAGCTATATCAAATTAGACATACAATTAGCCCAGCTTTTTGCTAGTTTAGACAAGCAAGTTGGAAAAAATAATTATACTGTTTTTTTGACAGCTGATCATGCGGTACAACATATACCAGACTTTGCTAAAAAACACCATTTACCTGGTGGTTTAATCAGTGAATCAGATATAAAAAAAGAGCTGAATCAACTATTAGTTAAAAATGGTTTAGACCCAAAAATGATTTCAAATATAGGAGAATATTATGTTCACTTTAATCATGAACTAATGGATAGCCTTCACGTAAGTCAAGATAAATTAGTGCAATTAGTATCTAATAGTCTAGAGAAAAATCCAGGTATTTTGCAAGTAGTTGAAACAAGAAAAGCCGCTACAGCATCACTACCTCAATCCTTAAGAGAGCGCATTGTGAATGGTTATTCGCCTCAAAGAAGTGGGGATTTATTTATAGTCACAAAATCTGGATATATGGATGGCTATGCAACAGGTACCACACACGGCACTTTATACAATAATGATGCACATATTCCACTTTTATGGTACGGAAATGGCATCAAAAAAGGCCAGGTCAATTCAGTCAATTTTATGACAGATATTGCTCCTACTATAACTACACTATTAGGCATTCAAATGCCAAGTGGTTCTATTGGAAATCCAATATTAGAAGTGTTAAAATGATAAAAATCATAAAACCATCACCGGCTTTTCCTTAATTTTATGCTCTAAAATAACAACTATGAAAAAAATATCAATCTTATTCTTGGGTCTTGCTTTAAGTTTATCCGCAATGGCTAATTGTGATGGCAAGTGTAAAGACAAATCTAAATGTGCTGAATGCAAAAAAGAAACCAAAGCAAAACATAAGTGCACAAAAGAATGTATGAAGGATGGGAAGTGTGCTGAAATGAAAAAAGAAACTCCAAAAACAAAGACAAACTAAGAAAAATAAGTTACCCCTAAAGGTTTCACTAAAAAGCCCGATAGTAATTAACTACCGGGCTTTTTTTTGAATATAATATTTTAGAAATAATACAAATCCTCTCCTCGCTCTGCCAGGTGCTCGAAAGCTCGTCTAGGATTAGTATTATTGTCTAAATAAACATATATAAAAACCCGCTAGTTATTAGCTATCGGGTTTTTCTTTTATGGAGTTACTTACTTTAGGCAAGCATTATTCTATATTTACTCAGCAAGCTTAGCTTGTAAATTCGAATCTAGTGCATCTAAGAACTCTTCTGTATAAACATAGTGATCGCCATGCTTTACTTTATTACCATGCACACAAACTGCTAAATCCTTGGTCATAATACCAGACTCTACTGTCTCTACACAAACTTCTTCTAAAGCTTTAGAGAAACGAATTAATTCTTGGTTATTATCTAATTGACCACGGAACTCTAAGCCTCTAGTCCATGCAAAAATAGAAGCAATAGGATTGGTAGAAGTTCTATTTCCTTTTTGGTGCTCACGGAAATGGCGTGTTACTGTACCGTGTGCTGCTTCTGCTTCCATGACTTTACCATCGGGTGTAATTAAAGTAGAAGTCATTAAACCTAAAGAACCAAAACCTTGTGCTACTGTATCTGATTGAACATCTCCATCGTAATTCTTACAAGCCCAAACAAAATTACCATTCCACTTTAAAGCAGAAGCCACCATATCATCAATTAAACGGTGCTCATACGTAATTCCCGCATCGGCATATTTTGCTTTAAATTCATTTTGATATACTTCTTCAAAAATATCTTTGAAACGGCCATCATATTTTTTCAAAATGGTATTTTTAGTAGATAAGTACAAAGGCCATTTTTTAGCTAAGGCTTGGTTAAAACAAGCACGTGCAAAACCATAAATACTTTCATCGGTATTGTACATAGCCAATGCAACGCCATCGCCTTTGAAATTAAATACTTCAAATTCTTGCTTGGTACCATCTTCACCTTCAAACTTAATAGTTAATTTACCTTTTCCTTTGGTGACAAAATCGGTGGCACGGTATTGATCTCCAAAAGCATGGCGACCAATACAAATAGGCGCCGTCCAATTAGGTACTAAACGAGGTACATTATTACAAACAATGGGCTCTCTAAAAACAGTACCATCTAATATATTACGAATAGTCCCGTTAGGACTCTTCCACATTTGTTTTAACTTAAACTCTTCTACTCTTTGTTCATCAGGTGTAATAGTAGCGCATTTAATACCTACTCCATATTGCTTAATGGCATTGGCTGCATCCACTGTTACTTGATCGTTGGTTTCGTCGCGGTATTCCATACCTAAATCATAATACTTAATATCAATCTCTAAATAAGGAAGTATTAATTTGTCTTTAATAAATTTCCAGATAATTCTGGTCATCTCATCACCATCCAATTCTACTACCGGATTGGCTACTTTAATTTTCTGTCCCATAGTGTATAAATTTTGTATGTAAATGTACAAAAACTAGCATTATAAATAACTGATATAGATAAGTAAAATAAGCCTGAAAAGGTCTATTATATATTAACAATAAGCACTGGAATCTTTACTTTATGTCTAACAGACTCAATGGTTTCACCAAAAATATAGTCCTTCCAACCTTGATGGCGATGCCCTCCCATGACCAGTAATTTAGCTTCGTAGCTATTGACAATATTCACAATTTCTTTCACCCTATTTTCATAGCCTAAATAAGTGGTGACTTTATAGCCTTTCAATTGTAAAGCGTTGGCATAGGTATCAAGTCTCGCTTGGTCTTTTCTGGTTTCATTGTCATCACTTGATTCTTGTAAATATTTTGCAGTAGCACTTTCCACCACATGAATAAATATAAATTCAGTGGCCTCATGCGCATGTTGAATAGCCGTTTTAATAAGCTTTGCATCGGCTACTGAAAAATCTACTGCAATGGCAATTTTATTCACAGGTGCCTCCTCTGACCAATCTAATTCAATCATCTCACCATGAAAACCTTCCTCCACCTTCGCATGATGTCTTTTTAGAAAAATTGGATGTATAATTATATAAATAAGCAGTGCTAAAAATAAAAGCACAAGTATAATTAGTAAAATTTTTACCAACCCATTACCAGCACTATCAAAATAACTTATTACAAAACCTAACACTAAATTACCATTCAAAAACACCAATATACTGGCCACCACCCAAGCCATGGCTTTCACTTTCCAATTAATCACAAATTCCCCCATGGTGGTTTTATCACTTACAAAATGAATGAGTGGAATAACGGCAAAACCTAATTGTAAACTTAAAATAACTTGACTAAATATCAAAAGGGCATCTACGTGTTCTTCTCCCATAATCCCTATCACTAAAACTGCAGGCACAATGGCAATAAGTCTAGTTAATAATCTTCTTATCCAAGGGTTCAATCTTAATTTTAAATAACCTTCCATGACTATTTGACCCGCTAAAGTACCTGTCACTGTTGAGCTCTGGCCCGCAGCAATTAAAGCAATGGCAAATAAAATAGGTGCTAATTCAGACCCCAGCAAAGGCGCTAACATAGAATGCGCTTCTTCAATTCTAGCTACTTGAGAATTACCTGTAGAAAAAAAAGCAGTAGCGGCTAAAATTAAAATAGAAGCATTTACAAAAAAGGCTGCGTTTAAGGCCACTGCACTATCGATAAAATTATAAAGTATTGATTTTCGAATACCCTTGCTACTTCTTTCAATTTTTCTGGTTTGTACTAAGGCAGAATGCAAGTATAAATTATGCGGCATCACGGTGGCTCCAATAATACCCACTGCTATATACAAGGCCTCAGGTGATAATTTTGAAGGTATAAAACCTTTAATAGCATAAGATAAATCAGGTTTGGCTATAAACATTTGTATTAGAAAACTAAATCCAATGGTAGCTACGAGCACAAATATAAAGGCCTCCATTTTACGAATGCCATAGCGTTGTAAAAATAAAAATAAGAAAGTATCAAAAACAGTAATCATAGTGCCATACATTAATGGCATACCTGTCAATAATTTAATACCAATAGCCATTCCTAATACTTCTGCTAAATCGGTGGCAGCAATGGCTAGTTCTGCTAAAATATATAAAATGAAATTGATAAAAGGCGGATAGGTTGCTCTATTGGCTTGTGCTAAATCTAATCTACGCACAATGCCCAGTCTTGCACTTAAGCTTTGTAATAAAATAGCCATTAAATTACTGAGCAGTAATACCCAAATTAATTGGTAGCCAAATTTAGCACCCCCTTGTAAATCGGTGGCCCAATTACCCGGATCCATATAACCCACACTCACCAAATAGGCAGGTCCAATAAAAGCCATAAACTTACGCCACCCACCCTTATTTTGGACAGGAACCGACTCGTGTAAGTTATCTAATGACTTTTCTCTCATAATTATACTTCCTTCTAAATTAAGTACTTCATAAGCACCTAATACTTCTATATCTAATCGTCAGTGTCCATTTTGGCCCATTTTTAAGGCTAAAAGGTCAATGTCCATTGTTATGTAAATTTAATGATAAAAGCTTTTGCCTAACTCAGTTTGATAGTCTATTTTAGCAAAAAACTACGAGATGCGTAATGGGTATTACATACTACTTTGCTGCTTGATTTTAGCTTGCGCTGAAAAGAAACTAGATTATACAGGCAATACTCCCCTTACCATCAATGACTTTAATAAAGTTTTTAAAGCTGCAAGCTTACCCGTTTCTATTTCAGATTCTAATTTAAAGCGCTATACCGATACCTTAGTCATTGGCCGCAAAGCATTGGCTCAATTTGTGCCAGATTCTGTGGTTGAAAATATCATAGGTATAAAAGATAAAAAAGCTTCTCTACATCCTATTATAAGAATTGAAAAAGAAGAAGAATATTATTTGTTGTTAAATGTAAGCCATCCTAAAAAACAAGAAATAGCCGTTGTGGTTTTTAGTAAGAAAAATGATTTCCTAGACTATAAAGTCATTACAGAGTTCAATGAAGGAAATACGAATTCTAAAATGTATGGCAAGAGTTTAAATATTAACAGAGAGCCTTCTTTTTTAGTAGAAGAAAATAAATTAGCAGATGACAATTCTCTTACCTATGAAAAGAAAGGCTGGGCTTATACCGATGGTATTTTTAGATTAATTTATTTCGATAGCAATAAAAAACCTGAAACTAAAAAAATTCTCAACCCACTTGATAGTATGGCAATGGAGTATACTTTTAGTGGTGACTATGCAAGAGATGCTAAAAATTTCATTTCCATTAGAGACTACTCTAGCCCTGGTAAATATCAATTCTTTTTACATTTTGAAAAGAAAGACGGAACCTGTGTAGGAGAATTAAAAGGGCTATTAACTTTTACAAAAAACAAAGCCACTTTCACAGAAAAAGGCGATCCATGTATCATTCATTTTACCGTACGAGGCAATGTCATTAATATTAAAGAGGACGGCAATTGCGGTAATCATCGTAATATGACCTGCTATTTTAATGATAGCTATGACAAAAAAAGAAAGCCGAAAAAGAAGAAATAATCAGTCATCTTTTACAGTAAAAAAAGTTATAATAGCTGACAGCAACAAAGAACCTGCCATAAAAATATAGGAAGCGCTAAAACCACCAGTACTGCCATTTAAATATCCAACGATATAAGCACCTACGAATGATCCCAATGCACCAAAACTATTAATTAAAGCTATTGCACCTCCTACTACATTACGAGGAAAAATATCAGTTAAAATAGCAAAAAATGGGCCGTAAGGAGCATACATAGCGCCTCCTGCAATAATTAGTAGCGTATAGGACAACCAAAAATTTTGTGTACCGACTAAATAGGAACTATAAAATGCAATAGCTCCAATTAATAAAAAGGGCCATACATAAATTTTACGCTTTAAAGTTTTGTCGGAAAAATAAGAAACAGCTATCATAGATAGGATGGATAATAAAAAAGGGCCAGCAGCAAGCCATCCTGTTTTTACAATATTCATATCTGGAGATGCTTTAATAATAGAGGGAAGCCAAATTACAAAACCATAAACACCAATACTCCAAAATGCATATTGAAGACAAAGTAAAATAACAGTAGGTGATTTAAATGCTGCGGCATAATTTTTTACTGGTTTTATACTTTCCTGCTCTTTTTGCAACTCATTTTCCAATCCCAATTTTTCAGCTTCCGTTAGCCAGTTTGCTTTTTTGGGCGTATCATCTACCAAACGCCACCAAAAAAATGCCCAAATGACTGCTGGAACGCCTTCTATTATAAACATCCATCGCCAGCCTACTGTGTTAATTAAATACCCTGATAAAATTGACATCCATAGCATCGTTACCGGATTACCCAATATTAAAAAAGTATTTGCTATAGAGCGTTCTGATTTAGTAAACCACCTGCTCAAAAATATAAGCATGGCAGGCATTACAGCGCTTTCTACCACCCCCAACATAAACCGGATTACAATGAGTACGTTGATATTACTTATTAGCCCTGTTGCAGTAGCTAATAAACCCCAGAAAATGAGTGACCAGAAAATTAATTTTTTAGCACTATTATTGGCAGCATAGAGTGCACCAGGTATCTGAAAAAAGAAATAACCCAGAAAAAAAAGTGAACCCAATAAAGAAGAAGTAGAAGGAGTAATATTTAAATCAATTGCCATCCCCCCTGCTGCAGCAAATCCAAAGTTTGCCCTATCTAGATAAGCAAGACTGTACGTTATAAAAACAACAGGAATTAAGCGTAACCATCTTTTTTTAGCAAGTGTCACCATAGGTTACTGATTTTAATTTAAATCGATTTAATTGCAATATTTAAATGTAATATAAGAATTTCCAAAAACTTAGGATAGTATTTTTACTGCTTGTCTAGCTAATAGTTTCCAGGCACCCCCATCCTTCTGCCAAACCATTAATATTAACAACTTGATTTGTGCTGGTGGCTTGCCCGCATCCTGTGTGCTAGCATCCAAGCGATGCCTAACAACGGCTACATTACCAGAAATACTTATTGTTTGATTACTTAAATCAATTTTAATAAAGTCATTTTCTCCGCTGGTTAGTTTTCGGATAAATTCTTTTTTATCCTCAACATAACCAGCAGAGTGACCATAACTTAACTTTTCACAAACTAAATTGTTGAGCGCAACTTCGTCTGCGTTAACCATAGCTTGACGAAGCATTTCAACTTGATTCGCAATTGATTTTTCTGCTTTATTTTGTGCTGACAAAATAAGTGAACTAAATATAAATACGAATGCAATTGAAAACCCTTTTTTAATGTTCATGATAATTAATTTTTTTAAAAACTTTATGGTCTAATGATTGTACCATCTCCTTTTCTTACTTGCCAATTTGATTTAGTGGTAATTGGATATTTTGCTGCTTCTTTTTCATCTACATCAACTCCAAGACCTGGCACTTCATTTACAGACATATAACCATTATTCATAGTTGGACAACCCGTAAAGATAGTTTTTAATTTATCTGAGAAATGAACTGCTTCCTGAATACCAAAATTCCAAACAGTAAGATCAATATGCGCATGTGCAGCATGTCCTACAGGGGATACATCACCAGGGCCATGGAATGCTGTTTTAACATTAAAGTACTCTCCTAATCTAGCTATTTTCATAGCTGGGGTAATTCCACCCACTTGAGAAACATGCACCCTTATATAATCAAACCACTGATTCACCATTGGTAATTTGTATTCGTTTATATTGTTATACAATTCACCCATTGCAATAGGCACAGATGTAGTTGCTCTCAATTGTTTGAACCATTCTTGATTTTCAGGTGAGAAAGGATCTTCTATGAAATAAGGATGATAATCTTCCAATTTCTTAATCATATTGATAGCATCCATTGGTTGAATACGCTCATGAATATCATGTAAAAGCTCAACTTCGTCTCCACAAATTTTTCTTACAGTGTCAAACATCTTAGGAACTGCTTTAAGATAAGCCCTTTCATTCATATAGGCATCATTTTCATAACCATAACCCGCTTTACGAAAATCTGGTTGTTCTTTAGTAGTTCCTGTTCCACCATAACCACCTTGTTGAATACGTACATGTCTAAAACCTTGGGCCATATATTTAGCGCAACTTTCAGCAACAGCTTCTGGTGTTGGTCCACTAGCATGCTCATAGCATTCAACTGCGAACCTGCTCTTCCCTCCCAATAACTGATATACTGGCATATTTGCACGCTTACCTTTGATGTCCCAAAGCGCCTCATCTAAACCACTAATTACGTTATTTAATACAGGTCCGTTTCTCCAATAAGAACTCACATAAAATGAATTCCACATGTCCTCAATATTATCAACATCCTTACCCACAGCAAATTCATTGAGGTAAGAATTAATGGCTGTAACAACAACTGCAGCACGTTGCGTAAATGTTGCACAACCTAAACCATAAAGGCCAGGTTCACTCGTTTCAACTTTTACTACAATTAGGTTAATTCCTTCTGGGCAAGTAGCAATGGCCTTAATCTTGGTAATTTTAACTGGCGCCATTCCATTTAGATATGATGGCTTTTCCTTTTTTTCAGCAGCCAACAAATTACCTCCTCCAAATAGACCCAAAACACCAGCGGATGAACCGATGGCCATCTTTTTAAGCAGATCACGCCTGCTAGTTCCTTCTTTGTTTTGCATATGTTCCATTTTTGTTTATTTTATGGTGATTAAAATTATTGAATTTCTTCGAGCTTAACTTTTACTTTATTTCTAGTAAGTAAATGAATAATTAATAGCGCAATGAGGTAGGTGCACCCACAAATGGTAAAAATTAAATTATAGCCAGCATTAATATTCCCTAATGCCTTATAGCTATCTAATACCGAGCCAATAAACATTGGAAATAATATTCCGCCTATAGCCCCCGCCATGCCACCAATACCCACAACAGAACTCACTACTTGACTTGGGAACATATCAGATGCTAGTGTAAATACGTTAGCAGCCCAGGCTTGATGTGCAGCCACTGCAATACTAAGCAAGCCAACAGCCACCCAAGGACCTTTTGCAAATTGTGCCAAAATAATGGTGAGTTCTAAAATAGCAAAAATTAATAACGCAAATTTTCTGGCTTTAATAGTTTCCCAACCTTTTCTTACTAAATAAGAAGAAAAATAGCCACCAAAAATACTTCCAATGGTAGTAGCCGTATAAATAATCATTAACTCATAACTTGGCTTTTTTAAGTCAAGTTGAAAGGTGGTAGCAAAATAGGATGGTAACCAAAAAAGGAAAAACCAATAAATGGGATCAATTAAACCTTTGCCTGTAATGTAAGCCCAGGTTTGTCTAAATTTAAATAGACGTGCCCACTTAATTGGTTTGTTATCACTTGATAATTCAGTATCATTATCCTGTCTTATATAATCATATTCTTCTTTTGAAAGTCGTTTTTGTTTTTCTGGAGTATCATAAAATATCCACCAAAAAATTAGCCAAATAAAACCAAAAGAGCCAGTAATCCAGAATACCTCCTGCCAACCAGCATATTTTAGGATTAATGGAACTATAAATAAAGACAGCACCACACCAATACTAGTACCCGCATTAAATATTCCAGTAGCAAGGGCTCTCTCTTTTTGAGGGAACCATTCAGCCACGGTTTTCATAGCCGCAGGAAAGTTACCTGCCTCCCCTAGCCCTAGACCAAGCCTTGCAGCTGCAAACCCTGACACACCGCGCGTAAAGGCATGAAAGATGCCAGCAATACTCCATATAACAATAGCAATGGCATAACCAAGTTTAGAGCCTATTTTATCAATGATTCTTCCACTAATTAATAAACCCACTGCATAGGCAGCTGTAAAAGCCATCACAATTTTTGCAAAATCAGTTTCAGACCAAGTAAACTCTTTTTCCAAAATAGGCTTTAAGAGTCCTATCAGTTGCCTATCAAGGTAATTGATAGTAGTGGCAAAGAAAATCAAAGCCACTACAACCCATCGATAATTATTTTTTAACATTGCTCCCATTTTTCTCTAAATGATTTAAAATAATTAAGTATGTCCATTTCATTTAAAGTTTTTATTAAACTATTAGGAAACATTGGACTGCCAATACCAAAAGCTGACGCCCCTGCTTCTTTATAAGATTTTATATCTTCAAGCTCAACCCCACCTGTAGGCATTAATTTAATTTGAGGAAATGGTCCTTTAATAGATTGAATATAAGCCGGTCCTAATTGGGAAATAGGAAAAACTTTCACCATGGATGCGCCAAGTGACCAAGCTGTATATATTTCTGTTGGTGAAAAAGCACCAGGGAAAACTGGAATTTTTGTTGCAACACATTTTTCAATAACATCCTTATCGACAATGGGTGTAACAATAAAATCAGCGCCCACCTCTAATGCCTTTTGTAGATCATTCATAGTACAAACTGTACCTGCACCAATATGAATTGAATTTCCAAAATCCGATTTAGCTTTT
Organism: Sediminibacterium sp.; assembly: GCA_044352855.1. Taxonomy (GTDB): domain Bacteria; phylum Bacteroidota; class Bacteroidia; order Chitinophagales; family Chitinophagaceae; genus Sediminibacterium. Next base: position 39,839 of record JBILDC010000003.1, on the reverse strand, counting down.
TTGATCATAGCCTCTGCGCCAACAGTATTCATAGTAACTTCTATGGTTGTAAATCCTGCTTGTATATATATTGGTAATATTCGCTCAAAATCGTTGGCTTTCATATTACGAATAATTCCAACAATTGGCAATTCTTCAAATTTTTCCATTAAAAACATAGAATTGCTTATTATGAATTTTTAAAAATAGCTTTTCTTAGAAGTGATTGTCCTAAAATAGCAGCCTTGTCTATAATTTCATTAGAAAGTATTGTCGTTCTATTCATGAATCCCAACTCATCTAATCCTAATTTATAAAATTTATGCAAATTGCTACCACTGCATAATATAATAGGTAGCTTTTCTTCATTTAACAAACATCTAAGCTCCGCTCCAATTAATAAACCACTTAGGTAAATACTATTTTGATGCTTATCCAAAACTTCAAAAAGTTCATTGGTTCTTACAGAAAATATATTGTGTAAAACAGAGGAATCCGCTGAAGCAGCTATTCCTTTTCTAAACATATTAAAATCGTCTTCACTTACTAGTCCTAATTTAGTAGCACTAACTGAATTACTAAGAATACTATGGTGAATTAATAAATCATACAATTCACCCGTCATGAAAGTTTTAAAATCTGTCATTTTATCCTTATGGATATAAATATGTTTGGAATGAGTGCCTGGAAATATTAGAGTAACTTTTTCAGGACATAAATTATCTTGTTGCAATAATGAAATCATACCCAAAACTTGCGTCTCCTCTCCTCTCATTACATCATCAACACTCTTTACACCAGAAATTAAAACAATTTCATTTTGAAAATCATTATCAGCAGCAATAGTGACCGTGACAGCAGTACTGCCATCTAAAGAATAAGGCAGATCAGAATAAGCTACATCAAGCATTCCAATAGATGATGAAGCCATCCCAGATATCATAATAGGAATATGATTTAAATCTTTTGACAACTGCTCGGCAAGTAAGTCAAGATTATTTTTCAACTTTTGTCTAAAAAAATGTTCTCTTGAAATAGGATTAGCCTCCTTCTTTAAATATACCTGCCATAATTTGAAAGTATTAACAATCCCTTCCTTTGTATTTATTTCGCCTTCAACTTTTTGTTCAGCTATATTAAATAATTTTAAACGGAAAGAAGAACTCCCCCAATCACACCCTAACAAATACAAATTATTCATCTTCTTTATTTATTCTAAAATTCTTTTAATAAAATTACTTGAAAATGCTCAGCACCAAACTATTTACTTAATAAAAAGTAACTAGAATGGCACCAAGCGCTTATCAAGCTTTCCGAAAATTTAACTATACAAAACAAATTTATATTTATGGTTTATTCCACCAAAATCTTGTATTTAAATCATTGGCCCCCTGAGTTGCAATAGCTGCATTTAAATTCTCCTGATTAGTAATAGTTTCACTATCTGGATAAGGCATTCTATTGATGAAATTACCTTTAATCTCAGATCCTGGATATGGATTTTTTGTCAAAGCAGGGAACCCACTTCTTCTAAAATTTGCCACAGTTTCTGAACCATTAAGAAAAGAAGCTACCCAATACTGATTATTAATTTGCTCCAACTCTTTACCTGCTACTAGCTTATTGGCAGTAACATAAGTTGAAATATTATCAGCTGAAATGGCTGCCTTTGTATCGTATTCAGCCATTTGTTGCATATGAGCTGTAATACCTGCTCTGTAGGTAGCATCCGCATCGCCAGTGGTCCAACCTCTAAAAATAGCTTCGGCTAGAAGTAATTGAGTTTGTGCATAGGTAACATGGAATGAAGGTGCATCTGTTTTCAGTACTGTATTCAAATTCACTTGTGAATAATCATACAAACTCGCAACACCAAAAGTAGCAAATGTATTTTTTATAGAAACGTCATCATATCCCATTGGCATTCCTAATTGCACTGCAGGATCTGTTGTTGTTCTTGGAGCCGCTTGTTCTGCTCCAGACTTTGCGCCTACATGTCTATAGGCAATTGAACCTAAACGAGGATCTTTATTGCTTTTCAAAAAATCAACGAATGGTTTTGCTAAATAGAAATTGGCTTTTTCTCTCGCAGTAAGGTGCACTGCAATCCAATTCTGATATAATGAAGTATGACGAAGTTTTGAATTGTCTGTATTAGACTGCATCAAACCACCGGCAACTGCCTTTTTTACATAGGTTGAAGCAGTAGCTGGATCAACTTTACTTAATCGCATAGCAGCCCTTAATAGCAATGAATTGCCTAATCTTTTCCATCTTGATAATACTCCACCATAAAGAATATCTGAACTTGAACTAGTTTTGGTTGCATCCAAAGCAGCTGAGGCCTCATCTAATTCTTTAAGAATATCTTTATAGATCAACTCTTGTTTATCATACTTTGGTTTTGAAATTCCTTCCAAAAACCCTTTTCCAGCTTCTGTATAAGGCACGTCACCATAGGTATCTGTCAATATCATAAAGGCGTATGCTTTCCAAATTCTTGCTTGGTTATACAAATCCTTTTTGGTTGCATCTGCCTTTGTTTTATCAATTACATATGCCAATTGTTTGATAACACTTTGGTAGTAGGTAGTCCAAATTTGAGTTGTATTTCCAGGATTAAAAATATTATAATTTCCTCCAGAAAGTGAGCTACCAAAAGGTGTAATAACTTGTTGTACTATACCAAAATCATAACATAATGTTTGAAGTGTAGCGAAATTGTCGCGATAGGTTGCATCCATAATACCCTTGTTCATTACAAACTGAGGATCCAATGAAACTGGATCTACCCTATTTGTATTAAGTTCATCAAATCCTTTTTCACAACCTTGGAGCATAAACCCTGATAGGATTAGTACGCTTAAAAGTAATTTTATTCGTTTCATGCTTATTGATTTTTAAAATTTAATATTAAGGTTAAAGCCTACACTTCTTGTTGGAGGAAGTGGAGTCCAAAAATCTAACCCTGTTTCATTATCAGAAATATTAGCAACATTTTCTGGATCCATATTTTCTGTCCACTTTTTCAATATGAGGACATTGTTTGCTACTAGATTTGCCTTAATTCCTTTAATGAACTTAGCTTTTGATATATGTTTTGTAAAGTCATATCCAACTGAAACTTGACGTAACTTCCAAAATCCTGAATTGAAAACAAAGTCTTCATTCACACCAAGTACATTGGGTGCTTCGTAGAAGGGTTGAATATCAGATTTTGTTGCATTCACGCCACCATCTTGGTTAACCCCCTTACCGATTACAAAACCTTCAGCACGTCCCACCAAAGTCCTTTTATGAAGTCCATGACGAAGGGCATTCATGTTAGATCCAGCAATCATCTTAGCGCCTAATCTAAAGTCGATAAGCGAACTTACCTCAACACCATGGATAGTAAATGTATTGGTGATACCTCCAAAATATGTTGGTAGAATATTACCTACATATGCTGGGACATCATTACGAAGTGGTCTACCACTCGCTTTGTCAAAAACTTGGTTACCCGCAGCGTCTCTTTTATACAAAAACGTATATAAGGCACCTATTGGCAAGCCAACAACTTGTTTTACAACACGACCGCCGCCACCACCTACAGATATCACTGTATCTGAAGGAGATGATCCTAATTTCAATACTTTAGATGTATTATAGGAAGTATTCAAGTTAACATCCCACTTGAAATTTTTAGCCCTTACTGGAGAAAGCGTTAATTGCATTTCCAATCCTTTGTTCATACTTTCTCCGATATTGATTAGCTTATTGGTAAATCCAGAAGCATCTGAGGTTTGAGCTGCTAAAATTTGGTCATTGGTAATCTTATAGAAATAAGAGATATCTAAACCCACTCTGCTATTAAACATTTTCAATTCTAAACCCACTTCAGACTCTGCCACACGTAATGGTCTTAAAGCAGGATTAGGAACAAGTGTGGTATTGATTCCTCCCACAGGAACTGAAGCACCTGAAGGATTAGGGAATAGATTATTGTTCACCCCAAAATACAATGCATTAGAATAAGGCGCAACGTTATCATCTCCTACTTCTGCATAGGCTGCACGTAGTTTACCGTAATTAATCCAAGAAGGAAGATTAATCTTTTCTGAGAAAATGAAACTACCTGTTACTGATGGATACAAAATACTTCGAGCATCTGGAGCTAAAGTAGAAAACCAATCATTTCTTGCTGTTACATTTAAAAATAAGAAAGACTTATAAGAGAAATCTGCAGCACCATATAATGAATTTACACCACGTTCTGCTTTAGCATATAATGGATCTTTTGCTCTTCCATTCATAATGGTAAATAAACCAGGTTGAACAAAGTCTTGAACTGTAACACTATTGTATTCTGTTTTTCTATACATCTGGTTTCCTCCTAATGTCATATCCACACCAAAATCTCTAATTTTCTTAGTGGCACCAATTAGGAAGTCATAGTTTCTCTCACGAAAATTACGAATATCTTGTGTATAAGAACCATTGATAAATCCTGTAGGCGCTGCTGGTATTGGAGCATATCCATTAGGGATATTGTAGTCTTGATATCTACTATAATAGTCTTGTGCTATACGCCCTTGAGCATACAACCAACTATTTATTTGATAACGGAAAGATACATTCCCCACCACTCTATCACGCTTAATATTTTCAAATCTTTGATTAAGTGAAAAATAAGGATTGTTACGCACCAAGAATCTTGACATTACAAATTCATTACCATTTGGCAAAAGCTGATTTTGCTCCATTGCAGCAAAAGGCATTGAATTCGCCAAAGTATAAATCACAGTAGGGATAGCCATATCTTGCGTATTCACCTGTGGTGGGTTTTTATTGTATTCATTTGAATAGTTTACATTACCCTGAATGGTTAAAGCCTTATTTATAGTCTGATTAAATCCTAAATTGATTGTTTTCTTATTGAATGTATTGTTTGGAAGAATGCCTTGGTTATCAGAATTTGACATGGAAAGACGGAAGGATCCATTTTCATTTCCATTAGACAATGTTACTGTATTTGTTAAATTAGTTCCAAGACTGTAAAATTGCTTGTACCTGTTTCTTACAGGCTCGTAAGGCCAATCTTCACCATCAAAAAGAACTTGTCTCATACCTGGTTGAAATTTTTCACCAAAACTCCAAACACCAGATTGTGGATAAGCAGTTGTAGGTCTAACTCCTCTTTCACCTTGACCATATTCATATTGGAAATCGGTAAAATCAAGTGCTTGATCTGTTGTGTAGTTGGAGTTAAATTCAACACCAATGCCTCCTTTACTAGAACCTTTCTTAGTAGTAACCATTACCACACCATCTTTTGCTCTTGAACCATATAAGGCAGATGCGGTAGCACCTTTTAATACTGTAATGGATTCAATGTCATCCGGATTGATGGATGAAAAACCATCACCTCCATCAGAACTGTTCACCTGTCCTGCTCTTGCACCAATACCACCACCTAATGCATAAGTAGTGTTATCCATTGGCACACCATTTATCACAATAAGTGGTTGGTTGACACTATTAAAAGAGGACTGACCACGAATTCTAATTTTAGTAGAACCCCCAGGACCAGTTCCCATGGTGGAAATATTAACCCCTGCTAATTTACCTTGTAAAGTACTCATAGGATTGGCTGTTCTATTAGTAGACAAGGCCTCCCCCGATACAGTGGCTGTAGCATAACCTAAACGTTTTGCTTCTTTTTTAATACCCAACGCAGTTACAACAACTTCTTGTAAACCTTTGGGATCAACTGATAAATTAACATTGACTTCATTTACACCTGTTAATTTAACAGACTTATCAAGGTACCCAACATAAGAAAAGTTTAATGTTGCATTGGGTGAAGCCTTGATAACATAATTACCATTACCATCAGTAATGACTCCTTGATTGCCATCTGCAACCTGAACATTTACACCCACTAATGGATCTTTGTTTTGACCGGTTACTTTACCGGAAATTGTCACCGTCTGCGCCAATACATATAATTGGCATATCAGCGTGAAGAAAGTAAGAAATAGTAGTTTTTTTTTCATTTGAATGATTTTTGCAAGTGAATCAAAATTTAAATTAATATATAAGAAAAAGTTTTACCAATTGTGAATAGCCCCATCAGGGCTTTTTAAATAAGGGTGAGGAAATTTAGTATTGGCCGTTACTTCAAATAAGAAATCCGCTTTCTTAGGATTAAACTTAACCCCTAAACCAGGCGCTGGATTAAGTAAAATTTTTCCTTTGTCGAATAGGATATAATCATCATTGAAATAAGCCGGTCTTTCCACTTCTCCTCCAGCCAATTCTATCAAACAACGAACTGGACTACTAGAACCTAAAACATGTACAAGGCTCGCTGTTGAAAGTGGGCCAGTGAAATGCGGTATCATTCCAACATAATGTGTTTCACACATAGATGCAATTTTTTTAAGCTCAGAAAGCCCGCCAGCATTCGGTAAGGTTATTCTTGAGTAATCAATAAGTCTATTCTCAATCATATCATTGATATCCCATCTGTCCCCAAACTGCTCTCCCACAGCAATGGGAACAGTAGTTAAACTTCTAATTGTTTTATACACAGCAGGATTTTCTGAACGAATTATATCTTCTACAAAATAAGGTTCAAGGTTTTCAATTGCCTTGCAAATTTTTAAACCATCTTGCGTATCAAATCGAGTGTGTAAGTCTATTGCCCATTTACCTCCGCCACCAACAGCATCGTCTAACTTCTTACAATGCTCAATTGTTTTTTTAACATTCTCATAAAAATCAAAAGGCGTATCACCATTTCCACCTGTTGGACCTGTTCTGTAGGTTCTAAAACCAGCAGCGATACAATCTTTTGCTCTGTCATATTCAGTGGCCCCTTTTGAATTTCTAAAACCAGTGGCATAACATTCTACATATTCTCTTGTGCTACCACCCAATAATTCATAGACGGGTACATTCAATGCTTTTCCTTTAATGTCCCATAAGGCCATTTCTAATGCACCTAGGCCATGAAGTTTTTCTCTTCCTGGAGGATAAAACATGCCACGATATAAATACTGCCAAAGATGTTCTATGCGAAAAGGATCTGCGCCAATTAACATTTGAGCACATTGCTCTACCATATCCTTTGTTCCTCCTTCTCCTATTCCAATAATGCCGCCATCAGTTTCAATTTCGACAATTCCTCTTGCTTGATTAAACAAAGGCTTTGTATAACCAGGCGCAGCATAATACCTAATTTTTGTTATTTTCAAATTTGAGCTGGCAGTTTGAGTAAACTGTTTAGGGCTAGCTTTAAGGCCAGACATTCCACCTATAATGGCTCCCGTACCCATCAATGTTGTTTTAAAAAAGTTTCTTCTTTCCATACTATCTTTTTATATAATTATTTTTTGTTTTTATTTTTTTATTTTTTACTTAAATATTTCTTACCAATTATGAATAGCTCCATCAGGGCTTTTTAAATAAGGATGAGGATATTTAGTATTCTTATCAACTTCTATAATAAAATTTGCTTTTTTAGCATTAAATTTTACACCCAATCCCGGATTTGGATTTAAGTATAATTTTCCATTCCTGAAGTCCAACATATCATTGTTAAAATAATCAACATTACCAATACCACTGGCTTCATACATGCAACGAGCAGGACTACTAGACCCCAGTACATGCACTAATGCTGCTACAGAAAGAGGCCCTGTACCATGCGGAATCATTCCCACGTAATGTGTTTCACACATTGAAGCAAGTTTTTTGAATTCAGATATTCCTCCAGTATTTGGAATGGTAAATCTTGTGTAATCGATCAAACGATTTTCTATTAACTCATTAACATCCCATCTATCACCAAATTGTTCACCAACAGCTAAAGGAACTTTCGTCATTTGTCGAACAGTTTTATAGACTGCAGTATTTTCTGATCTAATAGGATCCTCTACAAAATAGGGACCAAGGTGTTCTATCTCATTACAAATAGTCATCGCATCTGTAAGATCGAATCGTGTATGCAAATCAATTGCCCAATTACCTTTACCCACCGCATTGGAAACAACTTTACATTTTGCAATGGTATCTTTTACATTCTGTCCAGGATCAAAGTTTTTTTCTACTTTATTTCCACCAGTAGGACCAATACGATAACATCTATACCCTGCTTCCATTACTGCTCTTCCAGTTTTTTCTTCTGTTGCTTGATCCATATCATCTGCTCCCCCTTTATAACATTCGATAAATTCTCTAGTGGACCCTCCTAATAAATCATACACAGGCACTTCCAATGCTTTTCCTTTTATATCCCATAATGCCATTTCAATCGCACCTAAACCATGAAGTTTTTCTCTTCCTGGGGGATAAAACATGCCTCGGTATAAATATTGCCAAAGATGTTCAATTCTAAAGGGATCTGCACCAATAATCATTTGAGCACATTGTTGAACCATATCAATTGTACCCCCTTCCCCAATTCCAGTAATACCACCATCCGTTTCAATTTCAACAATTCCTCTTGATTGGTTAATTAATGGTTTATCATATCCTGGAGCAGCATAATACCTAACCTTTGTGATTTTTAAATTGGAGCTTGCATGTTGAACAGTTCCACCAGGCATTTCTTTTAACCCAGACATACCTTTATAAAAAAGGCCTGAACCCATTAAAGCTGACTGAAGAAAATCTTTTCTACGCATTTTTTTAATTAATCGATTAAGTAATAGCCTCTAAAAAAACTGATATTTGGTAATAAGCCTTCGAATACTATTTATCAGGAATCTTGAAACTTTAATCAATTGTTAATCGATTAAGTAAGGATTCAATATTAAATTTATATTAATTTAGAACGCAACCCAAATAATTGTTAGTTAATTATATGAATATTTTGCACAAATACTTGAATTCTGTGCATAAATACCTTAATCGATTAATATTGAAGTAATTAGGTAGTTTTCTTAAGCAGCTTGTTGCTTTTCTTTCTAGAAGAGTCTCTCTTTATGATTGAGGCTTGCATTAATACCTGCTGTGTGGGTGTTTCTGGATTTTCTATTCTTTGTATGAGAATTTCTACCGCTTTTTTCCCTAACTCATTCATTTGCTGCATGATATATGTAATCGGACATTGGTAAAGGTCGAATAATTCAGCCTGTCCGAAGCTAACAATACCTAAGTCATCAGGTACTTTTAACTTTAGTTCATTGATATATTTAAGTGAATTGACCGCTAAACTATAAGTACAGAAAATAATCGCATCAACAGGCTGTTCAGATGAAAGCATGGCATCAATGGCTGCCCTTGTTTTTTCGCCTACTTCTTTTTGGCGAACCTTTCTAAGCCAGTCGGGGTTCCTTTTTATCCCATGAATTTCAAGTGCATCCTCATATCCACGAATTCTTTCTTTCATGTGATGTAGCGCAGAATCAATAGCCAGTATGCCTATATTTTTATACCCCATTTCTAACAAATGTGTACAGGCATCAAAAGATGATTGATAATTATTGGTTGAAACATAATTGGTTTGAATTTCTGGAAAGAAACGATCCAATAAAACAAAAGGAATATTTTCTTCTACCAATGATCTTATTTTAGATTGGGAATTTTCAGTAGGAACGATAATAAATCCATCTACAGACCTATTATGCAGCATGTCAATTAAATCAAATGATGTTTCTGCATTCTCATCTGAACTGCCATAGAAAACAGTATAGCCGAATCGTTTTGCTTCATTTTCAACCACACGAGCGATGTTTGCAAAGAAAGGATTTGAGATATCTGCAATTACTAAACCAATTGTAAAACTTTTTCCACTTCTTAAACTACGAGCAAGATAATGTGGTTTAAAATTTAATTCTTTAGCGATGGCCTTAATAGTTGCCGCCATTTCTTTTCCCACTTTCCCTTCTTTGTCTTTCCCATTCATGACATAGGAAACCAAGGCAGTGGAGACCCCTGCCCTTGTAGCAATATCCTTTAATGTAATTTTTTTCTTCTGCATCATATCTTAAATTAGGGCGAAAATAAACTCATTTTATAATATATGAGATTATATTATTGTGATACATTTTTTATTGAGTTACAGGCAATGCAAATGAAACATATGATCCCCCAGGTTTTAACTTATACCTAGTTCCTCCTGCAGCAATGGCTATATATTGCCTCCCTTTGATCATATAAGTAATAGGTGTTGCAAAACCCCCTGCTGGAAGTAACTGCTCCCATAAAACTTTTCCTGTATTTTTATCAAATGCCCTTAGTTTCCCATCATAGGTGGCAGCAATAAATACCAATCCACCAGAAGTAACCAATGGACCCCCATGATTTTCGGTTCCTGTATTCCTTAGTCCTTTCTTGACTAAATCTGGGTATTCTCCTAAGGGCACTTGCCAAATAGGATCTCCTGTATTGAGATTGATTGCATTCAAAGTTCCCCAAGGGCCCGATACTGCCGGATAATTTTCTTGATCTCTAAATTGATTGATGCCATTACTTATATAAGCTGGGGCATAGGGGAATTCATCGTTTTTTACTTTTTGCGCCAACGATTTTATATCCACTTTTGATGCTGATTTTTTAGCGTCAGCAAGCAAGTAATTAATTATTTCATTTAAGTCTTCTTTTGAAAAATGTTTAAAGGATGGCATTCTTCCTTTTCCAGTTGATAAAATGGATCCAATTTGATCTCTGCTTAATCTTTTACCAATATCCCTTAAATTAGGTATATCTTGAATTTTAATTACAGGTGCTTGATTTTTTTCTACCCCCCCATGACAACTAACACAGCTTGTTTTAAATAAGGTCTCCCCTCTAGTAAAGGTAGATGAACCTGAAGCCAAAGTACTTCGCATTTGAATAAACCAAAGCATGTTGTTCGCATTTATATAAAGTATTCCTTCAGGATCTGTCGCATTTCCTCCCCACTCAGCCCCTCCTCCCATGCCAAAGTAGAGTGTACCTTCCAAGCTTGGTGGCATATACTTACTGCCTCTTCTGCTATTTAAAAACCGATTCATTACATAGGCCCTTGCTTCCGGTGTTCGATGGGTAATATTTGATTCATTTAATTCCTGCATTGAAAAAGGTAATGGCTTTGTTGGAATGGGTTGCGTTGGCCAGGGTTCTTCTCCTGCTAATGAAGATGTATCAATTACTTTTACTTCATTAATTGGAAATAATGGTTCTCCAGTTTCTCTATTAAGTAAAAAAATTAAACCGTCTTTGGTTGCTTGCGCAATGGCATCTATTGCTTTGCCTTTAATTTTTACAGTTACTAAATTAGGTTGGCAAGGAAGATCTCTATCCCATAAATCATGATGTACTGTTTGATAATGCCAAACTCTTTTTCCTGTTGAGGCATCTAATGCAAGAATACAATTTGCAAAAAGATTTTGACCTTTTCTATCCCCACCATAAAAATCGCTACTGGGTGATCCAGTACCAGCATATACTAGTCCCCTTTTTTGATCTAATACCAAACCAGCCCAAGCATTGGCACCTCCCATTTTCTTATAAGCATCTTTAGGCCAAGTTTCATAACCATATTCACCAGGAAGCGGAATGGTATGAAATACCCAAACTAGTTTACCTGTTCTTACATTGAAAGCCCGAATATAACCAGGTGCTGCATCACCTGCTTCAGAAACACTAGACCCAATTATTATTAAGTCCTTAAAAATAATGCCAGGGCTTGTTATTTTTACAGATAAATTCTTCACCTCATGACCTAATGTTTCTTTATCTCCTAGCCCTTCGTGCAAATCAACTTCACCCATATTGCCAAAGCTTTTTATAGGTTCTCCATTAGCTGCATTAACGGCTAATAATCTTGGGCCCACTCCATATAGTATTCTTTTATCATTGCCCTGTTCCCAATAGGCCACCCCACGTAGGGCATGCGATCTTTGTTTTGTTGATGCATTGGAGAATGGATCATATTTCCATAACTGCTTTCCATTGGACGCATCAAGTGCAAATAATTTCATTGCAGGACTTGTTCCATACATGACGCCATTCACCACAATGGGTTGACACTGCATATCTCCAAAAGAATTTAATGAATCTGTATTTTCTCCTGTATTAAAAGTCCAGGCGACCTTTAGCTGCTTTACATTTGATGCATTAATTTGAGCCAAATTAGAGAATCTATTCCCTTCTTTATTTCCTCCATATATTTTCCAATCTTTATTTTCACCACATGCAGCAAAAAGAAACAAGAGTGAAATTAAAATAGTTGTCTTCATCAATTTTATTATTTAGTAGGCTGAATTTGATTTCGAACAAAATCAATTAATTTTTGATTACCGATTGAGATATCCATTTTTGGTAATTTTTTTATATACCAAAAAACTGACCATGTTAAAGATGCCCCCGGCTTTAAAGTTGTATAGCCTCCTTGTACTTCTACTTCTAAATATGTTTTATCCGGATTCGTATACACTTCAATCTCAGCTTCAGAAGGCGCTGCTAATTCTTTGGGCTCATCCTTAAAATATTTTATAAAAATGATCCCATTGTTTACTTGTGCAACCCATCCTTCCTTACCATCAGAAAAAAACTTATTATGCTTTGATGGAATTTTTTCAGGCTCATAATTAAACCAGCTTATACCGTTTGATTCTTTAACAAGACCAGCTATATTCCCCCACCTAAGGCCCTGCCCTGTTGGAAAAAATGTAAGACCCCCCGTTTGAACTCTTGTTACTTCCCAAGCTGCCACTTTTCTAATAGTATCTGAGCCATTGGTAATTGAGTATTTTAATTCAAATGCCTCAAGCTTTTTATTAACTGAAATTTCTTTGGTGAAAATAAAGCCAGAGTTAGGATCTGGCTTACTTACCATTTTTAAGGTATTACCAAATACTGTATCAGCATATAATGTTCTATCCAATTCTACTAAATCAGGCCCACCCCAAATTTTTTGGGGACTTGGCCATAAGGTCGAGCCCCAAAAAATAGGATGAATAGATTTAGTAGTAAGAAAATTTATACCATTCAATTTCAACTCAGTAATTCTACCTCCAATAGCTGGATCAATAGTTAATTCCTGCGCTGCATTTTTAATTGTATAAATACCATTTTTTTTAATAGGTATAGTACCGATTAATTTTTGCGGAAAGCCCACTGATACAATCAGCAATGAAAATATAAAAAAATAAAATTTCATTCAATGAATACTACCAGTCAACAACAGAACCGTCAAGTGCACTGTAAGTCTCAGGATTTTTCCAATCATGCCCAATTTTATCTTTAATTTTATCTTCATCTATTTCAACCCCTAATCCTGGTCTATCTGGTATTAAAACTGTTCCATCTTTTTGAAGTACAAAAGGATTTTTGATATAACCTTCACCAAGAGAAACTTGTTCTTGAATTAAAAAGTTTGGAATACTTGCTGCGAGTTGAAGTCCCGATGCCAAAGAAATAGGACCCATTGGATTATGCGGTGCTATTGGAACATAGTATGCTTCTGCCATACCAGCTATGATTCTACCTTCGGTTATTCCACCTGCATGACAAAGATCGGGTTGCAGAATACTAACTGCTTTCTTTTCTAACAATTCACGGAAACCCCATTTGGTAAAAATTCTTTCCCCTGCGGCAATAGGTATATGCGTTCCACGTGCTATATCGGCAAGTATATCCACATTCTGTGCTTGACATGGCTCTTCTACAAAGAAGGGTGTGTACTGTTCAATTTCTTTAATGATAATCTTTGCAGTTTGAGGAGAAATTTTTCCATGCATATCAATGGCGATGTCAATGTCTTTTCCAACAGCTTCTCTTAAAGCACCAAAACCATTAGCTGCTGTCTCGATATACTTAGGGTTCTCAACAATATTGGATACAGAATAAGATGCACCCTTACCCATGTAGTCCTTATTCATGTAATTGTAAAGCGTATTATTGGTCATATTAGCCGGATCTTTTTGATAAACTCCAGTTTTAATGGCAGTATATCCTTCTTCTTTTCTTTTTTTAATATCTTCAGGAGTAATGGCACGACCATATATTCGAACACGATCTCTTGTGGGTCCACCTAACAATTCGTAAACAGGAACCCCTAATAACTTGCCTTTTATATCCCATAGCGCTTGGTCAATACCGCTCAGTGCACTTGTAAGAATTGGTCCACCGCGATAGAAAGCATGTCTGTAAATTGCCTGCCAGTGATGAACCACTTGTCTAGGATCTTTTCCAATAAGATAAGGTTCTATTTCCTTGATAGCAGTTTGAATTGTCAATGCGCGGCCCTCTAGTAGCGGCTCACCCAAACCATGAACACCTGCATCGGTATGTATTTTTAAGAATATCCAACGTGGTTTTACCAAAAAAGTTTCCAATTTGGTGATTCTTACTTTTTCTCTACTTGTACTTATGGATTCCCCCACTTTTGGCTTATTTCCACCTGCGTAAGAGGATAAGGGTAGTAAGAAGCCTGCACCAGCAGCTCCTAGTACATTTTGAATGGCCGTACGACGACTTTGTTTTGATTCGGATTTCATGATATTTGATATTAATAATGAAAGATGATTTTAGTTAATCGATTAACTAAAATAACAATAACTTATTTAAATACCAAATATGTTTTTTAATTAATACTTGAATACTTTGCCGTTCGCCATTACCTCTTGCGTTTTTTCATCGAAAGTAACTTTTGAGCCTGTGCGACAAGCCGCATTGGTCATAATAGTGGCTATAGAATGTTGATAGCCAGCTTCCACGGGTGCATTGGGCTCTTTCCTTGATCTTATACACTCCATCCAATTACGCACATGCGCAGAAGTGAGTTGATCCCCACCTGTATTAGCAGAGGCCACTATCTTTGCTGCATTATCTGATAGATTAAATTTCTCTAATAAATTGGGCTGCATTTTCATAGCTGATGCAGGTGCAGCTTGTAAACCACCATTAGGAGAAACCATATTGGTTACTAAGTTTAACTCTCCTCCATTGGCATAATAAATTTCAGAAGGATTTTCATCGCCGTTATGCATACGCGACATAAACACCACTTGAAAGCCTTTTGACATATCATCTAAGGGGCCGTAATCAAATACAGCAGTTGTAGTATCCCAATTTTTTCTACCATCTTTCCAAGCATAAATTCCTCCATTAGCCGTTACACTGCGAGGATGTGGTAATTGACTAAACCAATTCACAGTATCTATTTGATGACTCATCCATTGTCCTGGCATACCAGAAGAATAAGGCCAGAACAATCTATACTCTAAATATTTTCTTGGATCAAAATTTTCGTAAGGACGATTTAATAAATAGCGTTTCCAATCTAAATCCTCTTCTTTACATTTTGCTACTAAGTCAGGTCTTCTCCAACGGCCAGGTTGGTTTACATTCCAAGTTAATTCCACCATGGTAATGGGTCCAAACTTTCCTGCTTGAATAAAATCGGCAGCAGCTTTATAATTAGGGCCACTTCTTCTTTGTGAACCAATTTGCACAATACGATCAGAAGCCTTAATAGTTTTTAAAGCCATTCTATTGTCTTCCATCGTTTCTGCAAAAGGTTTTTCACAATATACATCCATACCTGCTTTCACTGCTTCTGTAGCATGAATGGCATGTTGAAAATCGGCAGTGCTAATAAATACACCATCCAAATCTTTGCCTGCATATAATTCTTCATTGTTACGCGCAGCTCTAATGGTATGACCCATTGTTTTTTCTAATAAATTTTTTCCTTCCTCTCTTCTTATTTTCCATATATCTGAAACTGCTACTATGTCAAAATTCAATTCTTTATAATGATTTAAAAAACAAGGCAAATGCGATTGTCTGAATCGATCGGAATAGCCTACGACACCCAGTCTTACTCTATCATTTGCACCTATTATATTAGCATAGCTTTTTGCTGAAAAACCAAGGGTAGCTGCATAAGTAGCAGCAGTCGCTTTGGCAGTTGTTTTTATAAAATTTCTTCTTGAATTTTTCATAATTTATAATTCTTTAATTTTTCAAAGTTTATAATTCTTTTATTTTAATACTTCTAAAAGCTACATGGGTGCCATGTTCTTGCAATAAGATATGCCCTTTTTCGGCCATTCCAAAATTGGGCCAGACTACATACTTACTTTTAGCTACTAATGCATGAAAATATTGAGTACCTCTTTGATATTCAACCACTTTCCATCCATTAATCCAATGTTCAATTTTTCCATCAGGAAAAACAATAATGCGCCCTCTATTCCAGGCACCTACAGGTAATTTCTCTCTTCTACCAGTACCTATTCTTAAAGCAGGTATTAAATCATATAATGAAGCATTGGTTCTATTTCCAATAGATCCTAGTAAGGCATCGGGATGTTTATCATCATCCAATATTTGATATTCTAAACCAATAGCAGAACCTTTAGTATTTTCATTTTCAGTCACAAAATATTTTACACCACTATTAGCGGTATCTGAAAGTTGAAATTCAAATTGCAAATCAAAAGCGTGAAACTCATCCACAGTAACAATATCACCACCATTAGAGGCTTCTGCTCCATTTGTACCTTTCACATGTAAAACACCTTCTTTAATATACCATACATTCTCAGGAAAATAATTTTTATTGGCCCCTCTCCATCCTTTAGTGGACACCCCATCCCATAAAAGTCGAACACCATTTCTTTTTTCATCTTCTGAAATAGTATTGGGCATTAAATTCACCACAAATAAATTCGAAGGCGCTGCAGGTTTTAAATTGGTAGTTTGAATTTTAATATTTTTCCAACGTACTTCTTGCCCAGCATCTTTTGCATCACTGATTTGATGTACTTGCAATGAAATAAAACCTTTTAAAGTCATATTATCAATGATATGAGCACACTCCACACCATTGACCCAGGTTCTTATACTATTACCAATGGCTTCTATTTTATAATGATTCCATGCATTATTTTTAAAAGCCGATTTAGCTGCTGTATTGTATTCTAGGGGGTATAGCCAGTCTCTTCTAGCTTCATCATATATACCACCACTCCAAGCTCTTGGGGATGGGTCTATTTCCATTTGATAACCATGCACTCTATTAGGTGTATGTTTATCTGTGACAGTACATTTATCATTGGCATCGTTTAGCTCAGATCTAAACTGAATACCTGAATTCATATGTTCATTTACTTTAAGGTCTAATTCCAAAATAAAATCGCCGTATAATTTTTCAGTTGATAAAAAACTATTAGGCTCCCCCGGCACCGTACGACCTACTATTTCCCCGTTTTCCACTGTAAACTTTGCCTTACCATTATATTGAATCCAACCATCAAGATTTTTACCATTAAATAAAGGTTCCAATTTATTTTGGGCAACTAAGCTATCCAAACTTAATATTATAAAACCTAAAAACAGCAGCAACATTTTTTTCATAGTACTTGATTTTTCATTGATAAAGACCTTATGCTAAGTTAATTAATTTTTCTCTAGGAACCAACCATTTCATGATACGCCATGCTAGTAAATAAGCAATCGCACAAAAAATAAACATATAGCCATAAGCTAAGCTCATCGAATCGTGAATATTTAATTTTTGCATTTGACTAAATTTTTCAAATTGGATCGGATCAATGGTTTGCAATTTCTCTAAAGTGTTCGCAGGCAAATTACTCCATTCTTTATTTACAAGATAAATGAGTTCACCTTTAGCATCTAGCAATGAAATACTTTTTATTTTATCCATATATCCTTGCATTCCGTTTAATGAAGCAGATTCGATGGCTTGCTGAATGCCTTTTAATTTATAAGCATCAAATAACCAACCACCTATTTTAGAAACCACTACACCTCCCATGCCCCCTGCCATTCCGCCCATACCAATGACTGTGGCAATGGAGCGCTTGGGAAACATATCAGAAACGGTGGTATAAATATTGGCCGACCATGCTTGGTGTGCAGAAGCGCCTATACCAATCAATAAAACAGGTATCCAAAAACTTAAGTAACCCAAGGGCTGAACAAATAATACAACAAGTGGTATAAAGGCGATTAATAACATGGCCTTCATTCTTCCTTCGTATGGCTTGGCACCTTTATTAATAAAGTAAGTGGGGAACCATCCCCCGCCAATACTACCTATCATGGTTAAACTATATAATACAGACAAAGGGATTATTATTTGAGTGCCCTCCATACTATATTGTTCTTTTAAATAACTAGGCAACCAAAATAAAAAGAACCACCAAACTCCATCCGTTAAAAATTTACCAATTGCAAATGCCCAGGTTTGTTTAAATTTTAATAAAGTAAGCCATGAAATTTTATTAGTTTGTATGCCTTTTTCAAAAATGGCTTCCACTTCATTATCACTATTAATAAACGCTTTTTCTGCCGCACTAAGTCTTGTTTGTTTTGCAGGTATCTCATAAAAAATAAACCAAGCAATCAACCATAAAAATCCAATAGCTCCAATAATAATAAAGGCTGCTTCCCATCCCCAATGCAGGGCAATCCAAGGCACTGATAAAGGTGCTAATATGGCACCCACATTGGTTCCTGAATTAAATATACCTGTTGCAAAGGCTCTTTCTTTTTTTGGAAAATATTCAGCGGTGGTTTTTATCGCAGCAGGAAAATTACCTGCCTCACCAAAACCAAGCAATGCCCTTGAGAACATAAATCCTGCAATAGATACAGGTACGGCTGCAACACCCACCCATCCTAGTATATTTACAATGCTAGTTCCTATAGGAATGGCGAAAGCGTGTATGATGGCAGCAAAAGACCAAATAATAATAGCCCAAGCATAGCCCCATTTGGTGCCCAATTTATCTACAATTCTTCCCGCAAATAACATGCTTAGTGCATACACAAATTGAAAAACAGATGCAATATTTGCATAATCGCTATTGCTCCAATCAAATTGCTTTTCGAGCGTAGGCTTTAATAAACTCAATACCTGCCTATCTAAATAATTGATAGTTGTTGCAAAAAATAAAAGTGTGCAAATAGTCCAACGATATTTTCCAATGGCTGCGGCTTTCATAAATAATTAATTTAAACTGGCAATAATAGCCAATGCTTTCGCAGTCTCTGTTTCTATGGCAGCATAATTTTTAGAAGCCAATACTTCCTCACTCATTAATTTACTACCCATGCCTACGCCTACCACGCCTGCTTTAAACCAGGTAGTTAAGTTTTCTTTACTGGTATCAACTCCTCCTGTAACTAAAAAACTTAGACTAGGAAATAAAGGTTTGATGGCAGTAACAAAACCTGGGCCTAGAACATTGCCTGGAAATAATTTAATTAAATCACAACCCGCTAGTTCCGCTTGATGTATTTCAGTGGAAGTCATACAACCCGGTATCCATAGTTTTTTATGCAAATAAGCTAGATCAGCAACAGATTGATCAAAGAATGGACTAATTAAAAAATCGGCACCTGCCTCTATAAAAGCCTCGGCTTCCTTTTGATGCTGTATAGTGCCAATGGCTAAAACTAAATCGGGATAATTTGTATTTCTATGGGCTAATAATAATTTAAAATTTTCCAATGCCTTAGGCCCTCTATTGGTAAATTCAATACATCTAATGCCTGCATCATACAAAGCTTTGACAATTTCTTTGCATACATTAATATCATCATGGTAAAACAAAGGCAATAATTTTACCTTTTTTACATAGGCTTTCATCTGATCTTCTGTCATCATAGGATTCTTTTTTTAATTTGTTCTAGGCTTTGTTCGGTAGCATCTCCTAATTCATATAACTTACCTACCGCTGCTGCAGCTGCAAAATTGATGATTTCTTCTGGTGTATGCTGATGGCGTATACCATATATAAGTCCCGCCATAAAGCAATCACCTGTTCCTACTATATTTTTCACTTCATTCATTGTATAAGTTGAAGAAGTATAGAAATTATTTTTATTAAACATGAGTCCAAAATAGCTGTCTGTTAATCTAAAAGTATAGGCCATTGTATTTAACAATGGAAACTGCTCTTTCAATGCCAATATACTTTTATGGGCCGCTTTTACTAATTCCTCATTAGAAGATCCCTGACTTGAGCGAATGCTTGAACTAATTCCCAACATATCTTCAACCGCCCAAAGATTACCCATTAAGACTGTACAGTATTTTACCAATCGAGTCATCACCTCAATAGGTGTTTTTCCATATTGCCATAATTTAGCTCTATAGTTTAAGTCAACTGAAATTGGAATGCCCAATTCAGTAGCGGCTATTAGCGCTTCTTCACAAACATCGGTTGCATTTTGAGTTAGAGCCGCCGATATAGCTGAAAAATGAAACCAATGCACGTCTTTTAAAACTTCTTTCCATGCAATAGTTCCTTTTTGAAGGGAGGCAAAGGAAGAATTATCTCTATCATACACTACCCCTGCACTTTTCATATCTAATCCTGTGGCTAAGTAAAAGCAGCCTATACGATGACCAGAAAATTGAATAGCCGATGTATCAATATTTTTTTTTGCTAAATCACTAATAATAGTATCTGTCAAAAAATGAGAAGGCATTGCTGTCCCATATTTTACAGGCATATCCCATTTTGCTAAAGCGCTTGCCACATTTAATTCAGCGCCTCCTAAATAAAAAGGCATATTTTGACTTTTTATAAAGTCACTATTCACAGGAGGTGCATAATGCAATAAGATTTCCCCAAAACAAAATACCTTAGCTATACTCATAAACTAAAATAGGATTTAGCATTATGATAAGCAATATTTTGAAGCATGGCCCCTACCCATTTTTCATCATTGGGTAAAAGACCTGTCATCATTTCCTTAGCAAACAAATTACAAATCACCCTTCTAAAATACTCATGTCTTGCATAGGATAATATACTTCTACTATCGGTAGTCATACCTACGAAAGTAGATATCAGCCCCATATTTGAAATAGCATTGATTTGTTTTTCAATACCCTCTTTCTGATCTAAGAACCACCAAGCTGCACCAAACTGTACTTTGCCACGAATACCACTTTCATTAAAATTACCGCAAAGGGTAGCAAATACTTCATTATCGGCCGGATTCGAATTATATATAATGGTTTTACATAACTGTCCTTTGGTATCCAATGTATTTAAGAAATGAGATAAGGTTTTTGCTTGGGTATAATCGCCAATGGAATCTGCACCCGCATCGAAGCCTAATTTCTCTTGCAAACGCGTATTGTTATTTCTAATAGGCCCTAAATGAAATTGTTGCACCCAACCTTTTTTATAATACATTTTAGAAAGGGCCAATAAAACTACTCCTACAAAATGATCAGGCGCTGAAAAATGAATTGCCTTTTTGGATTGAATAAATTGACTGAACTCCAATTCTAATGACTTCGTTAAAACTAAATTGGAGGGCATTTGTTCTAAACCATGGTCTGCAATGCGGCAACCATTATCATGAAAATAATTAACTCTTTGCTCTAAGGCGTTCAATAAATCAGTAATGGTTTTTATTTTACAATTAGCTGCCTTTTCTAATTGCTGCAGGTATTGCATAAAGGATTGTTTATCCTGAATTTTAAAAATTTGATCAGGCCTAAAGCTGGGAAGCATTTTCAATGTTTCTTTTTGCAATAACTTATGGTATTGCAAATTATCACATGGGTCATCGGTCGTGCCTACCAATTCCACTTTATAACTAGCAAGTATACTCCTAGTGCTTAATGCTTTTTTTTGCAATTGCTTATTGGCATTTTTATAAATGGCTAAAGCATTATTTTTATTTAAATACTCATCAATCCCAAATGAATTTTTTAGTTCCATATGCGACCAATGAAAAAGAGGATTACGTAAGGTATTAGGCATACAGTCTGCCCAGGCTAAAAACTTTTGTTCCTTAGTAGCAGATCCTGAAATAAATTTTTCTGGCACACCCCAAGCACGCATGGCCCTATATTTATAATGATCCCCTGTTAACCAAATATCCGTTAAAGTATCGTAGGATATATTTTTGGCAATAGCCTTAGGCGATAAATGATTATGATAATCGATAATAGGCAAATCTGCTAAATAGCTATGATATAAAGTATTAGCCAATTTAGATTCTAATAAAAAAGAATCGTTGAAAATAGTATGATTTTTTGAAATAGCCATTCAATTATTATTTACTGCTTATTTAAATTATTTCTTAAAATACCCAATTCCAAACCTCTTAATTCTGCCAAGCCTTTTAAACGACCAATGGCCGAATAACCAGGATTGGTTTTCTTATTTAAATCATTTAGCATTTGATGCCCATGATCTGGTCTCATAGGAATACCTTGCTTTCTTTGTTGCATGAGTAAAACAATTTCTTCCATCACCGCCACCATATCTACATCTCCTTCTAAATGATTGTCTTCAAAAAAATCGCCCTTATCGTTTCTTCTAGTATTTCTTAAATGTAAAAAATGAATTCTATTTCCAAATTGTCGAATCATGGCTGGTAAATCATTGTCTGCGCGCACGCCAAAGGAACCCGTGCAAAAACAAAGTCCGTTATTTAAAGAAGGGACCGCATCCACTAAGGCTTGTATATCATTAGCTGTGCTTACCACCCTTGGTAGTCCTAAAATAGCATAAGGTGGGTCATCTGGGTGAATGACTAATTGAATGCCGCATTCATCGGCAATAGGCACTATTTGCTCTAGAAAATAAATTAAATGTTTTCTCAACTCCCCTTCTCCTATTCCCTCATACGTATTTAAAGCTGCTGCAAATTGTTCTAATGAAAAACTTTCTTCACTTCCAGGAAGCCCTTTAATAATGTTGGCCTGCAATTCATTTTTTTCAATTGTAGACATTTCATTAAATCGAATTTGAGCAGCTGCTATTTCTTCCTTTGTATAATTAGTTTGCGCCCCGGCTCTTTTTAAGATAAATAAATCAAAGGCGATAAAGGCTGCTTTTTCAAATCGCAAAGCCAAAGAACCATTTTGCAGCGGAAAGGCTAAATGGGTTCTAGTCCAATCTACTACTGGCATAAAATTATAGGTCACTATATTTATACCGCAGGTGCTTAAATTGCGAAGACTTATTTTATAGTTTTCAATATGTTTTTTAAAATCGCCTTTCTGTGTTTTAATAGATTCATGCACAGGTACACTTTCTACCACAGACCATCTAAGCCCTTTGGCTTCAATTATTTTTTTTCTAGCATTAATTTCTTCTACTGTCCATATTTCCCCATTAGCAATATGATGTAATGCTGTTACCACCCCTGTGCAACCTGCTTGCCTAATATCGGATAAAGAAACAGGATCGGAAGGACCAAACCAACGCATGGTCTGCTCCATTCTGTATTCTATATTAGCATAAGAGGGACAATTATTCATAAGCATTATAAGCAAAGCTTTTTCTTTCTTTTAAATTAGACACCAGAATTAATGGTAAAACCTCCATCCACGCCTATATCCATGCCCGTTACAAATTTTGAAGCGTCACTTAATAACCAAATTAAAGCGCCCGTTAATTCATCTGGACTTCCAAATCTTTTAAAGGGGGTATTTTTAATAATTAAATTGCCTCTATCTGTTAAGCTACCGTCTTCCTTAGTTAATAAATTTTTATTTTGTTTCGTTAGAAAAAACCCTGGCATAATAGAATTAATTCTTACTGCATCGCCATATCTGTTAGCCATTTCTACTGCAAACCATTTGGTATATAAATCAATAGCGGCCTTTCCCATACTATAGCCAAGTCCACGCGTTACTGTTCTTTTTGAATTCACAGAAGAAATATTTACAATACTTCCTACTCCCGATTTTGCAATGGCAGGCCCAAATACTTGCACAGGCAATAAAGTACCCCATACATTTAGCTCCATTGTTTTTTTCATACCCTCCATATTCATTGTAAAAACATCTTGGTCGGGCGATAATACCCCTTCAGGTAAATTACCACCAGCCCCATTGACTAAGCCATGAATAGTTCCATATGTTTCTACTGCTTTATTCTTAGCGGCTTCTAATTCAGCTTCCACAAGTACATTTGCTTTTAAAAAAACTGCTTCTCCCCCTTGACCTCTAATAAATGCAGCACGTTCTTCACCCACCGTCTCGTTTTGGCCAATTAACACAACAGTGGCCCCTTGCTTAGAAATAGCCTCCACAAAACTGCCCCCTAAAACCCCGGTGGCCCCTGTCACCACAATGACTTTATTTTTAAGTGTAAATAAATCCTGTTCTTGACTTCTCATAATTAAAATTTCTAATTAAAATGATTGGCTTTAGCCTACTATTTTCGTTGCTGTAATTTAATTATAAAATTCCATCTTAAGCAAGATTTAGGCCTTAAATACATAGGCAGTTTAAAATTCAACAATTAGTGCCTATTTTTGTTAATAGTATATGAATAAAATTGTAGTAGCCATCACAGGCGCCAGTGGCGCCATTTACGCTAAATGCCTATTAGATAGTTTAAGTCAAATGCCGGACCAGATAGAGGCGGTGGGCATTGTTATGAGTGATAATGCAAAGATAGTTTGGGAGACAGAATTAGGCAATCAAGACTACAGTAAATACCCCTTTGATTTTTATCAAAAAAACGATTTTAACGCCCCCTTTGCCTCAGGATCGGCTCAATTTAATACTATGATTATTGTGCCCTGCAGTATGGGTACTTTAGGCCGTATTGCAAGTGGCATGAGCGATGATTTAGTGACTAGGGCTGCCGATGTGATTTTAAAAGAAAGAAGAAAGCTCATACTAGTGGCACGCGAAACACCTTATAACTTAATTCATATTAAAAATATGGAAACAATCACTTTAGCAGGTGGTATTATTTGTCCGGCTACTCCTAGTTTTTATAGTAAACCCCAAACCATTGAAGAACTAGCATATACAGTGGTGCACCGCATACTTGATTTAGCAGGACTAAAAGCAAATAGTTATCGTTGGGGAAATAAATAAATAAAAATTAATCATCTTACTAAAGTTTTTCCATAAAAAAGGCCCCCTTATCTAGGAGGCCTTTTTAATTTTATAGTAAGAATTAATCTTCTTTGGGTTCTTTAGGAGCCTTGGGCGCTTTCTCTTTTTCCTTTTTTTGTAAAGTAAAAACAAGCTTAGTATTTTCTTTATCTAAATCGCCCATTAAGGTATCGCCTTCTTTAACACTGTGGTTTAAGATTTCTTCCGCTAGAGGATCTTCGATATATTTTTGAATAGCTCTATGTAAAGGTCTTGCTCCAAATTGAACATCATAGCCTTTGTCTGCGATAAAGCCTTTAGCCTCTTCAGATAAAACTAAGTTCAAACCTAAAGTGACTAAACGACTCAATACATTTTTCATGATAATGTCAATGATTAAGAAAATATTTTCTTTGGTCAATGAATTAAACACTACTACATCGTCTACTCTATTCAAAAATTCAGGAGAGAAAGTTCTCTTCAATGCTTTTTCAATAACAGATCTATTGTTCTCATCGGTTTGAAGAACACGGGTAGCCGTAGCAAATCCTACTCCATCCCCAAACTCTTTTAATTGACGAGCGCCAATATTTGAAGTCATGATAATTAAAGTATTTTTAAAATCTACTTTTCTACCCAAGCCATCTGTTAATATACCATCATCTAATACTTGTAATAAAATATTATAAATATCTGGATGTGCTTTTTCAATTTCGTCTAAAAGTATGACGCAGTAAGGCTTACGGCGTACCTTCTCTGTTAACTGCCCGCCTTCTTCATAGCCTACATAACCTGGAGGCGCTCCAATTAAACGGCTTACAGAAAACTTTTCCATATACTCACTCATGTCAATTCTAATTAAAGAATCTTCTGAGTCAAATAAATTTCTAGCAAGCGCACGAGCCAACTCTGTTTTACCTACTCCTGTTGGACCTAAGAAAATAAAAGTACCAATAGGTTTTTTAGGATCCTTTAAGCCCACTCTATTTCTTTGAATGGCTTTCACCACTTTGCCTAATGCTTCATCTTGTCCAATGACTTCGGTTTTCATTTCCTCCGTCATCTTCTTCAACTTCGTAGTTTCTGCTTCCACCATTCTCTTTACAGGAATGCCTGTCATCATGCTTACTACTTCAGCAATATTTTCTTCGTTAATCGGAAAACGCTTGTTCTTACTTTCTTCTTCCCAACTTGTTTTCGCTTTTTCTAAAGCTTCACCTAATTTCTTTTCAGTATCTCTTAAGCTTGCAGCTTCTTCAAAGCGTTGGCTTTTCACCACTCTATTTTTTTCGTTCTTAACTTCTTCAATTTGTTTTTCTAAATCAACAATATCCAAAGGCACATTGATATTTTTCAAATGCACTCTTGCACCCACTTCATCTAATACATCAATGGCTTTATCGGGAAGTAAACGGTCGGTCATATAACGGTCGCTTAATTTCACACAAGCTTCAATGGCTTCTTGATCGTATACAACGCTGTGATAATCCTCGTATTTAGACTTGATATTATTTAAGATAGTAATTGTATCGGCAACACTTGGTGGCTCAATAATTACTTTTTGGAAACGTCTATCTAAGGCACCATCTTTTTCAATGTGCATTCTGTATTCATCTAAAGTAGATGCACCAATACATTGTAATTCTCCACGCGCTAAGGCTGGCTTAAAGATATTAGACGCGTCTAATGATCCACTTGCTCCCCCTGCACCTACTATAGTATGTATTTCATCTATAAATAAAATAACGTCTCTGTTTTTTTCAAGCTCATTCATAATGGCCTTCATACGCTCTTCAAACTGTCCTCTGTATTTAGTACCTGCCACAAGTGCTGCTAAGTCTAAAGAAATTACACGCTTATCAAATAATACACGACTTACTTTTCTTTGCACAATACGAAGGGCCAAACCTTCTACAATGGCTGTCTTACCCACACCAGGCTCCCCTATTAAAATGGGATTATTCTTTTTTCTTCTACTTAAAATTTGACTGACTCTTTCTATTTCTGCATCACGCCCTACAATGGGATCCAATGAATCCATTTCAGCAAGCTTGGTAATATCACGACCAAAATTATCTAGTACAGGTGTTTTTGATTTATTAGCACTAGCAGGCTTTGCTTTTGATGCAGCACCAAAGGCACCCGCACCGCCTCCTCTTTTCTCTTCTTCAAATTCATCATCTCCTTCTTCAGGAAATTCTGCACTTGGACGATTGATAGGTTCATCTGTATTTGATCCAATCATTCCTAATTCAGTTCTGAATAAATCATAGTCAATATCAAATTGATTTAAAATTTGAGTCGCTATGTTTTCTTTGTTTTTTAAAATGCTTAAAAGTAAATGCTCTGTTTCAACCATGGGGCTTTTTAATGCCTTGGCTTCAAGTACAGTAACACGAATTACTTTTTCTGCCTGCTTGGTTAATGGCAAACTATTAATGTTCGCCACATTCTTACCCGATTTATCCTTAACGGCTAATTCAATCTCTTTTCTTAGCTCAGCTAAATTTACATTCAACTGCTTCAATACCTTAATCGCAGTATTTTCCTGGTCTCTTATAAGGCCTAACATTAAATGCTCAGCTCCTATAAAGTCATTACCTAATCTCAAAGCCTCTTCACGGCTATAAGAGATGATTTCCTTAACTTGTGTTGAAAAATTATTATCCATATATTTATTTCGAGCTGTTACAAGAATAACGAATATTTTTGACCTAAAGTATGTTAAGTATTACTTGTTTATCAACCTTTTATTATTAAGCCAATATGCAATACAAAACCGAACTCAAAGAGAAATTTACTGTTCTTACCATTCTCGAGAATAGTCTTAGTTCAAATCTCGTGCCAGAATTAGCCCAAATTATCGCTAAAATTGGTGCCGAAGCCCCTAAAAACCTGGTTTTGAACCTAGGCCAAGTGGCTCGTTGGGAGTTACCGGTAATTGCCCAATTAGCAGAAGGTCAGGGCAGCTTCTATGAGAATAATACCTCATTTGTCATTTGCTGCCTGTCAGATAGCCTTCAAGACACCCTAGATTTGACCGATTATGCCGAAATAATGAATATGACCCCCACAGAATCAGAGGCTTGGGACATTGTTCAAATGGAGGAAATTGAAAGGGAATTACTAGATAGCGATGATATGGAGTTTTCGAACCAAGATTAGCCCTATTTTCTCTGAAGATTAGTTATTTTCGCCCTCATGATTACCTCGAATACCATTCAACAAATCACCAACCGAATTGACATCATTGATGTAGTGGGTGAATTTGTGAAGTTAAAAAAGAGAGGTACCAACTTTATAGGCAACTGCCCTTTTCACAACGAAAAATCGCCTTCTTTTACCGTCTCTCCTGCTAAAGAAATTTACAAGTGTTTTGGTTGTGGCAAAAGTGGCAATACTATTACTTTTTTAATGGAGCATGAGAAGTATAGTTATGTAGAGTCTTTAAGATGGTTAGCAGCAAGGTATAATATTGAAATTGAAGAAACAGAAAGCAGTCCTGCTCAAAAATTAGCACAGCAAGTAGCCGATAGTTTATATGCGATTAATAATTTCGCAATGGATTTTTTCGCAAAGCAATACTGGGAAACAGAGGCTGGTGAATCAATTGCACAAAGCTATATGCAGCATAGAGGTTTTTTAAAGCCCATTGTAGAAAAATTTAAAATTGGGTACAACCCTTCCGATAAAGATAGTTTAGCCAAGGCCTTAATTCAAAATCAATTCAACCCTGAACTTTTTGCCAAAACAGGTTTAGTAGTGGAACGCAATGGCGAGTGGCAGGATAATTACAGAGACCGTATTATTTTTCCTATTCACAATACCACTGGAAAAATTATTGGATTTGGCGCCAGACAAATTGCCAAGAACGACAAGTCTCCTAAATACATTAACTCACCAGAGAATGATATTTATGTAAAAAGTAAAATTTTATATGGTTCTTATTTTGCAAGAACTTCTATTGATAAATTAAATGAATGTTTACTCGTAGAAGGTTATACCGATGTAGTAAGCCTTCACCAAGCAGGTATTGAAAATGTGGTGGCCAGTGGAGGTACTTCTTTAACCATTGACCAGCTAAGGCTTATCAAAAAATACACGCAGAACCTAACTATTATTTATGATGGAGATGCAGCGGGTGTGAAAGCCGCCTTGCGTGGATTAGATATGGCATTGGAAGAAGGCTTGAATGTGCAACTCGTTTTAATTCCTGATAAAGAAGATCCAGATAGTTATGTAAACAAAGTGGGACCAGACGCTTTTAGAGAATTTGTACAATCTGCTAAAAAAGATTTTGTACTATTTCAATTAGAAGTACAATTAAAAGAAGTAGGCGGTGATTTAAATAAGAAGAACAGCTTGGTGAACCAAATTGCAGAGACCTTAAGTAAAATTAATAAACCTGAAGATTTTACCAAGCTACAAGAATATGTAAGAAAGTGCGCTTCCCTACTGCGTATTGACGAGACTGGCTTAACGCAGTTAGTGAATAAGTTTAAGCGAGATAAGATAGTAAAGGAAGAAAAGAAAATGTCTTATGATGAGGCAGCCATTCTAATGCCTAGCTTTCCTCAAGGACAAGAACAGCAGCAGGATAGCGACTTATTTACAGATAAAGATTTAGCCCACGAGAAAAATTTAGTAAAACTAATTATTGAGTATGGTAATGAACTTACTAAAGAAAATAAATTAGTAGCGCAGTGGATTTTTGATGAAATAGAATCTTTCCCTTTAGAAAATGAGGATATGGTGTATTTGATAGAAGCTTATAAAAAATGGTTTTATGCAGGCAAGCTTCCTAATGGCAAAACGCTTCAATACCACGAAGAGGAAAGAGTGCAAAAATGGGTAGTGAGTTTATTTGAACCCGACCATGAATTAAGTACAAGATGGAATGAGAAATTAGGAAAGCCAGAACGCGAAGATGTAAAAGATATTATCAGCGAAGTTGA
Source organism: Sediminibacterium sp. (assembly GCA_044352855.1). Classification (GTDB taxonomy): domain Bacteria; phylum Bacteroidota; class Bacteroidia; order Chitinophagales; family Chitinophagaceae; genus Sediminibacterium. The sequence continues at coordinate 10,085 of JBILDC010000003.1, read as the reverse complement.
AATTGGCTTAATGTACTTTAAACTAAGAAAGGTGAAAAAGATGATTAGTCAAAATCAGATGGACCTTGAAACGGCAGCTGAAAAAGAACAAATACAATTACTTCAAATACATAAGCATTTAAAAGAAGTAGAACGTGCATTAACGCAAGGTATTGGAACAGTGATTATGAAGTAGCCTTAAAAATCATTAGAGTGTAAAATTACTTCTCTGACGGGCTATTCTTCCCTGCTAATAATTTTTCTAAAGTTGATTCCAAACGCTTTTGCTTGGTTTCTTCTTTCTTCGCACCTTGGATCCAACTTAAATATTCTTTTTGATTTAGTATAGATAAAGAAATAAAGAATTCTCTTGCTTCTTCATGGGCACCAAATAATTTATCTAATTCTATAGGAAGGGCAATTAATCTTTTTTCAAAATCATCCACTTTAATATTGGCAGACTTGAATTCAACAAAGGTTCGGTTTCTATTAGGTATTTGATCTAATTTCTTAAAACGCATCGCTGTCCAAACATGGTCTAATGTAACTTGTCTTACCGCCTCATAATCATTCTTAGATAAAATTTCCCAGCTTGCGTCTCTGTTTAAATCAGATACTATTTTAGAAGTCGTTTTTGGATAAGCAATCCATAATTTACTTTCAGGATGTAAGGCTGAAAATACCTCTTTTAAGATATTATTTAATTGTAATTGATTGATTGCGAAAATAAGCGCAAAATCGATTTTTCTAGTCTTTAATAAGGGGGTTAAGTTCTTGTTGTAAGAAAGCTTAGCAAACTGCTTCTCTACAGAAGACGGTAGGCCTTGGATCAGTAAATTTTTCTCTTCCTTCAATTGCAATTTCTCTAAAATATTCTGATTACCTGACATAGCTTTAAAGTTTTAAGGGACGGCGAAGTTACGAAATTCTAATTTTTTTGAACTACAAATTCTGTTGAAATCTCAAAAAATTTGAGGTGTAAACCCTAATTAAGGCTTCCTACCTCTGTTTTTGAATATAGGCACCTTATTTTCAGTACCCTTGATAAGCCTGGAGATGTTCTTCTGATGCGTCACCACCACCATCATTGCGACTATAATAGCGAAAAGGCGATAGATAGTCTCCTTTTCATTGAAAATAAAGAGGATCAATACCATAAATGCCACTCCCGCGAACATAGAGCTTAATGATACGAACCTTGTAGAAAGCAAAGTGATTAAGAAAACCACTAAGCAAAGCAATGCAACCATGGGTTGAATAGCTAAAGCCATTCCTAATAAAGTAGCTACTCCCTTTCCACCTCTAAAATTGGCAAAAATGGGTAATATATGTCCAAGGACAGCCGCCATTCCTAGGGCTATCATAAAATTAGTTCTTGCTAGTTCGTTGGTTAAATAGAATGGAATAAGAATGTATAAGGAAGTTGCAATAACCCCCTTGGTAACATCTACAAGCATTACAAAGCTGCCCCATTTAGAACCTAATACTCTAAAAGAGTTGGTTGCCCCAGCATTTCCACTTCCGTAATCTCTAATGTCAATACCAAACACCGACTTACTCACCCACACTGCTGTAGGAATAGATCCGATGATATAGGCCAATATAATTAGAATGATTTCTGTCATAGTAAATTTGGTTGGACGGCAAAGATACGACGAAAAAAATTAATGATTTGTTAACACTGTGAACTAAACTTTAATTAAAACTTAAACAAGATGCTAATCCAGCCATTTAAAGGCCTTGATTTTTGAAATGTCCAGCCATTATTATTGGCTAATTGAATCATATCTACTTGATCCTCAATAAGTAAACCACTTAGTACCAAGACTGTACCTGGAAGGGCTAATTGAGTTAATGCAAGCATATTGGCCTCAATGATATGCCTATTTACATTGGCTATAATAATTTCAAATTTTTTATCTTGATAGGCCGATTCTACTTTTTCTATTCTAACTATTTGACAATCATTGTTTTGTATGTTCTCCATCGAATTTTCGATACACCAATCGTCATTATCAACGGCCAATACCGAAGCCGCCCCTAGCTTTTCGGCAAGGATGGCTAGTATACCTGTGCCGGTTCCAAAGTCATAAACCGTCTTGCCTTTAAAGTCCATTGATTCCATTAATTCGATAACGGTAAATGTAGTGGCATGATGCCCCGTTCCAAAGCTCATTTTAGGCGTAATCTCTATCTCAAAAGCAACTTTAGGATCAAAATGGGGATGAAAATTAGCTCGAATGCCCACAAAATTAGCCACTCTTACTGGTTCAAAATTAGATTCCCAAACTGCATTCCAATTTTCTTCTTTAATTATTGATTTAGAATACTTTATATTATTCTGTTTGAATATAATATCCAATTCATTATCCAATAAATTAGCCTCAAATTCAGTATTTAGTATGAAGGTTTTACAATGCCCTGCGCCTTCCCCAAGTGAATTAGACATTTTCACCCCATCATTAATACCTTGGCTCGCCTCTTCCTCGTTAAACCCCTCAAATCCTAATGCCGATAATTGGGCCACCAACATCTCAAACTGTTCTTGGTAATCGAAATCGAAGGCTATCTGTATATATTCTTTAGACATTGGGTTGTTTTAGGGAGCTTTAATTGTTTGCAAAGATACCTTACCCAATTGAATAAATCCCAATTCCTCGTCTCACTCTACGCATGCTCGAAAGCTCGACTCGGAATTGAATTTATTCAATTGGGGAATTAAGTAACAAATTAAAAGTAGTCTTATGGAACAAATTAAACGAACAAAAAATGCCCCGATTTACCGGGGCATTCAAATAATTATATTTAAAACTTAGGCCTTTAAAAAGGCGCAGGAAAATTAACCTTGTTGAGGACCTCTATCTTCACGAGGCGCTTGCTCTGGACGAGGTAATAAAGCTTTATGGCTTAATTTGAACTTGCCTGTTTTAGGATCCAAACCAACCAATTTTACTTTTACTACATCTCCTTCGTTAAAGATACCATCCATTGTTTCCAAACGCTTCCAGCTTATTTCACTAATGTGTAATAAACCTTGTTTGCCTGGCATGAATTCTACAAAGGCACCAAACTCTTTCACACCTTTCACTACCCCTTCGTATTCATCTCCAATTTCTGGAACAGCAACAATACCATTGATCCACTTCACAGCAGCGTCTAAGCTATCTTTATTCGCAGAGAAGATACTTACTTCACCATGGTTGCCTACTTCTTCGATATTAATAGTCGCACCAGTAGTTCTTTGCATCTCTTGGATGATTTTACCACCTGGTCCGATGACAGCTCCAATAAATTCTTTATCAATAATTAATTTAACCATTCTTGGTGCATGTGGTTTCACATCTGCACGAGCAGCTGGCATACACTCATACATGGCATCTAAAATATGTAAACGACCTTTTTTAGCTTGAGACAATGCTTCACGCATAATGTCCATACTTAAACCATCTACTTTAATATCCATTTGCACACCGCAAATACCATCGCGTGTACCAGTTACTTTAAAATCCATATCTCCTAAATGATCTTCATCACCTAGGATATCTGTTAAAATAGCATACTTACCATCTTCTCTTGAAATTAATCCCATAGCCACACCACTTACGTGCTTAGGCATTGGAACACCTGCATCCATTAATGCTAATGAACCCGCGCAAACTGTTGCCATTGAAGAAGAACCATTTGATTCTAATACATCAGACACCACTCTTAATGTGTAGGGGAAAGTAGTAGTGTCTGGTAACATTTGTTTTAAAGAACGCATGGCTAAATTACCATGACCTACTTCACGACGACCTACACCACGCATCATCTTCACTTCTCCTGTAGAGAAGGGAGGGAAATTATAGTGTAAGAAAAACTTAGTGTATTCAGCACTTGCTGCAGTCTCTTGCATTAACTCATCTAACTTGGTACCTAAAGTAACCGTTGTTAAAGATTGAGTTTCTCCTCTTGTAAATAAAGAAGAACCATGTGGAGTGGGAAGTGGATCTACTTCCATGGCTAAAGGACGTACTTGATCTAATTTACGACCATCTAAACGAATACGTTTGTCCACCATCATATCTCTTACTAATTCCCATTTCAAGTCCTCGTAATACTTACCTGCTAATTTCTTTTGCAAGTCGGTAATTTCAGTGCCTAAATGTTCGATGATTTCTTTTTTCAATGCAGTAAAGGCATCGCTTCTTTCATGCTTAGCAGAACCCATTTCAGCAATGGCTGTTACTTTTGCTTTGGCAAATGCATATACTTTATCTTTAATAGCAATATCTTGTTCTGGTTTTTTATAATCACGCACTTCAGTGATACCTACTACTTTTCTTAACTCCGCTTGTGCTTTAATTTGTTTGCGAATGGCTTCATGTGCAATTTCTAAACATTGAACTAATTCTTCTTCAGAACATTCTTTTGCTTCTCCTTCTACCATCATCAAATTCTTTTCAGTAGCAGCAATTAAAAATTCAAAATCTGAAATAGCTAATTGTGCTTTAGAAGGATTAATAATAAATTCTCCTTTAATGCGACCAATACGTACTTCAGAAATAATTTCTTTAATTGGAATATTTGAAACGGCTAATGCAGCTGATGCCGCTAAACAAGCTAATGAATCGGGCATTACATTTTCATCACTTGATATCAAAGAGATAAGTACTTGTACATCACATAAATAATCTTCTGGGAATAAAGGACGAAGTGCACGGTCAATTAAACGGCTGGTTAATATCTCATAATCATTTAAACGCGCTTCTCTTTTAAAGAAAGAACCAGGAATACGACCTGCTGATGCAAATTTTTCTTGGTAGTCTACGCTTAAAGGAAAAAAGTCTTGTCCGTCTTTAGGATCCTTATTCGCAACAACTGTCGCAAGTAAAATACAATTGCCTTGTCTTACAGTAACAGCACCATCTGCTTGACGGGCTAATTTACCTGTTTCAATAAATACCTCTTGTCCTGGATTTATTTCAAACTTGACTGATTTAGGTTGTGTTATCATTTTAATTTTTTTTAAATCTTTTCTTTATTAGAATCGATAGTATATAAACGACTAATCCCAACCGTGGTAACAGTTGGGACAGCCTATAATTTGTTTTTGTTGATTATTTTCTTAAGCCTAATTTTTCAATTAGTGCGCGGTAACCCGTTAGGTTATGTTTTTGTAAATAAACCAATAAACGCTTACGCTGACCCACTAATTGCATTAAACCTCTTTGAGTTGAATGGTCTTTGTGGTTTGCTTTCAGGTGACCTGAAATGTGCGCAATACGCTCGGTTAATAAAGCAACTTGTCCTTCAATTGAACCTGTGTTAGTTGCTTTTCCGCCAAATTCAGCAAAAATGCTTGCTTTCTTTTCTGATGTTAATATAGCCATTGTAAAACTTCTTTTTTTGTAGTTAACTATTAACTACGGTTTTATTTTTTTATTTCGGCTGCGAAGATACGTGTAAAAAGGCGTAAATCAATCAAAAATTTCCACGTTTTTTGGGTATTTGGCCCTATTGAAGAGGAATAGATTATCGGCTAAAACAGCTGTATAATTTATAGAAAGTACTTTTACAAGGGTGCTATTATTGCTTTTATCTAATATGGAGGCAGAAGAAAGGGCCGATTTTACCTTGTCAACCACTAGGGTTACTTTTTGAAAACTCTTGCGCTTATCAAGTGGAGTAAGCTCAATGGTAGCATTTGAATTTGTCTGAGCTAAAAGGCTGTAATTGAAGTCTTTATCGTAGTTACCTGCTAATAATTTTTGAGGACTTAGGGTTTGATCCGACTCCGCTACACTGGACTTTGAGATGGTATTTACCCCATCAAAATTGAAGATGATTAGACCATCACAAAGAATTTCCATTAGCCCTTGTTTTAGATAGTACTTATCTCCTTTCATCTTAAGACTTATCTGCTTGGTACCCATTGCCTTACCCTGACTATTCTTAGAAACCATTTGTATACTTACTAGTATGCCCTTAGAATTCTTCACTTTTGCACCCATTTGGTCTAAAATGACCTTAGCCGAGGGGTCCTTTTGGGCAAATGTCGAAAAACAGGCAAAAAATGCGAGAAAAATAAAGGGGATTCTCATAGTAAGCTAGTTATTGTTTCATTCGGTATGGACAAAAATAAAGAATCGATATCTAAGTGAATGATAATTTTAAGCTAATTTTTAAACAAATGACTAAGGTTAGACAGAAACGCCTAAGGCCAAAGGGCATACCAAAAGTTTCTATTAATCGAGATTCTTTAAAAAAGTGTTTAAATCGGCCTCTGTCTTGTATAAAACCTCTCTAGGCTTAGAACCCTGGCTTGGACCCACCAGTCCTGCCGACTCTAATTGATCCATTACCCTACCGGCTCTATTATAGCCCAATTTCATTCTTCTTTGTATTAAGGAAGTGGAACCCATTTGAGCACTTACAATAAGTCGGGCCGCTTCTTCAAATAAGACATCTCTTGCGCCAGAGTCAAAATTACCTGCATCCATTTCTTTTTCATCTACATACTCTGGTAATAAAAATGCTTGAGGATAGCCTTTTTGATCGGCAATAAAAGAACAAACGCGGTCTACTTCTGGAGTGTCTACAAAAGCACATTGCAAACGGGTAATTTCTCCATTATAACTTACCAGCATATCTCCTTTACCAATTAACTGCTCTGCGCCACCTGCATCTAAAATAGTTCTACTATCTATTTTACTAGACACTTTAAATGCAATACGTGCTGGGAAGTTGGCTTTAATGGTTCCTGTGATAATATTTACAGATGGTCTTTGCGTAGCAATAATTAAATGTATACCCACCGCTCTTGCTAACTGTGCTAAACGTGCAATAGGCATTTCTACTTCTTTACCCGCTGTCATAATTAAATCGGCAAACTCATCCACTACTAAAACTATAAAAGGTAAAAACTGATGACCCTTTTCTGGATTCAACCTACGCGCCGTGAATTTATCGTTGTACTCTTTAATATTTCTACAACCTGCTTCTTTTAATAAATCATATCTGTTGTCCATCTCAATACATAATGCGTTCAGTGTATTGATTACTTTTTTAGTATCTGTAATAATGGCGTCTTGTTCTCCAGGTAGTTTTGCTAAGAAATGTTTTTCAATGACACGGTATAAACTTAATTCCACTTTCTTAGGATCTACTAAAACAAATTTTAATTGCGAAGGATGCTTCTTATATAATAAAGAAACTAGTATAGCATTTAAGCCCACCGACTTACCTTGACCTGTTGCCCCTGCCATTAATAAGTGCGGCATACTGGCTAAGTCCACAATGAAATTTTCATTGTCAATTTTTTTACCAATCGCAATAGGTAAAGAGAACTTACTATTTTGAAACTTCTCACTAGCGAGTAAAGTTTTCATACTCACCACCGACTTTCTAATATTGGGCACTTCAATACCAATGGTTCCTTTTCCAGGAATAGGTGCAATGATACGAATACCTAATGCAGCCAAGCTTAAAGCAATATCGTCTTCTAAATTTTTAATTCTACTAATACGCACACCAGGCGCAGGCACAATTTCATACAATGTTACGGTAGGTCCTACTGTGGCAGCAATTCGCTGAATGGCAATATCGTAATTCTTTAGTGTTGCAATAATTTGGTTCTTATGGGTCTCTAATTCTTCTGGGTCTTGTACAATTTTTTCAGAGCCGTGCGTTTCTAATAAATTAATAGAAGGATACTTGTAATTTTTTAAATCTAATGTGGCGTCATAGGCTGTACCTATAGCCCCAACAGGAACAATCACTTCCTTGGCAACAGGTTTAATTTCTAAATCAAGGTCTTCTAATAATTCTCCATTAAAATCTTCAATATTTATTTTTTCAACAACAGGTGCAGGTTCTTCGATGACTTCATTCACTATGGAAGGCTCTTCTGTATCAATAAGTGTAGGTGTTAATGCTGCTGATAATACTTGAGGCTCTTCTAGTTTTTCAGATTCTAAACTTAATTCATCAAAAGACTCGTTATTTAATTTATTGCCTCCTAAATTCGGTGACTCAGTTGCATTTAAATCCCATTCTTGTTTGACTGCGGTTTCATCTGTATCAACTATATCATCCCCTACATACTTAGTTTCATTTTTCTTAGGAAGTAATGCATTAAAATTAGGTACATTAAAACTAGGATTGAACCTCCAAATAAAATAACTAAAGCCCGCTACTAGTAATAAAGCGCCAGTTCCAAAACTACCCACCCACTTCACTAACCAACTACTACTGTATTCTCCTAGTGCGCCTCCCCATGAAAAATGAGCACCTGCAGTGACAAAGGCTAAACAAGTACTTATTACCAGTAAGCCTAAAATCACATATCTACTATTGCGCCATAAACTAAAAATAGGTTTTGTAAAAAATAAATTCACTCCTAAAACAAAAAAGAAAGAACAAAATAAATAAGCAGCTAAACCAAAACCATTGAACATCATTTGATAGGCGACAAAAGCACCTATATAACCCATTAAATTATTTACTTTTAAATCGTTGATGGAAAATAAATGGGTACGCCATAATTGGACCATATCCTGGTCATCCTGCCAAGTAAATAAGTAAGAAGTAAAGGCCACAAAAAGAAATAAGGTAATGAGTAAGCTCACCGAACCCATAATCTTGGAGGTTCTTTCATCTTTCACCACTTCCGTCACCGAAACATCTGATTCTTTATCAGGATTTAAATTCTCCTCACTAATCTTGGGTTGTTTCTTACTTTTTAGGGTATTTGCCATGGTAACAAATATAAGTTATCTGCATAGGACCAAAAAGGAATTTGAACAAATGTGTAAAATTGAAAATGAGGGGGCCTACTTATCCACTTTATGAAGGAAAACTACCCTTAGCCAAAAAGACCAACCCAATATAAAACAAAGACCACCCAAGGGAGTAATCGGACCTAGGAAACGGGCCATTGGATAGCTTGCCCTTGAAAGCAGCGTTAATAAATACAAAGAACCGCTAAATAAGAAAATGCCTATAAGAAAAAATTGAGCTGCCCAACCAATTGCTTTTTGCTCCCCCCTCTTATACTCATTTTGAGATCCATAAAGTGATAAAGCAATGAGTGCCATTGCGTGCATGAATTGATACCTCACCCCTGTTTCAAAAATTTGTAATTTATCTTGACTGACTAATGCTTTTAAGGCATGTGCTCCAAAGGCACCCAATACTACTGCTAATAAAGAAAAAAACAAACCAAGTATTAAAATTTTACGATGCATGTTTTGCCATTAGTTTTTTTAATCCGGCTTCATTAATTTGTTCGCTGGATAATCGGTAGTTTGCTTGACTATAAAACGAATGCCTTTCTACTAATTTATCTTCAATATATGCTGCAATTTCAGCATCACTTAAGTTGGCAATTAGGGGTCGTTTATTTTTCTCTGGAGATAACCTTTTTACTAAAACCTCTACTGGCTCGTCTAACCAAATCACAATGCCTTCTTTTTTCATCCAATGCATATTTTCTTGAAAGCAAGGCGTACCGCCCCCTGTTGCAATGATAAATTTTTTCTTCTCTTTAAACCATCTTAAAATTTTCGCCTCTACTTTTCTAAAATAATCTTCCCCGTCTTCATTAAAAATTTCAGCAATTGTTTTTTCTTCATTCATTTCAATCAAGGCATCTAAATCATAGCCCACGCATTTATTCCACTTAGCCATTTTTTGTATCCAATAAGATTTACCAGAACCCATCATCCCAATTAAAAATATTTTATCGGCAGCCATTACCCAGTTTTTCTTTATTGAACAATACTATGTAAATGCGTTGAATCCTGTTATATCCATTCCGGTAATTAACAAATGAATATCATGTGTTCCTTCATAAGTGATTACACTCTCTAAGTTCATCATATGACGCATCACAGAATATTCTCCTGTGATACCCATGCCGCCTAACATTTGTCTTGCATCTCTAGCAATATTAGTAGCCATTTCACAACTATTTCTTTTAGCCATACTAATCTGAGCAGCAGTGGCACGACCTTCATTCATCAATACACCTAAACGCCAAACTATTAATTGCGCTTTGGTGATTTCGGTTATCATTTCTGCTAATTTCTTTTGTTGTAATTGGAATCCGCCAATGGGTCTACCAA
>JBILDC010000021.1:0-41096 GCA_044352855.1 Sediminibacterium sp. | reverse complement strand
TCTCCTAAAGTGATAGAATCCATGGTAATAATAGGTAAGCCTCCATAAGGCACTTCTTGCAACAATAGCTTTTGCTTAGCAACGTGTTGTATGGTTCCAGAAATAGTATAATTTTTTTCGTTGGAACTATTTTTACAGCCTGTGATAATTATCATCATTGCAGCTAAACAGGCCAATAGGTTTTTAATATTCATTTTTTATTATTTTGAGTTCAACGATAGAGGATACTAAATTAAGTTAATTTTTGTTCTAATAAACTAGTGGTCATTTTGGGATCGGCCTTGCCCTTGCTTATTTTCTTCACTTCGCCCATAAATAATCCTAAAAGTCCCTTTTTCCCTTTTTTATATTCAGCTACTTTCTCAGGGTGCATTGCTAAGACTTCATCTATCCATTTTTCTATTTCTTCAGTAGAGCCTGTTTGCAATAAATTATGAGTGCTGGCATATGCCTTAGGGGAGCCAGGATGGGCAATAATTTCTTTTAAGACCTTTGTACTTGCCACCGAAAAACTCAATTGATTTGTTTCCACTAATTCTACCAGTTCTACTAAAAAAGGAATCATGGTAGATAAGGTTTGAAAATTAGTTAGGCCTTCATGTAGTGCTACTCTAATGGGGCCAATCATCCAATTGGCTATGGCTTTGTAATGTGAAGAAGCGGCTGCCCAGGCCATATAAAAATCGGCTTCTTCTTTATCTTCTACTAATTGATCAATAGCATAATCAGATAAATCATATTGTATTTTCCACTGCTTTTTTAAAGTAGCGGGTAGGGTAGGTAATTTTTTTTGAATGCTTTCAATAAAACTATCTGTTAAATGGAAGGGTGCTAAGTCCGGATCGGGAAAATACCTGTAATCATTGGCATCTTCTTTATCTCTAATAGAAAAGGTAATATCATTATTCGCATCAAAACTTCTTGTTTGTTGTATAATAGTGCCGCCCATTTCTGTAATTTGAATGAGTCGATCAATTTCAAATTCAATGGCTTTTTTAATATTGCGAATAGAATTTAAATTTTTAACTTCTACTCTAGTACCCAAGGTGGTGGTACCTTTTAAACGAATGGATATATTGGCATCGCATCTTAAACTACCTTCTTCCATATTGCCATCGCAAATTCCTATCCAACGTACTAGCTTTCTTACTTCTGTTACAAATAAAAAGGCTTCTTCTGCAGAATGAATACAAGGTTCGGTGACCATTTCAATTAAAGGAGTGCCAGCGCGGTTTAAATCGATAAGGGTATCAGTTGCAGAAATATCATGTATGCTTTTGCCTGCATCTTCTTCTAAATGTATTCTATTGAGTTGTACTATTTTTTCACCAGTAGGTAATTGTATGCTAATGGTGCCGCCTTCGCAAATAGGAGTGGTATGTTGTGATACTTGATAACCCTTAGGTAAATCGGGATAGAAATAATTTTTGCGTGCAAAATAATTGTCCTTGGCAATCTTGGATCCGCAGGCAAGTCCTATACGAATGGCATATTCAATGGCCTTGGCATTGGTCTTGGGCAAGGTGCCGGGATGTCCCATGGTGATAGGGCTGATATGAGTATTGGGCGCTGCTCCAAAGGAAGCAGCATCTCCACAGAAGAGTTTGCTATTTGTAGCTAATTGTGCATGAATTTCTAAACCAATGACTGCCTCATATTTTTCTCCGATTGCCATAAGGCAAAAGTACTAATTTAAAAGCCTATAAATCGGCAGTTTTTAGTTTTTTAGGAAGCTTTACTATAATAGTTTTTAGCTCTTTATTTCTTTTTACTTGAAAGGTGAAACTAGTTCCTTCTTTAGCATCTTTTATGATGGGTTTTAAGCCGTCCACTTCTTTAATCTTTTGATCATTCACTTGAACTATAATATCATTTTCTAATAAACCACTTTTAGCAGCAGGTGAATTTTCAGACACATTAGTAATTTTAACACCATCAGCTGTTTCAGTGTCTTCAATGCTAATACCCAATTTTGGTTTATTCTCAAAGCCAGGTATGGTCATGCCTTCCATGCCAGGAAAATTAGGTATAAAACTAAACCCTCTTGGACGCTGTTGATATTTTCTTGTATTAGGATCAAGATATTGTTTTGGATAGGCATCAAAACTAGGACCGCCTTGTCCCTCAGGGCTGCTAAAATTATATAACTGCACGGTATTTTTATTCTTAGCTAAACTTACCACTTGAGTATTCGTTTTTCCGTTTCTGATATAACTAATAGTTACTTTATCTTCTGGTTTAGATTTTCCAATGGCATCGTATAAAGAAGCCGGGCCATCAATTTTTATATCATTTACTTTAGTAATAATATCGCCTTCTTTTAGTCCGGCCTTGGCTGCAGGACTTTCTTCACTTACTTGATTAATTTTAGCACCTTTTTCAGTTTCTTCTGTAACCACTCCTAAAAAAGCTTGGTTTGTTTTTGATTCATTAGGTACAAAGATGTCAAAATTATCATCTCCATTATCATTGATTATTATATCACCATTTAATTCAAGCCCTTTACCAAGGTCAAGACCATTAAGAGGTCTCCCTTCAACTATAATTCTTGGCTTCTTGTCATCTAAATTTCCAAGGCCATTTAAGTTTTTATCTAATTTTTTTAAAATAACTCGTTTATTACCTTTTCCTTCTATGCTTAAGCGTGGATCATTTTCATCCACTTCTTTTCCATTAATAGTTACTTTGTTACCATCTACTACCACCGTCATATTTACATCGACATCTGCTTTTACTTTTGTGTTTTTATTTCCGTCAATGGTGACAGTTACTTTAGTAGAATCTTTTTTAGCATTCTTTTTACTAGTAATTTCTACCACGCCATCAGCAGCCTTCTCGCCATATTTTTTTATAGCCATGGCACCTTTCAATACACTAACGCTTTCAATATCATTAGGTGCAATATCACTAATGCTTGTTACAATTTTACCATCTAGTATATACAATGGAGTTTTACCATCTGTACCAATGACTACTGCAGGCGCATTTTCTTTTGGATTTTTCTTTGTGATAATCACTTCGCCGGTTTGTGCTATTGCAAATTGAAAACTAAAGCTTACCAATAATAAAGAGAATAGTATTTTTTTCATGATCGTAAATTGAATGATTCTTTAATTACATTAATTCTTTAAATAAAATAATTAGAGTACTGAATTTGAATTTCAAAAATAGGGAAAATTATTAACTACGAAACTATTCGCAAATATAATTTTGTTAAAGTGGTATTTAGTTGAAAATCAATCAATTAATGAAAACTACAAGCTTTGTTTGACCACTTCAATGACTTTATTAAGTTGACTTGCATCTTGACCACCTGCTGTAGCCAAGGTTTTTTGTCCACCACCACCACCTTTAATAAGTGGTGCAATTTTCTCCTTAATCAATTGAGTAGCGGGCAAGCTAGCACTTAGAGATTCACTAATGGAAAGAGCGACAGAAGCTTTTCCTTCAATAGTAGCTACTAAAATAATGCAATGATTATTTTGACTAAGTCCCAAGGCTACTGCTAATTTTTTTAAATTATCGGTGCTAGACAATGCTATTTCCTTTCCTAAAAATGCAATACCATTAATGCTTTCAAATTGACTGCTATATTGAGTGGTTAATTCATTGACAAGTAATGCTTCCTGGCTTTCTAATTTTTTAGAGAGTTCTTTTTGACTTAATTGCAAAGAAGCAATCGTATCATTTAAAACAGCTACTGAAGAATTTTCATTCCACTCAGGTGCTTTAAAGGGAACATTTATTTTTTCGGCAAGTACTGCAGAAGCCTCAGTGAGTTGTACTATTTGCTTATGTAATTTTTCATTTACTTCTGTGATATGTTTTGCAGCCGCCTCTCCCACCACTGCCTCAATTCTTCTAACACCAGCAGCCACAGAAGCTTCAGCTTTTAAAATAAAAGCACCTATTTCTCCCGTATGTCCCACATGGGTACCGCCACATAATTCAATAGAGTAGGCAGGGTCCATGACTACCACACGTACTTTATCTCCATACTTTTCTCCAAATAAGGCCATCGCGCCTAAACCAATGGCTTCTTCTTTATTCATTTCCTTAATGACTACAGGAATATTTTCTTTGATTTTAGCATTCACCATGGCTTCTACTTGGCTAATTTCCTCTGCAGTCATTTTGGCGAAATGTGAAAAGTCGAATCGCAGTTGTTCGGTATTGACCAAGCTTCCTTTCTGTGCCACATGCTTGCCTAGTATATTTCTAAGCGCAGCATGTAATAAGTGAGTTGCAGAATGGTGAAGCGTGGTTGCTTTTCTTGCACTAGTATTCACAGTGGCTTTAACGCTATTAGAAATAGTATTGGGTAAGCTATCTGTGAAATGTATAAATAAATTATTTTCTTTTTTTGTATCTGTTACTTCGATGCTAGTTCCATCTTCAAATTGAAAACTACCTATATCGCCCACTTGTCCACCGCTTTCTGCATAAAAAGGAGTTTCTGATAAAACCCATTGATAGGCTTCTTTTCCTTTGGCTTTTACATTTCTATATTTAATAATAGTGGCAGTAGTTTCAGTGCTTGTATAGCCAATAAAATGAGTTTCCTTATCGGGGTTTACTTGTATCCAATCACCTGTATCAATAGCAGTTGCAGCACGGCTTCTGTTTTTTTGTTGCTGCATTTCTTTTTCAAATCCAGGCTCATCTACTTGCAATTCATTTTCTGATGCAATTAATCTGGTTAAATCAACAGGAAATCCGAAGGTGTCAAATAATTCAAAAACTAATTTTCCCTCAATGGTTGCATTTTTCGGATGTGTACTAATGATATCATCCATACGCTTTAATCCCTTTTCTAAAGTGCGTAAGAAACCTTCCTCTTCCTCTTTCACTACTTTAGTTACAAATTCAAGTTGTCCTGTTAATTCTGGAAATACATTTTCAAATTGTTTTGCTAGTGTAGGCATTAACTGATGCAGCAAAGGATGTTTATAGTCCAAGTAAGAATAATAATACCGTACTGCTCTTCTTAAAATTCGACGAATGACATAACCAGCGCCAGTATTGGCGGGTAATTGTCCATCAGCAATAGTAAAGGCAATGGCACGAATGTGATCAGCGATGACTCTGAAGGCAACGGCCTGCTTAGTATCGCTGTAATCGTATTTTTTATCCGTAATTTTTTCAACCACTTCAATGGTGCCGGTGAAAACGTCGGTATCGTAGTTGCTTTTTTTATTTTGAATGACACGCACAAGTCTTTCAAAACCCATACCTGTATCGACATGTTTATTAGGTAGCGGCTCTAGGCTACCATCTTTTTTTCTATTGTATTGAATAAATACATTGTTCCAAATTTCAATCACTTGAGGATGGTCTTTGTTCACTAAATCACGACCTGGTATTTTAGCAATTTCTTCTTCGGATCTCATGTCGACATGTATTTCACTACATGGGCCACAAGGTCCGGTATCACCCATCTCCCAGAAATTATCTTTTTTATTGCCGTAAACTATTTTATCCTCAGTTACCCATTTTTTCCAATGCATTAATGCTTCGCTAGAAGCGGGTAAGTTTTCAGAAGCGTCTCCTTCAAAAACACTTACATATAATCTTGCAGGATCAATGCCATATACTTTTGTTAATAATTCCCAGCTCCACTCAATGGCTTCTCCTTTAAAATAATCGCCAAAGCTCCAATTGCCCAACATTTCAAACATGGTATGGTGATAGGTATCCACACCTACTTCTTCTAAGTCGTTATGCTTACCACTTACGCGTAAACATTTCTGTGTATCAGCAATTCTTTTATGGCTAGGTTCTTGGTTGCCTAAAAAAAAGTCTTTAAACTGGTTCATACCTGCATTGGTGAAAAGCAAGGTGGGGTCGTTCTTTACGACAATAGGTGCGGAAGGAACAATGGCATGCCCTTTAGATGCAAAAAAATCTAAAAATTGTTGTCTTATTTCAGGGCTAGTCATCATTAGCTTAATTTTAGGCTGTATTGGTCTTAAAAGCTATATTTGTTATGCTTTTTTATTGTCCACAAAGGTAAGGAATTGGGGCTTTTTTATGGCCTAATTAGACAAAAAAATGGCTTATTTCAAATGAAGAAAATAAAATACTTCTTTAATACACATAGCCTTCGATTTGAAAAAGTGGAAGTGCCCCTTCGAGTGCGTCTGCTTCAGCTTTTTGGCTTTGTGGCAGCTTCTATAGTAACAGGTGTTATTATTGTGATTATCATGTTCCAATACATTGACTCTCCTAAAGAAAAGCTATTGCGTCAACAAAATGAGACGTATAAAGAAAATTACAGTGTCTTATCTGCAGAGCTAAAACAATTACAATTACAAATGGTTGAATTAGAAAGTAGAGACAATGAAGTGTACCGATCTATTTTTGAATCAAGTCCCATACCAGATAGTGCTAGGGTCAAAGAAATGGAATCTAAAAAAGAAGTGCGCTTACTACAAAGTTTTTCTAATAATGAATTGTTAGAAAGTATGATTGGTCAGCTAAACAATTTAAGTTTAAGAATGGCCTATCAAACTACTTCCTTTTCCGAGATAGGTGCCATGGTGAAGAATAAAGAAAAATTATTAAAGGCCATTCCTTCTATTCAACCGGTGAGTAACAAAAACTTAAATAGAATTGCTGGAAGCTTTGGTTATAGAATTGACCCCATCTATAAAGACGTTCGTTTTCATCAGGGATTAGATTTTACAGCACCATCGGGTACACCTATTTATGCCACTGCAGATGGAGTGGTGCAGGCAGCTGGATTTAATACCGATGGCTATGGTAATAAAGTAGTGATTAATCATGGCTTTGGTTACCAAACATTGTATGGACATATGGTGCGTGTGAAAGCCAAGGTGGGACAGTCTGTAAAAAGAGGGGAAGTGATAGGATACATTGGTAATACAGGAAAGAGTACTGGCCCGCATTGTCATTATGAAGTGATCAAAAGAAATGTAAAAGTAGATCCTGTTTATTATTTCTATAACGACTTAACACCTGCGCAATTTGATCGCTTATTAAAAGCCGCAGCCAATAATAAACAAAGCTTAGATTAATTATATGGAGCCATTATTACTTCAATTTTTAAATAGAATTATGCGCACCATTGGTTTGGTGGTATTTTGGATGTCCATAAATGTTGCCTTTGGTATTATGTGGGGCTATGCATTTATTGAAACAGAGTGGAAACTAGGTAATATATTATTTTACTTGTTCTTAATAACAAGTTTTATAGGCTTCGCATACACGCTTTATAGAATTTGGAAAAATCCTATTGGTATTAAAATAAACTAGTGGGTATGCAATAGAACTTCTATAATATACCAATCTAACTTAGTCTTGCTTAGTTTAGCTCGTATGATCGGATATAATTTTCCAAACCCCCTTTATTTTTCTAAATACAAGTGTAAAATTTCCATGGGCATCTCCCACAGTTCTTTTTAGATGAAATTGCCCAATGATAAAATAATGGTCAGTATTGAGTGCTTGCATTCTTGTTATCGTAAAAGCTAATTTACCCATATGGGCAGTGTCGGGATAATTCTTTTTATAATTCACCTTGGTCGTATTATAGCCATAAGTAGGGCCATTTTTACCCATAAACATAAGACTATCGTTTTCCCAATAGCCCAACATAAAGGCATCAATATTGCCTGTATTCCATGCGGCTACTTGCTTGTCTAATAATTGCTGAATGGCTTGCTTGTCCTTGTTTTGCGCAAAACTTATTAAGCATATAAAAAGCCCTGCAATGGTGAAATATTTTTTCATAGTCTATGATTTAATCATTGAAAAGTTAATTAAAATTATTGAATTCTACCTAATTTGTGGCCATGAGCTATCAAAAGCATTTGAAAAAAGATAAAGGGCTAGCGGCACTTGTAAAAGGGGAGGCTTATACTTTAAATAAAAGAAAGAATACCCCCGTTCGTTTAATAGCCAGTATTGTTTCACAACAATTAAGTACAACAGTAGCGGCCATTATTTTTAAAAGGTTTTTAGATATCTATGAAGGCAAAGAGCCTAGTATGCAAGCAGTTATAGATACTCCTTTTGATACGCTACGCGGTATTGGTTTAAGCAATTCAAAAGTGAACTATGTTCAAAATGTGGCTCAGTTTTTTTTAAGCCAAAAAATAACTGACAAGCAATTGCATGTAATGGAGCCGGAAGAGGTAATTGCTTTATTAACGCAAATTAAAGGTGTAGGTAGGTGGACAGTGGAGATGTTACTTATGTTTAGCCTAGGTCATGAAGATGTTTTTGCCTTAGATGATTTAGGTATTCAACAAGCTATGATAAGATTGTATAAAATAAAATACACTACTAAAAAAGAATTACAAACTAAGATGTTGAAAAAATCGCTGGCCTGGTCGCCTTATAGAACATATGCCTGCTTGCATTTATGGAATTGGAAAGACAGCGGCGCGGTTTAATAATTATATCAAAAAATGTTACTAGATATTTGTATCAGCCCTAAAGGTAGGCTGACTAATATCATGGTAGAAGGCAAAGGTCCACTGCTCCTTATTTCCTTCTTCCCACCAACCTTGCCTGTACTCTAAAGCTTTCTTCCCGTCTAAATCGTATTTGGCCACAAATCTTGATTTCATTTGTTGTAATTGTGGAGCGACATCTGCACCAAAAAATATAATTTCCTCATTTTCTTTAATCCAAGCAGCTTGATGAAACGCGCAATGACCGCCCGTTATTTCATAATGAATAAGATGATCAATACTGCCTTTGTCTTCAGTAAGCCATACTGTTCCACTAAAACTTTCTAAGATACCTACTTTTGCAAGTAGGGTAGAACTCTTGCTATTTTGCATGACTTCCTCAAATTCCCTTTTTTGCACATAATATTTAGCATATGGGAAACTTATAAATTGCTCCTGATGTATAGGATGTAAATAACTAATGCCCCCTGCATGGTCCTTGTGTAAATGACTTAAAAAAACCTTGGTGACCTTGGAGGGGTCAATACCTAATGCCATTAAATTTTCATGTATTTGTAAGACACCTAATTTATTTAAATAACCAAGCCCTGTATCTAATAAAATAATATCGTTATCTGTAATAATGACAAAGGGTTGGACTTCTACTAAAATAGAACCCTTGGGCCTATTGGGATAATCGGGACTGCTGCTATCAAAAGGTTTAAAGACTTTTGTTTCATCAATGGAAAAACTGCCTTCAGATAAAGGGTAAATGCGCATACTGCAAAAATAAGCATTAACGCAGCACCATCTGTCTGTCTGCGTCTAATCTTAATAAAATAAATAAAAGGGCTGTAAAGGTAAGTAGGGAGGATCCGCCATAACTAATTAAAGGCAGGGGAATACCCACTACAGGAAATAGGCCAATGGACATACAGATATTCACCGCAATATGAAAAAAGAAAATACCCACCACACTATAGGCGTATACTCTTGAAAAAGTACTTCTTTGTCTCTCCGCAATTCTAATAAGTCTAAATAAGAAAAATAAATAAAGCGCTAAGAAAGTAAATGTACCTACAAAACCAAAGGCTTCTCCTAGAGAAGTGAATATAAAATCGGTATGCTGTGCCGGTACATATCTTCCTCTAGTTTGTGTGCCCTTTAAAAAACCTCTACCCCAAAAACCTCCTGAGCCTATGGCAATTTTACTTTGCTTCACATTATAGTCATCAGGTTTTTTACTTTTCTTTTCTGTAATGGAGCTTGCCGATTTTTTATTTAAAGAACAATCGTACTCTTTACCAATCATTGAATATATACGGGTACTTTGATAACACTCAAATACATTATTAAAAATATAGGGTACTGCAAATCGAACCGTACCAAAACTTACCAACCAAATGGTAAGTACTATTAGTATACTTTTTTTATTGCGCTTGAACCTTTTAATCATGGTGGCAATAAATAATCCTGCTAGGGCAGTTAAGATAATAGAAAGGGTGGTAGGTTCTAGTAATAAAGTAGCGATAACCAATATGGCGAATGAAAGTAAGATTACAAGAATGACCGGAGGCAGCCCTTCACGGTACATAGCAAATATAAAGGCGCTGTAGACCAAGGCTAGGCCTAATTCATGTTGCATGATGGATAAAACAGCAGGAAAGGCAATCATCATACCCGCAATGATATGAGACTTTAATTTGGTAAAATCGGTTTCTGGTTTAGCAATGAATTTTGCTAAAATGAGGGCAGTGAAAATTTTGCATAATTCTGCAGGTTGTAAATTAAAGCCTCCTGCAATGGGAATCCAGCTTTTGGAGCCATTGATATTTTTGCCTAAAACAAAAGTGGCCAACATTAATAAGATACCTAGTACATAAGAAATATTAGCAAGGGCTGTAAATAATTTACTATCGATAAGTAAAATAAAGATGGCCACAAATCCGCAGAAAATAGCAAAGTAAATTTGTTTACTATAATTGGTTTTAGCCGTTAAAAAAGAGTTGCTCCAAGTTAAATTAGGATTGTACTCTACCATAAAAATGCACATAATGCCAATAGCTACCATAATAAGGTAAAGTAGGATGACGGCTAAGTCAGTCCCTTTTGAAAAGTTATTATTGTTACTAGATGCTGACATTATTTATTTTACTGTTTGCTTTCTTTTTTTTCATAGTAGGGTTTAATCCCTGCTCTTTTGTTTTTTTATTTTTTATAGGAGGGGCTACTGGTTTAGCTGGTGGAGTTACAGTATCTATTTTTTTGATCGTATCTACTTTAGCTTTGATAGGCGTATTTTCAGAAATCATTTCCATATCCCAAACATCTGCTAATTCATCATTGTTATATTCAATAGGAGTAAGCATTTCAGTTTTATTATTTCTAATATACCAAGCTTTAATAGATTCCGGCATTAAATCGACATTAGATAAGTTGTCTGCCTTGGTTTTACTTTCTTTGGTTAAAGTATCATTTAAATACTTTTCCATAATAAGGCCTGCTATAGGGCCTGCCCAAGTAGAACCGAAGCCCGCATTCTCCACTATGACTGCTACTGCAATTTTAGGATTGTCTTTGGGCGCAAAGCAAACAAATAAGGAGTGATTTTTTCCGTGTGGGTTTTGCGCAGTGCCTGTTTTAGCACAAAATTCATGACCAGGTACTTTAATAAAGGCAGCCGTTCCAAAAACAGTTACATCATGCATGCCTTCTTTAATAACATCAAAATATTCAGTAGGTATTTTAGTCACTTCTTGTTTCACACGAAAGTTCTCCAATAATTTTTTATCTATTTCATCTTCTTCTTCTACACTGTCTATAAAATGAGGTGTATAGTAATATCCTTTATTCGCAATAAAGGCCATTGCATTGGCTAATTGTAAAGGAGTAGCTGTCATCCTATCTTGGCCAATACCTAAGGTTAACATATAGCAACTATTCCAGTACTTAGCACCACCAAAGTCTTTATTGTACTGCGCAGTATCGGGAATGTTGGCTCTATTTTCACTAGGCAGGTCAATACCTAATTTTCTACCTAGGCCAAAACTATTCATGTACTGCTTCCATTTTAAATAACCTTTTTTAGCATCACGGTATTTGGGATTGTCAATGGCCATTCTAAAAACTTGTAAAAAATAAGAGTTACAAGAATAAGCCAAGGCCAATTGTAAATTAGCAGCGTGTCCGGCATTATGGTGCTCACATTTTCTTGGGTCACCACAAGCTGTATATAATCCAAAACAATTGTATCCAAAACTAGGTGTGATAAGTCCTTCATCTAATGCAATTAAAGCACCCAAGGGTTTAAAGGTAGAACCTGGAGGGTATTGACCTTTAATAGCACGATTGTAAATAGGGCGCGCTGTATCGGTTAATAACCTGCCAATTGTTTTTCTTCTTTGATTACCCGTTAATAAATTAGGATTGTATCCGGGACTAGAAGCCATCGCAATCACAGAACCTGTTTTAGGATTCAATGCCACCACACTTCCAATTTTATGTTGTAATAATTTCTCTGCTAATTGTTGCACTTCCACATCCATGCTTGTAAATAAATTTCTACCTGCAATGGCTAGGGTATCAAATTCTCCTTTTTCAAATGCACCTTGTATTTTTCCTTTATTATCTCTCAAATATCTTTTGACACCTCTTTGTCCCATTAAGATTGACTCGTATTGTTTTTCTAAACCTGTCATGCCCGCATAGTCGCCCATCTCATAGCCTTGTTCTCCATACTTTTTTAAAAAATTAACATCCACTTCTGCTACATAACCAAGTACATGGGCTGCTGTATTATAAGGATAAGAACGAATAGAACGCTCAGATATAGAGAAGCCCGGAAAGCGGTATAAGTTCTCCGTTAACTGCGCATATGATTCTGCAGAAAGAAAGGGTTCGAATATGCCAGCTTTAACACGTGTATTTTTAATAATCACTTCCACTATTCTTTTGTTATACTCGGCTTTATCTATTTTTAAAATTTCACATAAAGTAGCCGTGTCAACACCCCTGGCTTCATTGGGAATAACCACTAAGTCATAGCTAATGGTATTTTCTAAAAGGGCTCTTTTTTTACGATCGTAGATAATGCCTCTATCGGGATAAATAATTTTTCTAAAAATGGCATTATTATTAGCAGCTAGTACATACTTACTAGAAAATATTTGTAAACTAATGAGTTGAGCGGTGATTAAGACAAAAATAATACCAATGATAATTTGAATGATACCCCCACGATTCGAATTGTACATTGACATGAATTATCTTTTTAGCTTTCTTCTGTTCATGATAAGCTCTACACTAAAAATTAATAATAAACTAATGATACTAGTGAAGAATACTTTTCCAATGAAGTAACCAAAGTTACCAAACTGTAACCACTCCAATAAGACTAAATAAAAATGGTGGATAAAAGTGAGTGCGAATGCATAAAAAGCATAAGGGCCCCAGCCCATGGTGGCAATACTAGGCTCTTTGGTCACCTCTTCTGAAGCCTCTTGAGATAAGAGTAAATTTAAAATAGTGGGTCTAAGGTATCCTATTAAACCGCAAGCAGCGGCGTGTAGTCCAGGTGTTTTGGTAAATATATCAAGGCTGTAACCGAATATAAAGCCAAGTAAGGTGGTGCTAATACGACTGGTTCCAAAAGGCAGCCATAGTAAAAATAAAAAATAAATATAGGGGGTGATAAATTGATGAATAGGAGGCACTTCATTTAAAATGACTATTTGTACTAATAAGAACAAAATAAATCGAGCAGTATTTTTTAGTAAATTATTCATTGACTGCCTCCTTTATATTTACCTTGTTTTGGTCTTCCATTCTTCTATTTTCTACCAAATAAACATATTCTAAATTAAAAAAGTTAGTGCCTGCCTTTACATTCAAGGTTAAGAAATTACTAGAGGGGTCTTGAATGACAGTAGTAACGCGTCCTACCATTAACTGAGCCGGAAAATTAGAAGAGTAGGGGCTGGTGATAACCGTATCACCTACCTTAGGTGCTGCACTCTTTGAAATATTTTTAAGCACTAATATATTGGGGTCGGCGCCATCCCATTCGATACTACCTGCAATCTTATCTCTTTTCAACATCGCACTTACCTTACTATTACGATGCAGTAAGCTCATGATGGTGCTATAATTTTCGTTCACTTCTACCACTACGCCCACAATACTTCCATCGGGGCTAATGGCAGCCATATCTTTTTTAATACCTTGCTTGCTGCCTCTTTCAATAACAATATAATTTTTTTGAAGCGTGAAAGTATTACCCACCACTTTTGCTGGGTAGTAATAAAACTTTCTAATTTTTTCTAGACTATCTTTTCTTAAAACAAGGGTGCCTAATTTTTTAGTCGTATCAAAGCCTACAAAATTTTGTGCTAATTGATTTCTTAAGGCCACATTTTCTGCAGCTAATTTTTCGTTGGTTGCTTTTAAACTAAAAAAATAAGTCCAACTAGAATAGTACCTATTAATGTTTCCGCTAACTTGGTTGCTCCAGCC
The DNA here is from genome assembly GCA_044352855.1 of Sediminibacterium sp. Classification (GTDB taxonomy): domain Bacteria; phylum Bacteroidota; class Bacteroidia; order Chitinophagales; family Chitinophagaceae; genus Sediminibacterium. The sequence continues at coordinate 27,168 of JBILDC010000021.1, read as the reverse complement.
GCCAAAAAATGTTTCATGTGTTTTACTATTGGAAGACAACATGACCAATGACAGCATCTGAAGTATCAGAAAACTAAAGAAAGTAAAATTTTGTCGTATGAACCCAATGATATTCTTCATTTGGTATTATCTCATAATAAATGGAAAGCGTTGATAATTCTTAAGTGCAATTCCTGTTCCGCGCACCACACTTTTCAGTGGATCTTCAGCAACATGAACAGGTAATTTTATTTTTTGACTTAATCTTTTATCTAATCCGCGCAGTAGTGCACCACCTCCTGTTAAGTATAAACCTCTGCGGTATATATCTGACGCAAGCTCTGGTGGCGTTGTTTCTAAGGCTTTTAAGATAGCCTCTTCAATTTTAAAAATACTCTTATCTAAAGCCTCGGCTACTTCTTGATAAGTAACCATAATTTGTTTAGGAATACCTGTTACTAAGTCACGACCATTCACTGGCATATCATCTGGAGGATTGTCTAAATCCTTTAAAGCAGCACCCACATGAATTTTAATTTGTTCTGCAGTACGCTCACCAATTAATAAACTATGATAACGTCTTAATGCTTCCATAATATCTGCAGTAAATTCATCTCCTGCAATACGAATACTTTGATCACAAACTATTCCTGCAAGTGCGATAACGGTAATACCTGTTGTACCACCTCCAATATCAATAATCATATTTCCTACTGGCTCTTCTACATCAATACCAATTCCTAATGCAGCTGCCATAGGTTCGTGAATCATATATACTTCTTTAGCACCTGCTTGCTCAGCACTATCACGCACCGCTCTTTTTTCTACTTCAGTAATAGAAGAAGGAATACAAATAACCATTCTCCAACTTGGAGGAAATAAAGGCTTCTTTGGATAAATCATTTTCATCAACTCACGAATCATTAATTCAGCAGCGTTAAAGTCGGCGATTACACCATCTTTTAAAGGACGAACTGTTTTAATACTTTCATGCGTTTTTTCATGCATCAACAATGCTTTTTTACCCACGCCTAAAACTTCTTTCATATTATTCCTGTTCAAAGCAATAATTGAAGGTTCATTCACGACTACTTCATCGTTGTGAATAATAAGCGTGTTGGCTGTACCTAAGTCCATCGCTATTTCTTGCGTAAAAAAATTAAATAATCCCATTGTAGATCTTTATTTGAATAGTTGAAGTTGAATGAAGCAAAATTCATCTAAAATCCTTACAATACAAAGCTTTTTACAAATGATTCGCAAAGTTTTTTTGGCAGTAAATTTTATGCAAACTCGTAACCAATATCTTTTCTAAAATACATGCCTTCAAACTGAATAGTTGAAAGTGCTTTTTGCGCTTTTTGAACGGCCTGCTGAAGGTCTTTGCCTTGGCTAGTAATAGTAAGCACACGACCTCCTTTGGTAACAATTGTATTTTCATGAAACCCAGTGCCAGCTTGAAATACAAGGCTGTCGGGTAATTTTTGTGCCAGCTCTATTCCTTGAATGGGAAAGTTTTTTTCATAAGACCCAGGATAACCGCCACTTACGGCCATCACAGTTGCAAAGAACTGCTCATGATATTGAATATTCACATCCTCTAAAGTGCCATTATCAGCGGCGGCTAGTAGACTTACTAAGTCGGTTTGTAAGCGAGGTAGAATTACTTCCGTTTCCGGGTCCCCCAACCTGCAATTGTATTCAATAACATAGGGTTCTCCCTGACAATTCATCAGTCCAAAGAACACAAATCCCTTATACACAAGGCCTTCCTGCTGAATACCTTTAATAGTGGGCTCCACAATTTGCGTATTTACCTTAGCCATAAAAGCGGCATCCATAAAGGGAACGGGGCTTACGCAACCCATGCCACCTGTGTTTAATCCTGTATCGCCCTCGCCAATTCTTTTATAATCCTTGGCATGTCCTATAATTTGATAATTTGTCCCGTCGGTTAATGCAAAAACGCTTACCTCTATGCCTTCTAAAAACTGCTCTATCACTACTTTATCACTGGCTGCACCAAATTGTTTGTCCTGTAGCATTTCTTTAAAACTGGTCAATGCTTCTTGGTGTGTGGTAGCAATAATAACGCCTTTACCAGCAGCTAAACCATCTGCTTTTAAAACAATGGGAAGAGCATGAGCGCTAATGTAGGCAAGCCCTTGCTCATAATTTTCAAGGGTGAATTCGGCATAACTAGCAGTAGGTATTTGATGCCTTTGCATGAAATGTTTACTAAAAGCCTTGCTTCCTTCTAACTGTGCTGCTTTGGCTGAAGGGCCAATGATATTGATATGAGCTGTTAAGGGATCGTCATTGAAAAAATCGTAAATCCCTTTTACAAGCGGTTCCTCCGGTCCTACAACAATCATTTCTATTTGGTGTTCAATGGCCGCTTTTTTAAGGGCATCAAAATCGTTTATTTCAATGGGTAAATTTGTTCCAAATTCAGCAGTACCAGGGTTCCCAGGCGCTATAAAAATTTCATCACACTGATGACTTTGCGCCATTTTCCATGCCATAGCATTTTCTCTTCCACCACTACCAATGAGTAAAATATTCATATTTAAAGGGATTGCACCACGAAAGTAAAATTTATTGAATGGATTTTATTAATTTGGGTCAATTAAATAAAACAAATACTTATGTCAGCTACCACTCAGAAACACCCCAAGGGATTATATGTTTTGTTTGCAACAGAAATGTGGGAGCGATTTAACTACTATGGTATGCGTGCTATCTTGGTTTTGTTTTTAACCAAGGCCTTATTATTTGACAAAGTTTTTGCCTCTCAAGTATATGGTAGTTATACAGGTTTGGTTTATTTAACACCTCTTTTAGGGGGTTATATAGCCGATAGGTATTGGGGTAATAACCGCTCTATCATTGCGGGAGGCTTGGTAATGGCTATAGGCGAGTTTGTACTATTTTTTTGCGGACATTTTTATGAAAATGCAGACCTGGCCATGCCCTTATTTTATATTGGTCTGGGATGTATGATTGCAGGCAATGGTTTTTTCAAGCCCAATATTTCAAGTATGGTGGGGCAGTTGTATGCAAAGGGCGATTCTAAAATTGACGCAGCCTACACTATTTTTTATATGGGTATTAATACCGGTGGCGCCTTGGGTCCAATGGTCTGTGGTCTCTTTGGAGAAACAGGTAATTCTGGAGATTTTAAATGGGCCTTCTTTGCAGGAGGGGTTGCCATGTTATTAAGTGTTATTACGCAAATGGTTTTTCAGAAAAAATATTTAGTGAATCCGGAAGGGCAGTCCATTGGAGAGGCGCCTGAAGATGCACCAAAATGGTTTCAAAAAATACCTGTAATGGCGGGCTTTTTATTTTTAATTTCTTTAGGCACAATAGCATTAGTATATATTGATATTAAAGTAGTGAGTTATTTATTTTGGTTATTACTAGCTTGTATTATTTTAATCTCCTTTGTTATTTTTTCAGATAAATCTTTAGATCTTATTGAAAAGAAAAAAGTAGCCGTGCTATTTACGGTATCCTTTTTTGTAATCTTTTTTTGGAGTGCTTTTGAACAAGCAGGCGCCTCGCTTACTTTTTTCGCTTCAGAAAATACGCAAAGAGACTTAGGGTTTTATGTAGTGCCTGCAAGTTTTTTTCAATCACTCAATTCTTTATTCGTAGTAACCCTTGCTCCCTTAGTGGCATGGGTATGGATTAAATTAGGTAGAGCAAAAAGAGAACCCTCTTCTCCTTTTAAAATGGCCATGGGTTTAATGCTATTAGCGCTTGGTTATTTGTGGATAGCCACTGGTGTGAACGGAGTGGGAGCGGGTGTTAAAGTGAGTATGATTTGGTTAATAGGAATGTATATGATGCATACATTTGGTGAACTATGTTTATCACCCATAGGTCTTGCTATTTTCAATAAATTAGCCCCCATAAAATTTGCCTCTTTATTAATGGCAGTATGGTTTACAGCCAATGCCTTTGCGAATAAATTAGCAGGTGTATTTAGCGCCCTGTATCCTGAAAATGGAAAAGTCACTTCTTTTGTAGGGTATCAAATTAGCAACTTGCACGAGTTCTTTATGTTCTTCGTATTCATGGCAGGAATTGCTTCTATCATTTTGTTTTTGATTTCTAATAAGTTGAAAAACTTAATGACCCAGTAGAAGTTTATAAAGCAATAAAAAAATAACAATCCTTCGCTCCCTCTCGCTCTGCTCAAAAGTGCGCTTAGGATTGTATTTATATTTTACTTTATTTGCACTTCAATTAATTAATGAAACGTCATTATTTAATGCGTTTGAAAAATAATCTACTTGCGAATTTATGTGAATAGCGTTAAGAAAATATTTTTTATACATCGTAAAAAATTGTGTGTTTGAGCGAAGCGAGTTCGCAATTTTTAGATGAATAAAAATGTTTTTAGCGTCATTCACATCGATGAGCAATAGATTTTTTCAAATCATTAAATATTAAAGGCAGTAAAATGTTAAAGCACTCCTTTGACAATCTCCTCGACCACTGCAGGATCTAGCAGTGTTGAAGTATCTCCTAAACTTTTCAATTCACCCTCTGCAACTTTGCGAAGAATTCGTCGCATAATTTTTCCAGAACGTGTTTTAGGAAGTCCCGATACAAATTGAATTTTATCTGGTTTGGCAATAGGTCCAATAATTCTTGTGACAGTTTGTAAGATATCTTTTCGAATCATATCACTACTTTCGTGTGTGTCTTGATCATGCGATCCAGTATAAATAACATAAGCATAAATGCCTTGTCCTTTCACATCATGCGGATAACCTACTACTGCGCTTTCCACAACACCTGCATGCATATTAATAGCATTTTCTACTTCGGCTGTACCAATTCTATGGCCACTTACATTTAATACATCATCTACACGGCCTGTAATTCTAATTTGACCTAGTTCATTTTTTAAAGCACCATCTCCTGTAAAATATAAATTAGGATAAGTGGCGAAATAATTGGTTCTGCATCTTTCGTGGTCGCCATAAGTAGTTCGAATGGTGGCAGGCCAAGGTTGAGTGATACATAAATTTCCACGGTACAATCCATCTTCCATGGTAGTTATTTCTGCTCCTTTATCATCTACTAAAATAGTTTGCACACCTGGCATTGGATATGTGGCCCATCCAGGTTTGCCTGGGGTAATACCCGCCATATTGGAAATCATGATACCGCCTGTTTCTGTTTGCCACCAAGTATCTACAATGGGACATTTTTTCTTACCAATATTTTCATCGTACCAATGCCATGCTTCTTCATTAATAGGTTCACCTACGGTACCTAATACTTTTAAGCTACTTAAATCATGTCCTTCTACTGGTCCTAATCCAAAACTCATTAATGATCTAATGGCAGTAGGAGCGGTATATAAAATATTCACTTTGAATTTATCAATGATATCCCAGAATCTTCCTGCATCGGGAAAAGTAGGAATGCCTTCAAACATCAAAGAAGTACCGCCTGCACTCAATGGCGCATAGACTATATAACTATGTCCTGTAATCCAACCAATATCGGCGGTACAGAAAAATAAATCATTGGGTTGATATTGAAAAACATTTACAAAAGTATAATTGGTATATACCATATAACCAGCCGTGCTATGCACCACGCCTTTTGGTTTACCTGTAGAGCCCGAAGTATATAAAATAAATAAAGGATCTTCTGCATCCATCTCTACTGCATCCACTGATGTTATACCTTGCGCTTCTACTTTATTAATTTCATCTTCCCACCAAAGATCACGCCCTTTTAACATGGACACGGCGGTTTTGGTTCTAGTACAAACAATTACATTTTTTATGGTGGTATTGCCTACTAGTGCATCATCAATAATTGATTTCAAAGGAATATCCTTAGCGCCTCTGTAGGCACCATCGCAAGTAATAATATAAGTAGCTTTCGCATCGTCTAAACGGTCTGCAATACTTTGCGCAGAGAAGCCTCCGAATATGACACTATGAATAGCGCCAATTCTTGCACAAGCTAATACCGCAATGGCAAGCTCTGGAATCATACCCATGTAAATACAAATACGATCTCCTTTTTGCACGCCATTATTAATGAGCACTTGTGCAAATTGAGAAACGTTTAAATGCAATTGTTTATAAGTAATAATGCGGTGATTTTCTGCAGGATCATTGGGCTCCCAAATGATCGCAGGCTTATCAGCATTTTTTGCTAAATGTCTATCGATACAATTTTCTGTAATATTTAATTTTCCACCCTTGAACCATTCTACTTTAGGTTCCGTAAAATTCCATTCCAATACCTTGTCCCATTTTTTACGCCATGTAAAATTTTCTGCAATGGCTCCCCAAAATTTTTCTGGATGCTCGATACTATTTTTATAAGCTTCGTGATAAGCCTCTAAGGTTTTAATTTGATAAGGGTAACTCATATACACAGATTGAATAAATAATGATTGTCAAATTTACATTTTTCAGTTTAAATATTTAACTTGAATACGTACAGGCCAACAAATAAAAATATGAGTCAAGAAACAAAACAAAATAGTATCGCTTTTGTCATAGGCGCTTCTTCGGTGGGCACCTTAATTGAGTGGTATGATTTTTACATTTTTGGAATGTTAGCCACCATCATTTCAAAGCAGTTCTTTCCTGCAGATGCAGGCACAGCAGCACTTTTAAGCACTTTGGCCATCTTTGCTGCAGGTTTTATAGTAAGACCTTTTGGAGCCTTGGTCTTTGGAAGACTAGGCGACCTCATTGGACGCAAACACACTTTTTTACTGACTTTAATCATTATGGGAGGTTCCACTTTTGCCATAGGACTTGTACCAGGTTATGCTACTATTGGATGGGCGGCACCTATCTTGGTATTAATTCTACGTTTATTACAAGGGTTGGCCTTGGGAGGTGAATATGGAGGAGCAGCTACCTATGTGGCAGAGCATGCGCCTGCAGGTCAAAGAGGTTTTTGGACAAGTTGGATTCAAACTACGGCTACCCTAGGTTTATTTTTAGCCTTAGGTATTATTATATTAATAAGAACGAATCAAGGGGTGGAGAATTTTAGTGCAGAGTGGGGTGGATGGAGATATCCTTTTTGGATATCTATTTTACTAGTAGGCGTTTCTGTATTAATTAGAATGCGCATGAGTGAATCACCCATGTTTACCAAATTAAAATCGGAAGGAAAAACTTCAACCAATCCTTTGAAAGAAAGTTTTGGGAAAAAGGCCAATTTTAAAATGGTTTTATTGGCATTGTTTGGAGCCGTAATGGGACAAGGGGTTGTTTGGTATACAGGACAGTTTTATGCGCAAAGTTTTATTGAAACAGTTTGTAAAATTGATTTTATACAATCTAGAAATATCATGTTGGTGGCGATTTTAATGGCTACCCCCTGTTTTGTTTTATTTGGTTGGCTAAGTGATAAAGTGGGCAGAAAATGGATTATGTTAATAGGTATGTTAGCAGCGGTACTTACCTATCGCCCTATCTATCAGCAATTTTTAAGTATTTCAAATGCGCAAAATAGAATTGATAAAATTGATTTAACGAAAACAGTGGCTTCCTCTGTAAGCGTAAAAGCAGATAGTAAAGAGGTGACTAAAATTTATGTAACCCAAAGTTTTGACACGGCCTATACCGATGGCGCCGTATTTAAATACACCAAAACAGATACTTTGAAATTAGGGGCCACCTATAATGCATTAATTCCTATTGATTCTTTGAATCCTGGTTTGATTGTTTCAAAATCTGCAAAGCCCAATGTAGTGATTGAGAAAACCATGGGTAATGCTGCTTATTGGGATATGATTTGGTTGGTCTTTATTCAAATTGTTTATGTGACGATGGTGTATGGTCCAATTGCCGCTTTCTTAGTTGAAATGTTTCCTACAAAAATTAGGTATACATCCATGTCGCTTCCTTATCATATAGGTAATGGCGTATTTGGTGGCTTAGTTCCTTTTTTAGGTACTTTAATTGTAGAGTTCACCAAGACTTCTTCCAATCCTGCTGGCGATGCTCTAGCAGGCTTATGGTATCCGATAGGAGTGGCTTCTGTATGTTTTATTATTGGCCTTCTTTATTTAACGAATAAAATAGATAAAAATGTAATGGACTAAGGCATTAAGTCTTTCATTACAATAAAAATAATTATATGAATACGATTAAAAAATTATTAGGATATGTATGGATGCTGATTGCGCCCTGTATTATTCTTTTTTTAGTGTATGAAGCTTATTATAAAATTTCTAAAGCCCCTGCTACTACACAGTCGAATGTTATTTTACAGTGGGTTATTATATTATTAATTTTTACACCTATCTGTGTGGGCTTTTTTATATTCGGTAGCTACGCTAGTAAAGGAGAATACGATCATTTGCCTGCGGCATCTTCTGAAATAGACTAATGGTAAAATCATTTTATATAAGTAGTTTTGAACTATGTCATTAGTAGTAAATACCCTTTGTAAAAATTACGGCCATCAATTGGCAGTAAATGAAGTTTCCTTTGAATTAAAACCTGGAGAAATTGTAGGTTTTTTAGGGCCTAATGGCGCTGGAAAATCTACTACTTTAAAAATGCTTGCAGGTTTTTTAGAAGCCGATAAGGGTTCAATTGTTTTACATGGTGAGCGCATCCATCAAAATGCAAGTACTGTAAAAAAACAAATTGGTTATTTACCTGAATCAAATGCATTATACCAAGACTTATACGTGAAAGAATATTTACAGTTTTTAACTGCTGTACATTCAATCACGAATACGTCAGCAGCAATTCAATCTGTGATAGAAAAAACAGGACTTGGACAAATGCAAAATAAAAAAATTGCAGCCTTGTCAAAAGGATATAAACAAAGACTAGGTATTGCAGCTGCCATTATACATCAGCCAACACTAATTTTATTAGATGAACCTACGGCGGGTTTAGATCCGAATCAACTAATTGAAATTAGGGCCTTGATACAATCGCTAAGTAAGGACAGCATGATTTTATTTTCAACACATATATTACAAGAGGTTACGGCCATATGTGATCGAGTGTTAGTATTACACCAAGGAAAACTAGTGGCAGACGAGCCTACCCGTCAGTTATTAGATAAACATGGCGCCAGTTTAGAAGAAATATTCAAAATACTTACCCATTAAAAAAAAGGGTGTAAATTGCAGTCTACTTTTCGAATCAATATATTAAAAGTAAAAATTAAATTATTTATATGAGTTACATTATTGAAGTGCGCGCAAGACAAATTTTAGACAGTCGTGGAAACCCTACTGTAGAAGTAGATGTGTTAACAGACGAAGGGGCTTTGGGCCGTGCGGCAGTACCAAGTGGTGCAAGTACAGGTATTCATGAAGCAGTAGAGCTAAGAGATAACGATAAGAAAAAATATGTAGGTAAAGGTGTTTTAAAAGCGGTGAAAAATGTAAACGATTTAATTGCAAAATCTATCACTGGGTTTGATATTACTGCGCAAGCTGAAATTGATCAAATCATGATTGATTTAGATGGCACGTCTAATAAAAGTAAATTAGGAGCCAATGCGATACTCGCGGTAAGTATGGCCGTTGCCAAAGCAGCAGCTGAAGAAGCCAACCTTCCTTTATACAGATACATAGGTGGTACCAATGCAAGAACACTTCCTATGCCGATGATGAATATTTTAAACGGTGGAGCACACGCTGATAATAAAATTGACTTCCAAGAGTTTATGGTTATGCCAGTGGGCGCAACTAGTTTCAGCGAAGGTCTTCGTTGGGGCGTAGAAATTTTCCATCAATTAAAAAGTACTTTAAAGAAAAAAGGATATAGCACCAACGTTGGTGATGAAGGCGGATTTGCACCAAATATTCAAAGCAATGAAGAAGCGATTGAAACAGTACTTGAGTCAATTCAAGCAGCTGGTTATAAAACAGGAAGCCAAATTGCGATTGCGATGGATGCAGCGAATAGTGAACTTTGGAATGCGAAGAAGAAAAAATATGTTTTCCATAAGAGTTCTGGCAAAGAAATGAGCAGCGACCAATTAGTAAAATATTGGGAAAGCTGGGTGAAGAAATATCCTATCGTATCCATTGAAGATGGTATGGCTGAAGATGATTGGGCAGGTTGGAAAAATTTAACGCAGACGATTGGCGATAAATGTCAATTAGTAGGTGATGATTTATTTGTAACCAATGTAACAAGAATACAAACAGGCATTGATAAGAAAATTGCAAATGGCTTACTCGTAAAAGTGAACCAAATTGGAACTTTAACAGAAACTATCAATGCAGTAAGTTTAGCGCAGCACAATGGCTACAACACTATTATGTCTCATAGAAGTGGTGAAACAGAAGATACCACTATCGCCGATTTAGCCGTGGCTTTAAATTGCGGTCAAATTAAGACAGGTTCTGCTTCTCGTTCTGATCGTATGGCTAAGTACAACCAATTAATACGTATTGAAGAGCAATTGGGTGAAACAGGGATTTTCCCCACCAAAGGCAAGTTGAAGTTTGGTAATAAATAAACCTTACTGCTATTAACATAAGTTGAGGAGCTCCAAGGGGCTCCTCTTTTTTTTGCCATATCATGAGAACTATCTTAATTTTACATCAAGTCCGCCATATGAATTTCATTAAAAAAATACTCCCCTTTGTAGCCAATCGTTACTTTATTGTAAGTCTTGGATTTGTAGTATGGATGTTATTTTTTGATCAAAGAGATTTTTTTCAACAAAGAGAAAGAGCTGCGGAGCTTAAAAAAGTAGAAGACGCTAAAAAATATTATCAAAAAGAAATAGAGTACACGCAAAAGCAATTGAATAATATTCAAAATAATAAATCGGCTATTGAAAAATATGCCCGCGAAAGATATTTATTACGAAGAGAAGGAGAGGAACTGTATTTATTTGAAGATACTTTGCATCATGACACTAAATAATGACAAAGAAAGAACGCTACGAATTAGTGCTTGCTTATTTTCAAGAGCAAGTGCCTATTGCTGAAACGGAGTTATTGTATGATAATCCCTTTCAATTATTAGTAGCTGTTATTTTATCTGCACAGTGCACGGACAAACGCGTCAACTTAACCACGCCTGCTATTTTTAAAGAATTTCCTACCCCTCAAAAAATGGCCAAGGCTAGTTTTGAGCAAATGTTTGCACTTATAAAAAGTATTTCTTACCCTAATAATAAAGCCAAGCATTTAATTGGCATGAGCCAACTTTTAATAGACAATTTTAATGCAGAAGTGCCTTTGACTGTAGAGCAGTTAATTACACTTCCAGGCGTAGGACGCAAGACAGCCAATGTGATTACCTCTGTGGTGGACAAGCAGCCCAATATGGCAGTGGATACCCATGTATTTAGAGTGAGTAGAAGAATGGGCTTAGTGCCCATGACGGCCACTACACCCTTGGCAGTGGAGAAGGCCTTGATAAAACATATTCCTACAGCGCTTGTACATACAGCACATCATTGGTTAATACTGCATGGCAGGTATACTTGTTTGGCAAGAAATCCTAAATGCGATTCTTGTGGCTTGCTTGCTTTTTGTAAGGAAGGATCAAAAAAAAGCGCCTCTTAAATTAGAGACGCTTTTTTATAAGTTAAGATAAGTTAAGGCTGAATATTTTATCAGCTATTCATACACTACAAATATTGTTCTACTGCAGTTACTAATTCTTGTTTAGTAATAGGAACGCCCATGATTTTATTATAACCCTTAGCGTCAACAAAATATTTATCGCGAATAATTTTAATTAATTGTCCGTTGTTAATTTCTGGAATAACCACAGTTTCAAAATTCTTTAAAATATCGCCTAAGTTTTTAGGGAAAGGACGCATGTACTTAATATGTGCATGGCTTACTTGCTTGCCTTGACTTTGTAAATGTAATGCGGCACTCTTAATCGTTCCATAAGTAGAACCCCATCCAAGTATTAATACTTTTCCTTTTTCAGCACCAGTGTCAATAGTTTGTAAAGGTATATAGTCTGCAATTTTTTCTACTTTAGCTTCTCTTGCTTTTACCATGAATTCATGGTTCTCAGAATCGTAACTAACGTTTCCTGTTTCAGCTTGTTTTTCTAATCCACCAATTCTATGTTCTAAACCAGGTGTACCTGGAATTGCCCAAGGTCTTGCCCCTTTTTCATTACGCTTATAAGGAAGGAATTTTTCTTCACCTTCATCCAATGCTTTTTTAAATTTCACTTCGATAGTAGGTAAGTCGGCAGCAGAAGGGAATTTCCAAGGTTCAGCACCATTGGCAATATATCCATCACTTAATAAAATAACCGGAGTCATATGTTGAAGGGCAATTCTTACTGCCTCAAATGCTAAATCAAAACAATCGCTAGGCGTTGAAGTAGCAATAATAGGAATAGGTGCTTCACCATTTCTTCCATAATAGGCTTGCATTAAATCGCTTTGCTCTGTTTTAGTAGGTAAACCTGTTGAAGGCCCTCCTCTTTGTATATTCACAATCACTAAAGGAATTTCTAACATCATGGCAAGTCCCATGGCTTCTGTTTTCAAAGCCATACCTGGTCCTGAAGTAGTGGTTAATCCAATAGAACCACCATAGCTTGCGCCAATAGCAGCACTAATACCAGCAATCTCATCTTCTGCTTGGAAAGTTTTTACATTAAAATTCTTGTATTTACTCAATTCATGTAAGATATCGGTAGCAGGTGTAATAGGATAACTTCCTAAAAATAATTGTAAACCACTTTTTTGAGCAGCTGCAATTAAACCCATAGATAAAGCTTGGTTACCCATGATACTTCTGTAAGTACCTGGTTCCATTTTTGCTTTTTCTACTTTGTATCTAGAAGAAAAAAGTTCAGCTGTTTCACCATAGAAATAACCTGCTTTTAATACATCAATGTTACTATTTAAAATAGATTCTTTCTTTTTGAACTTGTCTTTTAAATATTCAATAGTGGTATCTAAATCTCTGTTGTATAACCAATAAATCATACCTAGTACAAACATGTTCTTCGCACGGTCTCTTTCTTTGTTACCCAAGTCTGTATAAGCTTTTAGGGCTTCACGCGTTAATTTAGTGACGTCTACTTTTGTTAAATCGTATCCATCTAAACTACCATCTTCTAATGGATTAATTCCATCAGGATAAGCAGCTAAGCGTAAATTCTTTGTATCAAAACCTTCAATGTTGGCAATAATTTTTCCGCCTTTTTTCAAACCTTTTAAATTCACTTTTAAAGCGGCTGCATTCATCGCAACCAATACATCACAAATATCACCTGGTGTATAAACTCTATTAGAACTAAAATGAATTTGGAATCCACTCACACCTGGTAGCGTTCCTAATGGAGCTCTAATTTCCGCAGGGAAATCTGGGAAAGTAGCTAAATCAATACCTAATAAGGCAGTGTTATTGGTAAATTGCTGACCCGTTAATTGCATACCGTCACCACTATCACCAGCAAATTTTATAACTACATCCTGTAAAACAACTTCTTTTTGCATATTCGATTTTATTGGAGCACGAAGGTACAAATCCGAGGGCCTAAAACCTTAATTTTTTCTAATTTTTTTATAGTTTTCTTGTCTACCTTCCTGTCCACAAAGCTTTGATTTTATGCTTATTGGGCCTTTTTTTACCTATTGGGTCAATTTTTACTACTCTTTCTGCCCGCTCAGCCAATGGCAGTGTCGGTTTATTAGCAAAAATGGGGGCTTTTTAAAAAAGCGAGCGCGCATTAGGCTTTGATAAGATCACCCAATATCCAGGGCTAAAAAATGCCTTGAATTAACCTTTTTTAGACAATCATTCAAAGTATTTAGTATTTTTATACTAGAAAAAAACTTAAAACTATGGCCATCTTTAAATCTGGAAATCCAACGCTTACTGAAAAAATATTTGATAAAAGTTTGCATAGCAACGCTCAGTCATTTGGCGTGATGAGCATTCGCGGCACTATTCAAAAATTTGGTTTTTTATTAATCATGGTCATGGCATCGGCTATGTATGTTTGGAATGTATATGCTGAAGGCAATACAAGTTCTGCCACCACTTATATGTTAGTGGGTGCTATTGGTGGTTTTATCGTGGCCTTGGTGATGATGTTCAAGCCTCAGTGGGCTGGTTATATTGCACCTGCTTATGGAATATTAGAAGGGTTATTCATTGGAGGTATTAGTGCTTTTTTTAATGCCATGTTCCAAAAGACCTATCCCAATATTGTACTTCATGCAGTGGGTTTAACTTTAGGAGTCGCCCTTTCTATGTTCTTGTTGTATAATTTTAGAATTATTAGTGTAACGAACCGTTTGCGCTCAATTATTATGTCTGCCACCATGGGTATTGGTTTATTTTATTTAATTGTTTGGATTTTAGGAATGTTTGGAGTGAATATGGGATTTGCATTTGATAGCTCTCCATTAAGTATTGGCATTAGTTTATTTATAGTAGGTATTGCTGCTTTAAATTTATTATTAGATTTTGATGCGATAGAAAAAGCAGCTGAAATGGGCGCCCCTAAATACATGGAATGGTATGGTGCTTTTGGTTTATTAGTTACTTTAGTTTGGTTGTATATGGAAATTTTAAGATTGCTGAGCAAATTAAACTCAAGAGACTAGTGGGAATTTTATCCCTTTAAATAAAAATTATAATGGAGTTTAAGCGGGGTAAATTAACGAACGAGCAACTTGTACATTTATATAAATCCTTGCTTTTGCCAAGGATGATAGAAGATAAAATGTTGCTTTTACTTCGCCAAGGAAAAATTAGCAAATGGTTTAGTGGTATGGGTCAAGAGGCCATAGCAGTGGGCGCTACCTTAGCGATGGACCCAACTGAATGGATCATGCCCTTGCATAGGAACTTGGGTGTATTTACTTCAAGAGGCATGCCCTTAACGAATTTATTTAAACAATGGCAAGGATATAAGTCTGGTTATAGTAAAGCGCGCGAAAGAAGTTTTCATTTTGGTTCTAAAGCGCATCATGTTTGTGGAATGATTTCCCATTTAGGTCCTCAATTAGCTATTGCAGATGGAGTGGCACTTGCTTACCAACAAAGAGGACAATTAAAAGCCACTTTAGCATTTACTGGAGAAGGCGGAACAAGTGAAGGTGATTTTCATGAAGCCTTAAATGTTGCTGCAGTTTGGGGCCTGCCCGTTATTTTTATTATTGAAAACAATGGATACGGATTAAGCACACCTACCAATGAACAATACAAATGCGATTATTTAGTAGACCGTGCCAAAGGTTATGGCATTGATGGTATTCGCATTGATGGTAATAATATTTTAGAAGTATACGATACCATCAAAGGAGTAAGAGATTATTGTATTAACAATCAACGTCCTTATTTAATTGAGTGTACCACTTTTAGAATGCGTGGACATGAAGAAGCAAGTGGTGTGAAATATGTTCCAAAAGAATTAATGGAAACATGGTCAAGAAAAGATCCTATTAAAAACTACGAGCAATATTTGGTGCAAGAAAAACTAATCACTGAAATGGAAGTGGCTACGATGAGAAATGATTTAAAGCAAAGTATTGAAGCCGATTTAAAAATAGCTATGGAGCCAGAAGAATGGCAGCCATCTATACAAGAAGAAGTGGCCGATTTATTTGCAGCTGCTTTACCTAATACTATTTTGGATTTTAATGCACTCAATAATCCTATACTAACCAAGAAGCGTTTCATTGAAGCCATTAGTGATGCCTTAAGACAGTCCATGGTTTTGTATCCTGAAATAATTATCATGGGACAAGACATTGCTGAATATGGAGGTGCTTTTAAAGTAACAGAAGGTTTTGTACAACAATTTGGAAAGCAAAGAGTACGCAATACACCTATTTGCGAAAGTGCCATTGTAGGTGCTGCCTTGGGATTAAGTTTAGAAGGCATTAAGTCGGTAATGGAAATGCAGTTTGCCGATTTTGTAACGGTGGGCTTTAATCAAATTGTAAATAATTTAGCGAAAATAAATTACAGGTGGGGACAGAATGCAGATGTAGTGATACGAATGCCAACAGGTGCTGGAGTGGGAGCAGGTCCTTTTCATTCTCAATCGAATGAAGCATGGTTTACACATGTGCCTGGATTAAAAGTGGTTTACCCTTCTAATCCTATTGATGCAAAAGGTTTATTAATTGCTGCATTAGCCGATCCTAATCCCATACTTTATTTTGAACATAAAGTCATGTACAGAAGTATTGAAGCAGAAGTACCTGATGAGTATTATCAAGTTCCAATTGGTAAGGCGGCACTAGTGAGCGAAGGAGAAGCAGCTTGTATTATTACTTATGGTATGGGCGTGCATTGGGCAAAACAATATCAAGCAGCGCATAGTGAAGCTTCCATATCTATTTTAGATTTAAGAACCTTATCGCCTTTGGATTATGAAGCCATTGAAAAAGTGGTGAAGGCCACTGGAAAAGTAATGGTGCTGCACGAGGATAATTTAACCGGAGGTATTGGTGGAGAAATTAGTGCATGGATTGCAGAGCACTGCTTTGAATATTTAGATGCACCTGTTATGCGTTGTGCTTCTTTAGATACACCTATTCCATTTAATACTGTTTTAGAAAAACAATATTTAGCGAATAGCAGATTGGAAGAAATGATGCAAAAGCTTTTAGCTTATTAGCATTAAAAAAGATCCTTAAATTTTATTTATTAGGTTAAGTAAACAAGCCTACCCGTTTATGGGGTAGGCTTATAAAATCATAAGAGAAAGTATTAATAACCCTTATTTTTTAATTAGGGTTATTAATACGGTACACGCGTAAAAAGTTTCCTCCCAATACTTTCGCAACATCTTTATCATTGTAGCCTCTTGCTATTAATGCTTGTGTAAATTTTGGATAATCCAACACTGTTTTTAATTCTTTCGGTGCAGAGTTAATGCCATCGAAATCAGAGCCAATACCTACATGGTCGATGCCAATTAATTTTACGATATGATCAAAGTGTTGCATTAATTGTTCTAAGTCTGGCTTAATGGCTTCGCTTTCTTCAGGATATTTTTCAGAGACCATGGTAAATGCATATTCGCGTTGTAAGCCGGTGGCTAGTAGAGAATCTATTTCTGCATTATGATTTTTTCTAAAAGCTGCATCCTTCTTACTAAAATTACTATCTACAAATCCAGAGAAAAAGTTCAAACAAATCACACCTCCATTTTTTCCGACAGCTAAAATTTGATCATCTTTTAAATTTCTTGTAACTGGACAAATGCTATAAGCATTACTATGTGAAGCAATCACAGGTTTAGTAGTTGTTTTGATAGCATCCCAAAATGTAGCTTCCCCCACATGAGAGATATCTACAATAATGCCTAGCTTATTCATGCGCGCAACAATTTCTTTACCAAAAGCAGTTAGTCCTTTAGGTCCAGTATAGCTAGGATCTTTTTCAGCGGTATGAGAACTTGCCCAAGAAGGAGAGTTGTTCCAAGTAAGTGTCATATAGCGAACACCTCTATTATAAAAAGTATCTAAGCGGTCGATATTGTCTTCAATCATATGTCCACCTTCTACGCCATACTGTGCCACAATTTTATTTTGCTTTAAGGCTTTTTTAATTTGCTTCCAAGTTTTTGCAATCACTATTTTATCGGGGTTACGGTTGGCTACTGCCTCTAAGGTATCCATGGATCTCATTGCCCAGGCATAGGGGTTGGCTTTTTCGCCATCGCACCAAACTGAAAATAATTGGTAGTCTAATCCGCCTTGTTTGAACCTTTTTAAATCGGAGTGGTTGATGCCAGTAAGGTCTTGGTCCAGACTTACTTTTTTCTCGATACATGCAGTGATGCAATCGTTATGTGTGTCTACCATGATTGATTTATAGTGAATGGCTTGGGCATTGACGCCGCCTGAAATAAGCAAAAAAAGGGCTACTAAGTATTTCATAGTATAGGATTGTTTTGATTGACAACTAAAATAGCTATTTTTGCGCACAGAAAACCGACTATGTTAGACAAACTAGAAGCCATAAAAGCAAGATTCCAGCAAGTGGGCGTGGCTTTGACCAATCCAGAGATCATTAATAACCAATCAGAATTTGGTAAAATGAGCAAGGAATATCGTTCCTTGGAAAAGATCATCATACCTTATGAGCGTTATATGAAGGTGTTGGAAGAGCACAAGTTTGCCAAAGAAACCTTGAATGGGGATGATGCAGAAATGAGAGAATTGGCAAAAATGGAAATGCCAGGCTTAGATGAAGAAAAAGAAACGCTTGAAAAAGACTTAACGAAATTATTAATACCTAAGGATCCGCAGGATGACAAGAATGCCATTATTGAATTAAGGGCAGGTACAGGTGGTGATGAAGCAAGTTTATTTGTGGGCGATTTACTTACAATGTACACAAGGTATTGTCAGAAAAAAGGATGGAAAGTGGCATTAGTAAGCGAGAGTGAAGGTTCTGTAGGTGGATATAAAGAAGTAATATTAGAAGTAGTGGGAGAAGATGTATATGGTACTATGAAATTTGAAAGTGGCGTGCACCGTGTACAACGTGTGCCTTCTACAGAAACACAAGGTAGGGTGCATACTTCAGCAGCCACCGTGGCCGTGATGCCAGAAGCAGAAGAAGTAGATTTTGTATTGAATCCTGCAGATGTAAAAATGGAAACTTCACGAAGTGGTGGTGCAGGTGGACAAAACGTAAATAAGGTAGAGACTAAGGTAATGTTAACACATATACCCACAGGTACAGTTATTATTTGTCAAACAGAGCGTTCTCAATTAGGTAATAGAGAAAAGGCCATGACTATGATGCGTACTAAATTATTTGAAGAGCAGGTACGTAAACAAGAAGATGAAATTTCAAGACATCGTAAAACATTGGTAAGTACTGGAGATAGAAGTGCTAAAATTAGAACTTATAATTGGCCGCAAGGTAGAGTCACAGACCACCGCGTAGGGGTTACTTCTTATAACTTAGATGCAGTAATTAATGGAGAGATAGAAGAATTTATCGAAGCGCTTCAAGTAGCTGAGAATGCAGAGAAGATGTTGGTTAAGCAATAGTTCGAAATAATTATTTCCCTGCAATCGTTTTTTCCCATTCCCAGGCCGTGCGCATCATTTCATTTAAATCAAATTTACAATGCCAGCCTAGTTTTTGAACGGCATAGTCATTGTTGGCATAAATAGCAACAATATCACCTGCTCTTCTTGGCCCGATCTCGTAATTTAATTTTACACCCGATACTTTTTCAAAAGATTGAATGGCTTCAAGTACAGATATGCCATTGCCTGTTCCTAAATTAAATATCTCGGTAGTATTAATTTTATTTTCTTTAATAGAATGTTGTAAAGCTAAAGTATGCGCATGTGCAATGTCGCAAACATGAATATAATCACGAATACAACTTCCGTCTCTTGTATCATAATCGTTGCCATGCACTTGCATCTTAGGTAATTTTCCAATAGCCGTTTGTGTAATGGCGGGTACTAAGTTTTGAGGACGACCAATAGGTAGTTCACCAATAGCAATAGAAGGGTGGGCACCTACCGGATTAAAATAACGAAGTAAGATTGCAGAAATGGGATGGGCTATTGCTGTATCGTGTACAATGGTTTCACCCATTTGCTTAGTCGCTCCATAAGGGGAGGCTGCTGTTTTCAAAGGTGTTTGTTCTGTGACAGGAATTTTATCTGGATTGCCATACACAGTGCAAGAAGAAGAAAAAATAAAATGTTTAGCTTGGTACTGAACTGCTAATTGCAAAAGATTTATTAAAGAGCTAATATTATTTTGATAATACTCAAGTGGCATTTCAACCGATTCGCCTACCGCTTTATAAGCGGCAAAATGTATAATACCTGTAATGTTTTTATGGGCTAAAAAAATTTCTTCCGCTGCTTTTTTATCCGTTAAATCAACCTCGTAATTTTTAATTTTTTTTCCCGTAATTTTTTCAATGCCTTTTAAGCAGTCAGCAGATGATCTTGATAAATTATCGGCAGAAATAACCTCAAATCCATTTTCTATTAGATCGACAATGGTATGAGCGCCAATATAGCCAGTCCCGCCTGTAACAAGAATAGTTTGCATTGAAAATTATTTGCAACAAAAGTAACGAAAATTATGCTTTGCTTGCTAGGGTAAATCCTAGCGTGGTGCCTACATTCAACGCGCTTCTTACATGAATGGTTTCTCCATGCGCCTCTACTATATGCTTGCAAATAGCAAGACCTAAGCCGGTACCTCCAATTTCACGAGTCCTTGCATCATCTGTTCGGTAGAATCTTTCAAATAAACGGGGTAAATGCTCTTCCGCAATACCCGTTCCATCATCACTTATTTCAATAAGTATTTTTTGGTCCTCCATTTTATAGACACTGGCTATAACTTGCCCATCTATTTTACCGTACTTAGCTGCGTTCGATAAAATATTCACTATTACCTGATAAATTTTATTTTTATCCGCAAATACAGAAGTGGGTGCTTCTGATCCTTTTTTAAATTGAAATTGAATATTTTTTTTAATCCATTTCACACTTAAATTATTCACCGCTTCTGAAATAATATCTTGAATAATAAAAGACTGTTTTAAGATAGGGTCTTTATTAATTTCTAAATTGGTGATCGCATCTACATCGCTTAATAATTGAACTAGCCTTTGCACATTAGACTGCGCCTGTTTTACAAATTTTGGACCTGTAATAGCATCGTCCATGGCACCGTCACCTAATAATTCTAAATAACCCTGAATGGCAAAAATGGGTGTTTTAATTTCGTGTGATAAATTTTGTAAAAATTCTTTTCTAAAAGCTTCGTTGGATTGCAAGTCTTGAATTTCTTTTGCTTTTTGGGCTGCCCATTCTTCTACATCTTCTCTTACATCGTCAATACCTTTTTGAGGCAGTACATATTTTTGATAAGCTTCTTCTCTTTTACTCGCCTTGGTTTGAGAAATAAGTTTATAGATTAATTTTATTTTACGATAAATAAAATATTCTAAAAGTTGACCCATTAAAAAATAGATACTAATAAAGCTTACAATAAAATAAGTAATGCACAATTTTACATTCGAAAAAAGCATGAAGATGCTTAATGCTATTAAGGTAGCGATCACTAGCGCAGTGAGTGCCGCCAATTGTTTGGGCGATAAGTTCTTTTCTTTAAACATATAAACAAAGCCTCCTACATAAAGGCAGTATGAAGGTATTAAATCTTCCTAATAATCGATTTAATAAATTGATCTAATAATCGAATTTGTAGCCCACACCCTTTACGGTGGTGATACAGTCGATGCCTAATTTGGCTCTAATTTTTCTAACATGCACGTCAATGGTGCGATCTCCCACAATCACATCGTTACCCCATACTTGAGATAAAATCTCACCTCTTAAAAAAACACGTCCCGGTTGTGCGGCTAATAAATATAATAATTCAAATTCTTTTTTGGCAAGTATATGGGGCACACCTTTTAATACCGTTTTATATTGTGTGATATCAATTAGTAAATCATTGACAGTAATTACTTTTTTATCTGTTTCAGTAGGTTGTAGTCTTCTAAATAAAGCCGTAATTCTACTTACTAATACTTTAGGGCTAATAGGTTTGCTAATAAAATCATCCCCTCCTAATTCTAATCCTTTAATATGCGAAGCCTCATCATTTAAAGCTGTAAGTAGAACAATAAGTGTTTTATCAAATTGTTTCTGGGTTCTTAAGTATTCACAAACCTCAAAACCATTTCTTTTGGGCATCATCACATCTAATATAATACAGTCTGGTGCAAAAGAGTTTGCTTTTTCAATGGCCTCGCTGCCGTCTTTAGCAGTGGCTACTTCATAGCCCAATTTATTTAAATGAAAGCTAATGATTTCAATAATATCAGGCTCGTCGTCTGCAATCAATATTTTTATAGGTGCTTCCATAGTTATAAGTGCAAAATTACCCTTTATATGTCAGATCTATCAAAGGGGTTTACATTATCAAATTGTTAACTAGCTAGAATTTATAGGTTAAGCCTGGCTATGAATATATTTAATATAAGGGTTATACTCTTTCTCCCTGCCCCAAGTGGTGGCTGGTCCATGACCTGAGTATATGGTAAGGCTATCAGGTAATGGAAAAATTTGTGTACGAATACTTTTAATTAAGTCCAAAGGGTTAGCCCCTGGTAAGTCTGTACGCCCAACACCATCTTTAAAAATAAGGTCTCCGCCAATCATAAAATCTTGCTCGGTATGGTAAAAACAAACACTACCTGGTGAATGACCCGGGGTAAGTAATACTTTGAATGAGTCGCTGCCGAATTGAATTATTTCACCTTCTTGTATATATTGAATGGGTCCTTTGTAGGCTTCTGTTGGAACCCCCCATTTATCGGCAGCTTCGGGTAGGCGGTCTAATACAATTTGTTCATTCGGATGAATATGTGCAGTCAATCCATAGGTTTCACTTACATAATTATTACCAAAGACATGGTCTAAATGACAATGTGTATTTAATAATAAACTGGGCTTTAAATTTTCTTTACGAATAA
Source organism: Sediminibacterium sp. (assembly GCA_044352855.1). GTDB lineage: Bacteria > Bacteroidota > Bacteroidia > Chitinophagales > Chitinophagaceae > Sediminibacterium. The sequence continues at coordinate 4,717 of JBILDC010000021.1, read as the reverse complement.
AATCAGATAATATTTTTTCTTCAATACGCGTATAACAACCCGGATCAATAATAATAGCTTCTTTTAATTCATTGTATAAAACATATGTATTTTCTTGAAAAGCGCTAAAGCAAAAATCTTGGATGGTAATCATAATTATTTATGGGCGCTTAGATGTTGACAGATATTTTTTACAATCATGGGGCCTTCATAAATAAATCCTGTCCAAATTTGCACTAAGGAGGCGCCTGCATTTATTTTTGACTGTGCATCCGCTCCTGTGAATATACCACCACTGGCAATAATAGGAATGCGACCTGCCATACCTTTGTGTAAATATTTTAATACTTCAGTGGACTTTTCTAATAATGGCTGACCACTTAGCCCGCCAGCTCCCATTTTTTTTCCTTTCTCTTGATTCATTGAATTCAACAAGCTACGATCAATGGTGGTATTGGTGGCCACCAGTCCATCTATTTTTATTTCATTGGTTAATGCAATAATATCGTCTAATGCCGAAGTCTCTAAATTAGGTGCAATCTTTAATAAAATAGGTTTATTATTTTTATTTAAGTTTTGTAGTTCTGAAAATATCTTTCTCAAAGATTCTTTTTCTTGTAGTTCACGCAGCCCTGGTGTATTGGGAGAACTTACATTCACTACAAAATAATCTACTACTTCTTCAAGGCCTATAAAGTTGGTGCAATAATCTTTCCAAGCATCACTATTTTCGGTCACTTTATTTTTTCCAATATTTCCGCCAATAATTAAATTGGATTGGGTAGTAGCTTTTCTTTCTTTTAATCTTTTAGCAATAATTTCTAAGCCTTCGTTATTAAAACCCATTCTATTAATTAATGCTTTTTGATCGGGTATTCTAAATAAACGAGGTTGGGCATTCCCCGCTTGTGCTTTAGGAGTGACCGTTCCAATTTCAACAAATCCAAAACCCAGCATTTCTAACTCATTCAAATAAGCTGCATTTTTATCAAAGCCTGCACCTAATCCGACAGGGTTGGGGAATTTTACACCAAAGCAAGTTTTAGCTAAATCGGATGCATTGTATTGAAACTGTTTGGCTAATTGATTTTTTACCAAAGGGAGGGAATGAGCCAATTGCAAACCGCCCATACTAAGATGATGTGCAGTTTCCGGAGGGAGCATAAATAAGCTGTTTCTTAGCAATGAATATAGCATGCCACAAATTTACGATGAAATATTTAGTTGCATAAACAACTTTTTACAAAAATGACTACATTTAGGGTGTTAAAATTCATATTTTATGCAAGAAGCGTATATCGTTGCAGGCTTTAGAACAGCTGTTACAAAAAGTAAAAAAGGTGGTTTCAGGTTCATGCGTTCCGATGAATTAGCCATTGAAGTGATCAAAGGTTTGATGAAAACTTTACCTTCTGTTGATCCCAAATTAGTAGATGATGTTATTGTAGGTAATGCAGTTCCTGAAGCAGAACAAGGATTACAGTTTGGAAGAATTATTGCAGCGAAAGCTTTAGGCATTGAAGTGCCAGGCATAACTATTAATAGATATTGTGCAAGTGGTTTAGAAAGTATTGCTATGGCCACTGCAAAAATTAGAACAGGGATGGCAGATTGTATTATTGCAGGTGGAACAGAATCGATGTCGATGGTCCCCACTGCAGGCTGGAAAACAGTTCCAGCGTATTCAATTACAGTAGATGAACCAGATTATTATTTATCGATGGGCTTAACTGCTGAAGCAGTAGCCAATGAATATAATATTTCAAGAGAAGATCAAGATGCATTTGCATTAGCGTCACATCAAAAAGCAAAACAAGCCATTGATAATGGTTATTTCAAAAAAGGAATCTTGCCTATTGAAATAAATGAAACCTATATCAATGAAAAAAATAAAAGAGCCAATCGAACTTATACTATAGATACAGATGAAGGTGTAAGAGCAGACACAACGATTGAAGCCTTGGCTAAATTAAAACCTGCTTTTGCAGTGAAAGGTTCTGTGACCGCAGGTAACTCCTCTCAAACAAGTGATGGTTCTAGTTTTGTGATGGTGATGAGTGAAAAATTAATGAACTCTTTGGGTTTAAAACCAATTGGTCGTTTAGTGAACTGCGCCTCTGCTGGAGTGCACCCAAGAATTATGGGCATTGGTCCTATTGCGGCTGTGCCAAAAGTATTAAAGCAGGCCGGTATGACACAGGACCAAATTGATTTATTTGAATTGAATGAAGCCTTTGCCTCTCAGTCTTTAGCCGTAATTAGAACCCTTAACTTAGATGCAAATAAAGTCAATATTAATGGAGGCGCCATTGCCTTGGGCCATCCTTTGGGCTGTACCGGCAGTAAATTAACCGTGCAAATTTTGAACGATTTAGAGCGTCTTAATAAGAAATATGGCATAGTGACTGCCTGCGTGGGCGGGGGTCAGGGTATTGCTGGAATAATCGAACGCCTTTAGTTCATCCTTTTATTGGCTTTTTTCTCCATTTTTTGCCTAAAATATTATAGCTTAGGTACTCTATTTATTTCAAATAAGTAAATTAATAACTATGCGTATATCTATTCTTGGGTCTATTGTATTGGCATCTATTTTGTCAATCACTAATTTATCAGCACAGAAGGCAAAAAAAACAGCGCCTGCAGTAGCCGCCACTGAAACAAAAGTGGACATTAATAAAGTATTTAAAAATTGGAAACCACGTAATGTGGGTCCAGCCTCAATGAGTGGTCGTGTGACTTCTATTGATGTAGAAGTAGCGAATCCAAATAATATTTGGATTGGTGCTGCCTCAGGTGGTGTTTGGAAAACAAACAATGCTGGTGTAAGTTGGACGCCGGTTTTTGATGAGCAACCAATTTTAAATATTGGGGCTGTCGCTATTCAACAATCTAATCCAAGTGTGGTTTGGGCCGGAACAGGAGAAGGTAATCCAAGAAATTCAATAAGTATTGGAGAAGGTATTTATAAAACATTAGATGCTGGTAAGACCTGGAAGAGAATGGGCTTAGAGCAAACAAGAAATATTCATAGAGTCATTATCGACCCAACAAATCCTAATACGGTGTATGCAGGTGCGATTGGAAACCCTTATGGACAAAGCAAAAACAGAGGCGTTTATAAAACAACCGATGGTGGTGATACATGGAATCAAATTTTATTTACCAATGATACATCTGGTCCTGGTGATATGATTATGGATCCAAAAAATCCGAATAAATTATTCGTTGCCATGTGGCATCATTACCGTAATCCTTATCATTTAGAAAGTGGTGGAAAGGGTAGTGGTATTTATATGACTATTGATGGAGGAAAAAATTTCACCAAATTGGGAAAAGAGAATGGACTACCTGAAGGTAATTTAGGTCGTGTAGGTATTACCATTAGTAAGTCAAATCCAAATAGAGTATATGCTTTAGTAGAATCTACTAAGAGTGGTTTGTATAGAAGTGATGATGGCGGTTATAATTTTATTTTAGTGAATGCACAAAAATCAATTGTCGATAATCGTCCATTTTATTTCCAAGATATTATTTGTGATCCTTTAGATGAAAATACACTTTGGTATATTAGTCAAACAGTGGTAAAAAGTATTGACGGCGGAAAAAATTTCGAAACTATTATTCCTTACAGTGGTATTCACCCAGACCATCATGCATTTTGGATTCACCCTACCGATAATAAATTTATCGTAGACGGAAATGATGGCGGTATTGGTATTACAAGAGACGGTGGTAAGACTTGGATGTTTGATGAGAAACTTCCTATTGGTCAATTCTACCATATTAATGTTGACAATGAAACACCTTATCATGTAATGGGTGGTATGCAAGACAATGGTTCTTGGAGAGGTCCAGCCTATACTTATATTCAAGGGGGTATTAAGAATTTCTATTGGGACAATTTATGGGGTGGAGATGGATTTGATGTAGTGCCAGATCCTGAAGATGCTAATTGGGTATACGCGATGAGCCAAGGAGGTTCTGTAGGAAGATATAATACTATCACAGGTGAATCATCTTATATACAACCACCTGCACCAGATGCAAAAACACTTTTACGTTTTAACTGGAATGCAGCTATTGCACAAGATCCATTCGATAAAAAAACAGTTTATTACGGTTCTCAATTTTTACATAAGAGCACGAATAAAGGAGCTGCATGGCAAGTTATTTCTCCCGATCTAACTACTAATGATAGCGTTAAAATGGATCAAACCAATAATGGGGGTTTAAGTGTTGACATTACGGGTGCAGAAAATCATTGTACTATTTTAACCATCGCGCCTTCCAGCGTTCAAAAAGGTTTAATCTGGATAGGAACTGATGATGGTAATGTTCAAGTAACAACTAACGGAGGTGCTACATGGACAAATTTAACAGCCAATATTACAGGACTTCCTAAAGGAGCATGGATACCTCAAGTAAGAGCATCTACTTATAATGCCAATGAAGTATTTGTAGTAGCTAATAATTATAGACAAGGAGATTTTGCTCCTTATATATTTAGATCTACCGATATGGGAAAAACTTGGACTAATATAGTAAGTACTGCTAAAGTAACAGGCTATGCCTTAACCGTTATTCAAGATATTGCTGAACCGAATTTATTTTTTGTAGGTACAGAGCAAGGTATGTATGTAAGTTTAGACAATGCGGAAACTTTCCAACAATGGAAAAATGGTTACCCATCTGTTTCTACTTATGATTTTGCGATTCAAGAAAGAGAGGCCGATTTAGC
>JBILDC010000020.1:0-43737 GCA_044352855.1 Sediminibacterium sp. | reverse complement strand
AAATAGAATTAAAAGAAATTGCTGAAGGCAATGTTTAATAAAAGGTAGATTGAGTTTCATAGTTTACAGCTTAATTAATATGTAATTTGCAATATTTATAGGTATTAACCCAATGATTTTAAACCTTTTACGAGATTTGCTGTTTATATAATTGATTGATTCACAAAGAATTAATTTGGAATTAGGTCAGAAATGCCTATTTTTGATGTTTAAACAACGAAATATACAAATACGATGAAATTATTAGATGCATTACAATGGCGCTATGCTGTTAAAAAAATGAACGGAACTAAAATTCCTGCTGAAAAATTAGAAACTATTATTGAAGCAACGCGTTTAGCACCTAGTGGTTTTGGTTTAACCCCTTATTCTATAATTGTAGTAGAAGATGAAGAGACAAGAAAAAAATTACAACCTGCATTTTATAATCAATCACAAGTGGTAGACGGGTCGGTGGTTATTGTTTTTGCCGCTTGGAATACTATATCTGAAAAAGAAATTGCTGAATACATGCAAGAAATAGCTGATCAAAGAGCTGTAGCAGTAGATACTTTAAAAGATTTTTCTGTGGCCATTAGTGGTTCATTCAAAAACAAGACGCCCGAGCAAGCAAGAGTATGGGCAGATAAGCAAGCCTACCTTGCATTAGGTTTTAGTTTAGTAGCTGCTGCTGCTGAAGAAATAGATGCTACACCTATGGAAGGTTTTGCACCAGATGCAGTAGATGAAATATTAGGATTAAAAGCATTGGGCCTTCATAGCGCTGTAGCTTTAACCTTAGGTTTTCGTGACGCTGCTAACGATTATTTAGTGAACGCTAAAAAAGTGAGAAGAGCTACTGATAAATTAGTAATTAAGAAATAATTATAAAATTATACTCTAGCGGCTCTTATGATATCAGCAAATACACCCGATGCTGTTACATCGGCCCCGGCACCCGCACCCTTCACTACTAATGGTAATTCAGGATAACGCATTGAATAAAATAAAACTAAATTATCCTTACCATATAAATGATAAAAATCGGAGCTTGGTTCAATATGTTGTAGTCCTACTTTTGCCGTTCCTTTTCCATCCCCTGCAATATTGAAACTTGCTACAAATTTTAACTTGCAATTTTTAGCCGCAGCTGCATCATATATCTTTTTAAAATGCGCTTCTTGTTTTTCCATCTCTGCATAGAAATCTTCTACGGAACCATTAAAACAACTAGCAGGTAGAAAACTTTCATTCGTAATATCGGTCATCTCTATTTTATGTCCTGCTTCTCTAGCTAAGATCATTATTTTGCGCATGACATCGGTGCCCCCTAAATCTAATCTTGGATCGGGCTCGGTATATCCTTCTACCTGCGCCTGTCTTACTATTTTTGAAAAAGCTACTGTACCATCGTAATTATTAAACACATAATTTAAAGTGCCCGATAAGACGGCTTCAATTCTATTGATATTATCTCCACTTCTTATTAAATCGTTTAAAGTGCCAATAATAGGTAAACTCGCTCCCACATTGGTTTCAAATAAGAAAGCTGCATTAAATTCTCTGGCCAATGACTTTAATTTTGCATAATGCTCATAAGTAGAAGAGCAGGCAATTTTATTACAAGCCACCACAGATACTGCCTTGCCTAATAATTGCATATATACATCCGATACTGTTTGATGTGCAGTAATATCTACAAAAACACTATTGCGTAAATTATTTTCAAGAATAGTATTTACATATTGGGTAATATTTCCTACAGGGGCTGCAGCTAATTGTTCACGCCAATTGGTTAAATCAAGACCCTCTGCATTAATTAATTGCTTTTTACTATTCGCAATACCCACAATATTTATTTGTAAACGTAGTGTTGCTTGTAAATAAGGTACTTGCTTTTTTATTTGATCTAATAATTTACTACCTACATTACCTGCACCTGCTACATAGACATTTACCTGCTTATATGAGGTTTCAAAAAATTCTTCATGAAGTACGTTAATGGCCTTGCGTACATCCTGTGTTGCAATAACCGCTGAAATATTTTTTTCTGATGAACCTTGTGCAATGGCTCTTACATTAATACCATTTCTTCCAAGTACCCCAAACATTTTTCCACTTATTCCTGGATGGCTTTTCATTTGCTCACCCACAAGCGCTAAAATAGAAACGCCTTTTTCTATACTTAAGGGTTCTACCTTATGTGTATTTATTTCTTCTTCAAACTCAGTATCCACTGCTGTCTTAGCTAAATGCGCATCTTGCGTATTAACCCCCACACAAATAGAATGCTCTGAAGAGCTTTGTGTGATTAATATAATATTGATTTGCTTTTTAGCAAGTGCATCAAATAATCTTTTAGAGAAACCTGGAATACCTACCATACCGCTTCCTTCCAAGCTTAATAAACAAATATCTTTTATACTAGAAATACCTCTGATAAAATTTTTATCAGAAGGGGATTCATTTTTTATAATGGTACCTGCATGGTTAGGTTCAAAAGTATTTTTTATCCATACAGGTATATTTTTTTGCATCACCGGCTGAATCGTAGGAGGATAAATAACCTTAGCACCAAAATGAGATAACTCCATGGCTTCTTGATAAGAAATTTCTGGAATCTCTTTCGCGTTTTGCACCATACGCGGATCGGCTGTCATCATACCGCTTACATCGGTCCATATTTCAAGTGCAGTAGCTTCTGTGGCTGCTGCATAAATAGCGCCTGTATAATCGGAACCGCCTCTACCTAGGGTTGTGGTATTACCATCAGTATCCGATGCCACAAAACCAGGCGCTATATATAAATCGAAAGCATTTTCAGGAGCTGCAAAATAACTAGCTATGTTTTTATAGGTAAGTGGCTTGTCTACCACTGCATTGAAATAATTAGAATTGGTTTTGATAAGTTCTCTAGAATCAACCCAATTTTCTTTAATCCCCTTTGATGCAAAACTGGCTGAAATTATTTTACTTGATAAAAGTTCTCCGTAGCTAATAATTTTATCCTGCATGCGCATGGATGCTTCCTTCAGTTTAAATAACCCTTCACAATGATTTTCTAATTCATTGATAAGTTGCTTTACTAAACTTAATATCTCGCTTTGTTGCTGAATGGGAAGTAATGCACGAACAGCATCTAAATGCTTTTGCTCAATGTTTTGAATAATGGTTTTATAAGTTTCATTACCTTCTGCAGCTGTTTGTGCTAGCATTAATAATTGATCCGTGACACCACTCATGGCAGATACCACTACAATGGTTTTATCTTGTTTTAAACGAGCGCTTACAATAGTCACCATTTGATTGATTGCCTCTGCACTTCCTACCGAACTTCCTCCAAACTTTAAAACCTGCATAACCCTCTTTATTTTTCTATATTAAATAGCCGTAAATATTATCGTCTTTATTTATTTCATCATAATTAATATGATACTTCTTCATATTTTCTATAAGGGTAGTATGATCGGCCTTGGTTCTTAATTCTAAACCCAACAGTGCTGGGCCCGCTTCCTTATTATTTTTTTCTACATATTCAAATCTGGTGATATCATCATAAGGGCCCAATACTTTATTGACAAACTCTTTCAATGAGCCTGGTCTTTGTGCAAAGCGAATTAAAAAATAATGCTTTAATCCTTCATAGGTTAAAGAGCGTTCTTTAATTTCTTGCATGCGTGCAATATCATTATTACCCCCACTTACAATACATACAATGGTCTTACCTTTAATTTGATCGGCGTAATGGTCCAAAGCCGCTACAGACATAGCACCTGCGGGTTCCACTACAATAGCTTCTTCATTATACATTTGTAAAATAGTAGTACAAATTTTTCCTTCCGGCACTAAATGCATATCGTCTAAAGCATCCTTACAAAAAGAAAAAGTGACATCACCCACTCTTTTTACAGAAGCGCCATCTACAAACTTATCTATGTTTTCTAATTCAACAGGTTCTCCTGATTTTAAAGCCCAGAACATACTAGGCGCGCCTTCTGGTTCTAGTCCAATAATTTTAGTTCTTGGTGAATGCTGTTTAAAATAAGTTCCCACGCCTGCACTTAAGCCACCACCACCCACGGGTACAAATAAATAATCGATAGGATCCTGGGTGAATGTTTTAATATCTTCTAAAATTTCTACCCCCACTGTGGCCTGTCCTTCAATAATAGAAACATGATCAAAGGGAGGTATGAATGTCATTCCATGTTCTAAAGTATAAGCCTTGGCAGCAACAGCAGTATCGTCAAAAGTATCGCCCACTAAAATCACTTTCACAAATTCTTCACCAAACATTTTTGTTTGATTTACTTTTTGTTGCGGTGAGGGAATAGGCATAAATACAACACCGCAGACACCTAGTTTTTTACAACTATAGGCAAAGCCCTGTGCATGGTTGCCTGCACTAGCGCAGACTACGCCCTTTGCCAATACTTCTTTAGAGAGCTGACTCATCATATTATACGCACCTCTTAATTTATAAGAACGTACAATTTGTAAGTCTTCTCTTTTAAAATAAACATTACACTCATACTTACGAGATAAATTTGCATTGAACTGAAGCGGGGTATGTGTTACCACCGACTTCAATCTTTTGACAGCCGCCTCGATATTAAGTGTAGGTCTATTTATTTTCTTTGCTTCACTCATGCTTTATCACTTTTCTATTTTATCCTAACTAAATAATTCTAAAGAACTATTTACCTGGTTGATTCTCTGGTCTTAAGCTTCTTACAGTTCTTCCCGCTTGCCACATTTCACTATTGTGTAATTCAGCTAATTCCACTTCTAATTTCTCACGGTAATCGGCCTTACTATTTAAGTCAATAGAACGAGCCGATTCTTTTCCTGCAGCAACACTATTGTATAAGTCTGTAAAAACGGGCAAAGTTACATCACGGAATTTTTTCCACCAATCTAAAGCACCTCTTTGTGCAGTGGTTGAACAGTTGGCATACATCCAATCCATTCCGTTTTCTGCAACGAGTGGCATTAATGATTGTGTTAATTCTTCCACTGTTTCATTGAATGACTCAGAAGGGCTATGTCCGTTTTTACGCAATACTTCGTATTGGGCTGCAAAGATACCTTGAATTGCGCCCATTAATGTGCCTCTTTCCCCAGTTAAATCAGAAAATACCTCTTTTTTAAAGTTGGTCTCGAATAAATAACCAGAACCAATGGCAATACCCAGGGCAATCACTCTGTCCCAAGCCTTTCCTGTAGCGTCTTGGAAGATGGCATAACTACTGTTTAAGCCACGACCTTGCAAGAACATTCTTCTTAAAGAAGTTCCAGAACCTTTAGGGGCTACTAAGAATACATCTACATCGGCTGGAGGTACAATACCTGTTTGCTCATTGAAAGTAATACCAAAGCCATGAGAGAAATACAAGGCCTTGCCTGGAGTTAAATGTTTTTTAACGGTTGGCCACATGGCTATTTGTGCAGCATCACTTAATAAATAACAAATAATAGTTCCTTTTTCTAAAGCTTCTTCAATTTCAAATAATGTACTGCCTGGTACAAAACCATCAGCAATTGCTTTATCCCAACTTTTTGAATTTTTTCTTTGCCCAATAATTACATTAATACCATTTTCTTTTTGGTTCAATGCTTGTCCAGGACCTTGAACACCATAGCCAATGACGGCGATGGTTTCATTTTTTAATACCTCTTGCGCTTTTGCTAACGGGAATTCTTCACGCGTTACAACATTTTCTTCTGTTCCGCCGAAATTTAACTTTGCCATTTTAATATTTGTTTAGATTTTTTGTTTAATTAATTTATTTTAAATATTTCTGTTACTTGTTTTTACATGGTAAATACCGCTTCTCTTTTCCCTAAGTATTCATTTTCTATCACATCTTCACTTGGCTCTCTCTTTTCAAAATCTTTTAACTTTTCGTGAAAGCCGCTACTTTCCTTTATGATAGCCACTCTTGCGCTACGCACGAACTCCACTAGGCCAATGGGTTCTAGGGCTTTCATTAATTTATTGGTCTCTTCTCTATGACCAGTTGTTTCAAAAACAATAAAATCTTTTCTAATGGCTACGGCGCGCGCTCCATATTCTCTTAATAATCTTTCAACTTTTACTTTTTCGGTAATTTCTTCTGATAATACTTTATATAATGCAAGTTCTTGCCAAACAATTTCATCATTGGTATTAAAATAAGCTTTTAATACTTCTACTTGCTTTTCAATTTGTCTAACTATCTTCATCACCACATCACGAGACTCCATTACAACAATGGTAAAACGGTGAATGCCGTCAATTTCAGAAGGAGATGTATTTAAACTTCCGATATTAATTTTTCTTCTAGAAAAAATAATAGCAATACGATTTAATAATCCTACTTGGTTTTCAGTATACACTGTAATTGTGTATTCTTGTTTTTCAGTATTTGTTTCCATATTATAATTCTTTATTTATACTTTACTTTTAAATATTTGAGCTCGTCCTATAGACTCGCTTTAAATCCTGGTATTTGAGCTCGTCCTATAGACTCGCTCGAATCAGACTTCAGTGCTTCGCTACTTCAGTCTGATTTCAGATACGCTACAACCCTGTGGTACCATCGGAAATACATTGTTTTCCTTGCCCACCATGACTTCTAACAAATAAGAGCCCTTATGCGCTAGCATGGTTTCAATAGCTTTCACTAAATCCTTGCGCTGCTCTACTTTCGCGCCATCAATGCCATAAGCCTTGGCTACCATCACATAGTCGGGGCTTTGAATATCTACAAAAGAATAACGCTTGTCGTTAAATAGTTGCTGCCACTGACGCACCATACCTAGGAACTGATTGTTTAAAATCATTATTTTAACATCTACGCCTGTTTGCATAATGGTACCTAATTCTTGAATGGTCATTTGTATACCACCATCTCCAATCACTGCAATGACGGTTCTATCCAATGCACCAAACTTTGCACCAATGGCTGCAGGTAAAGCAAAACCCATAGTACCTAATCCACCCGATGTTACATTGGATCTTGTTTCATTAAACTTAGCGTATCTGCAAGCCACCATTTGATGTTGTCCTACATCGGTTACTACCACTGCATTTCCTTTTGTTGTTTCATTTACAATTCTTATAACTTCACCCATAGTCATTTCATCGGTGCTTGGATAAATTTCCTCTTTAATACATTGATCATATTCTTGCTGTGTATAGTCTGCAAAAACTTTCAACCATTCTGATCTATCTTTTTCTTGAATACCTAAAGTAAGCAGTGGCAATGTTTCTTTGCAATCGCCCCAAACACCTACATGGGCTTTTACATTTTTATCTATCTCTGAAGGATCAATATCTAAATGTATCACTTTCGCTTGCTTTGCGTATTTATCTAATCTTCCCGTAACACGGTCATCGAAGCGCATACCCACTGCAATGAGTACATCGCACTCATTGGTTAATACATTCGGGCCATAATTTCCATGCATACCTAACATGCCTACATTCTGTGGATGATCGGTAGGAAGTGCGCTTAAACCCAAGATGGTCCAGGCTGCGGGCATACCCGACTTTTCTATAAACTTTTTGAATTCTTTTTCTGCCTTTCCTAAAATAACCCCTTGTCCAAAAATGACTAAAGGCTTTTTAGCATTATTAATTAAGGCCACTGCTTCGTCAATAAAGTTTTTTCGAATAACTGGCTTTGGTCTATAACTTCTTATATGATTACAAGGGGTGTATCCTTCATAATCGAAAGATTGTATTTGTGCATTCTTAGTAATATCAATTATTACCGGACCAGGTCTTCCACTTCTTGCTAAATAAAATGCTTTAGCTAATATGGCTGGTATTTCTGTGGCATCGGTCACTTGATAATTCCATTTCGTAACCGGCATCGTAATATTAATAATATCTGTTTCTTGAAAAGCGTCGGTTCCTAATAAATGGGCAAACACTTGTCCTGTAATACAAACAAGTGGCGTGCTATCAATCATGGCATCGGCTAAGCCTGTCACTAAATTTGTAGCCCCTGGTCCGCTTGTTGCAAATACCACACCTACTTTTCCCGAGGTGCGCGCATAGCCTTGTCCAGCATGTATTCCGCCTTGCTCATGTCTTACTAAAATATGTTTTAGTTTATCGTTATAGTCATAGAGTGCGTCATAGATGGGCATGATGGCACCACCTGGATAACCAAATATAGTTTCGGCGCCCTCTGCAATACAAGATTCTAAAACTGCTTGCGCTCCTGTTAATTTTTTTGTTGCCATAGTCTCAAAATTTATTTTACTTTACCTCTTTCATCACTAAATAAAAATCATACACTGTATAATTTTTATTTACTTCTGGTCAGTCACACAACCTTCACTTGCGTCTTTTACTAATTGTGCATATTTCCATAAAATACCATTAGTTGCTTTTAAAGCAGGCTGCACATAGGCAGCTCTTCTTTTTGCAATAGTGGCTTCATCCACTTTCAATGTCATTTTACGATTCGGTACATTTAATTCAATCATATCATTATCCTCAACTAGTCCAATTAATCCTCCTTTATAAGACTCAGGTGTAATATGTCCTACCACAAAACCATGGGTGCCTCCACTAAAACGTCCATCGGTAATAAGTGCTACCGACTTACCTAAACCCGCGCCAATAATGGCGGAAGTGGGTTTCAACATTTCAGGCATACCAGGGGCTCCTACAGGTCCTACATTTTTTATAACTACTACATCACCCTTTTTTATTTTTCCAGAATTAATGCCCTCGATCAAAGATTCTTCTCCGTCAAATACACGGGCTGGTCCTTCAAATACATCTCCTTCCTTTCCAGAAATTTTTGCAACACTACCGCCTGTAGCTAAATTACCATACATGATTTGTAAATGTCCTGTTGCTTTAATTGGATTTTCTTTCGGATGAATAATATCTTGTTTAGTAAAATCTAAATCTGGTACGGTAGCTAAATTTTCTGCTATCGTTTTTCCAGTGACGGTTAAACAGTCTCCATGTATCCAGCCAACTGATAACATATATTTCATCACAGCAGGTACACCACCATACTGATGTAAGTCTTGCATTAAATATTTACCCGATGGTTTAAAATCGGCCAACACTGGAATTTTATCACTAATGGCTTGGAAGTCATCTTGGGTAAAAGACACGCCCACACTCTTCGCCATGGCAATCATATGTAGCACTGCATTAGTACTTCCGCCTAATACCATAATAACCGCTACTGCATTTTCAAATGCTTTGCGCGTCATAATATCAGTAGGCTTAATATCACGTTCTAATAATAAACGAATAGCCTTGCCTGCATCCTTACATTCTTGTTGCTTCTCTACACTCAGTGCAGGATTAGAAGATGAATAAGGTAAACTCATGCCCAATGCTTCAATGGCAGAAGCCATGGTATTGGCTGTATACATTCCACCACATGCACCAGCACCTGGACAAGCATGTTGAATAATTCCTTTGAAATCGGCTTCAGTTAATTCTCCCGCCATTTTTTGTCCTAATGCTTCAAAGGCAGAAACAATATTTAAGTCCTGTCCTTTATAATGACCCGGTGCAATGGTTCCACCATATATCATAATAGAAGGACGGTTTAATCTTCCCATCGCAATTAAAGAACCTGGCATATTTTTATCACAGCCTGGTACAGCAATTAAAGCGTCATAATATTGTGCACCACAAACAGTTTCAATACTATCTGCAATCACATCTCTACTAACTAATGAATAACGCATACCTGGTGTGCCATTACTCATGCCATCGCTCACACCAATGGTATGAAAAGTAAGTCCCACTAAATCATTCTCCCAAATACTTTTTTTAATATCGGCAGCGAGTGCATTTAAATGCATATTACATGTATTGCCATCATAGCCCATACTCACCACACCCACCTGCGCTTTCTGTAAATCGGCATCGGTTAATCCAATACCATAAAACATAGCTTGCGCTGCTGGTTGGGTTGGATCGAGTGTGATTGTTTTTGAATATTTATTTAGTTCCATATTTTTAGTTCTTTAAAAAACCATTTGTAAAATTACGCCTCTTTTCTCGTCTAACCTTAAGACGAATGTTTGTTAGATGATGGTGGATTTATGTAATCTTTCATGATGCACATGCCCCTCTCCTGTAACTTGTTTTTCGACATATTCACAAATTAAATCGCCAATAGCTGAAGTGCTATAACTATTTAAGGGGTCTATATCTTTTGAGACAAACTTATTGCTCAAACACCAGTCTACTGCTTCTCTTACAATGCTAGCTTCTTTTTGCATTCCGAAATGATCTAATAACATAGCTGCAGATAAAATGGAGCCCATTGGATTAGCAATATCTTTTCCTTTAGCCTGCGGATAAGAACCATGAATAGGTTCAAACAATGCCACCGTATTTCCTACCGATGCTGAAGGAAGCATGCCTAAAGAACCTGCTAATACAGAAGCTTCATCGCTAATAATATCTCCAAACAAATTCTCTGTTAATACTACATCGAACTGTGCTGGATTTAAAATGATTTGCATCGCCGCATTGTCTACAAATAAATAATCGACATTTACGTCTTTATATTCACTCGCAATTTTCTGTACTACCTTACGCCATAGTCTTGAAGTTTCTAAAACATTGGCTTTATCTACTAAGGTTAATTTTTTGTTTCTTTTATGTGCATATTGAAAAGCTAAATGCGCTATACGTTCAATTTCTGCTACTGAATAAGAACAGTTGTCGGTGGCTACTGTTCCATCGGTACTTAAGGTTTTGTCTCCAAAATAAATACCTCCTGTTAATTCTCTAAAAATAATGAAGTCTACATTTTCTAATATTCTTGGTTTTAAAGGACTAAGATGATGTAAAGTCTCATAAGTTTTTACCGGACGAATATTGGCAAACAATTGTAATTCTTTTCTCAGTTTTAATAAGCCTTGCTCAGGACGTACTTTAGCCGTTGGGTCGTTATCATATTTAGGATCGCCAATGGCTCCAAATAAAATAGCGTCGCTAGCTAAACATATTTTAATAGTCTCCTCTGGTAAAGGATTGCCCGTTTTGTCTATAGCAATGGCGCCCATTAATGCATGCTCATAACTAAACTCATGCTTAAATTGTTTAGCAATGATATTTAATACCTTAATCGACTGCTCTGTAACCTCTGGACCAATGCCATCGCCTAGGATGACTGCTATTTTCTTTTTCATTATGATAAGAGTTTATCTCTTCTTATTTATTTACTATTATTTATCTCTTCTTATTTATCTACTATTATTTTAATATAATTACTTGTTAAGGTTTAATTCAAACTGTTCTATCTCTTCTTTCATGCTTAATAAATAATCAATATCGTCGTAGCCATTTAACATACAGGTTTTCTTATATGCATTTATTTCAAAGCTTTCAGAAGCTCCTGTTCTATCAATGGTAATGGTTTGCTTTTCTAAATCAATACTTAGTGTGGCATCGGCGCCTTCTGCAAAAATGGCTTGTAAAAAAGCATCTGATACTGTTACAGGTAATACCCCATTATTTAAAGCATTGTTTTTAAAGATGTCTGCGAAAAAGCTAGATACCACTACTTTAAAACCATAATCTTGAATTGACCATGCTGCGTGTTCGCGCGAAGAACCACATCCAAAATTTTTAGCAGCCACTAATATCTCTCCGCTAAATTGTTTTTGATTTAAAACAAAATCGGTTTTTGGTTTAGATTCATCATCGTTTTCATATCTCCAATCACGAAATAAATTTTTACCAAAGCCTTCCTTCGTAGTGGCTTTCAAAAAACGAGCAGGTATAATTTGATCCGTGTCTACGTTTTCAATGCGTAGCGGAATAAACCTACTTTTTATTTTTTGTAATGATTGCATACTATAATTTTTTCTCTACTTCAATAATTAATTTAACATAGTTCTAATGTCAGTAATCTTTCCTGTTAAAAGTGCCGCTGCTGCTGTCAGTGGGCTCACTAGCATTGTTCTAGCCCCCGCACCTTGACGACCTTCAAAGTTTCTATTACTAGTACTAATACAATATTCACCTGCTGGTATTTTATCTTCATTCATGCCTAAACAAGCACTACATCCTGCCTGTCTTATTTCAATACCCGCTGCTGTAAATATTTTATCTAAGCCTTCTGCTTTTATTTGTTTGGCTACTTCTTGTGAACCAGGCACGATTAAAGTTTTCACGGAAGCATTTTTTTGTTTGCCTTTGATAATACTGGCAACCAATCTAAAATCTTCAATGCGTGAATTTGTACATGATCCTATAAATACATTTTGTACAGGCATACCTAATAAACTTTGGCCCGCTTCTAAACCCATATAGGCTAATGCTTTTTCAAAGTTTTGTTTTTCTGTAGGATCGCTAATGCTATCCATGGTAGGTACTTTTCCTGTTACAGATAATCCCATACCAGGGTTGGTTCCATAAGTAATCATGGGATCAATTTCCGCTGCATTGATATTTATTTCAAGATCAAATTTTGCATCAGCATCGGAATAAAGTTCTTTCCAGTCTGTTAATTTATTATTCCAATGCTCCCCCTGCGGTGCAAAAGGTCTTCCTTTTATATAAGCATAAGTTGTTTCGTCGGGTGCAATAATGCCACCACGTGCACCCATTTCAATACTCATATTACAAATAGTCATTCTTGCTTCCATGCTTAATGCACGAATAGCTGAACCCGCATATTCAACAAAGTATCCTGTGGCACCACTTGCAGATATTTTTGCAATGATGTATAAAATAATATCTTTTGAAACAACGCCATTTTGTAAACTGCCTTCAATATTAATACGCATTACCTTAGGCTTCGTTTGCATTACACATTGCGCAGCAAAAACCATTTCTACTTCACTGGTACCAATACCAAATGCGATGGACCCAAAAGCGCCATGGGTAGAGGTATGGCTATCTCCACAAACAATGGTCATGCCTGGTTGTGTAATTCCTAACTCGGGGCCAATCACATGCACAATGCCTTGATTAGGATGGCCTAGCCCATATAATTCAACACCGTGCTTTTTACAATTCTCTATTAATGTATCTACTTGAAATTTTGATAATTGATCGGCAATAGGCAGGTGCTGATTCATAGTAGGCACATTGTGATCTGCTGTGGCTACAATTTGATTGGGTCTAAATAATTTAGCGCCTCTTTTTTCAATACCAGTAAAAGCTTGTGGGCTAGTGACCTCATGTATTAAATGCTTATCGATATACAATACCGAAGGACCCCCTTCAATGATCTTGACAACATGCTTGTCCCAAATTTTATCAAATATTGTTTTTCCCATTGTAATACTTTCTTTCTTTTAATCTTTCGTTTAGTCTTTCTTAATTAAATTCATTAATTCTTTCTCTTACTCTTTCTCTTATTTCGAATACGCAGTAGCTATTTCTACTAAATCATCCTGCGTAACTTCTTTCTTTTTATCGGCT
Source organism: Sediminibacterium sp. (assembly GCA_044352855.1). GTDB lineage: Bacteria > Bacteroidota > Bacteroidia > Chitinophagales > Chitinophagaceae > Sediminibacterium. The sequence goes on along the minus strand of JBILDC010000020.1, from coordinate 30,344 downwards.
AATTGTAAAAAGCTAGGATATAAAATATCGATATCATTTCTTGTATACTGATAACCTAGTTTTTGTAAACGATGTGCTAGTGCACTACGTCCACTTCTTGCAGTGAGTACAATTTTACTAGCTTCTGCACCTACTAATTCTGGATCGATGATTTCATAAGTTTGTGCTTCTTTCAAAAATCCGTCTTGATGTATACCCGATGAATGTGAAAAAGCATTGCCACCCACAATGGCTTTATTCGGTTGCACGCCCATACGCATAATCTCTGCAACCTCATGGCTGATGGGGTTTAGAAGCCTTGTATTGATATTGGTATAATATCCTAAATATTTATGTTGATTTAAAACCATCACCACTTCTTCCAGTGCTGTATTACCTGCACGCTCGCCTAATCCATTAATGGTACACTCAATTTGTCTTGCACCACCCATTACACCGGCTACTGAATTCGCAGTGGCTAAACCTAAATCGTTATGACAATGACAAGACAAAATAGCTTTATCAATATTGGGAACATTGTTTACCAAGTATTCCATTTTAGCTTGGTATTGATAAGGCAAACAATAACCTGTTGTATCGGGAATGTTTAAAGTGGTAGCACCTGCTTTCACAACGGCTTCAATCACTCTAGCTAAATATTCATTGTCAGTTCGCCCTGCATCTTCTGCATAAAATTCTACATCGTCTGTAAAGTTGCGGGCTAATTTAACAGCGCTCACTGCACGTTCAATAATTTCTTCGCGCGTTGCGTTGAATTTATATTTGATATGTAAATCCGAAGTACCAATACCTGTATGAATTCTAAAACGCTTTGCTGGTTTTAAAGCTGCTGCTGCTACTTCAATATCGTTTTGTACTGCACGTGATAATCCGCAAATCACTGTGTTTTTTAAAGTCTTTGCAATTTGATTCACCGAGTCATAATCGCCTGGGCTAGAAACAGGGAAACCTGCTTCTAAAATATCTACGCCTAATTCTTCTAGTCGAACTGCTAAAGCCAGTTTCTCTTGGGTGTTTAATTTACAGCCAGGAACCTGCTCGCCGTCTCTTAATGTGGTATCAAATATGAACACTTTTTGACTCATCGTTAATTCATTTATTTAGTTACCCATCCGGTGCCTTTTTGGTTGGATATCAATAGGTTACAGATAGAAAACGGGCTTTTAGCCCGTATATTGTATAAATTTAACGACTATTCACAAGTAATTCACATCATAATTATGGTTAATTTACAATGTGTAATGGGGTCAAAATTTGATTAAATGATTGATATTCAATAACTTGAACTAAAATTAGCTACGATGCCCAACCTAAGTACGGAGGCAATATTTATTCTGGTTAAATCCTTGGAAAGGGGGGAAAAGCGCAATTTCAAGCTTTATGTGAAGCGTAATTCAGCCTCAGCCGATTTAAAGACTATTCAGCTTTTTGATGCCCTGGATAAAATGAAGGCATATGACGAGGAGGAACTGCTACGCAAAAACGAGTCTATTTCGAAACAACAACTCTCTAATTTAAAGGCCCATTTATACGATCAAATTTTATCCAGCTTAAGAGTGGTGAAGCAAAGTGAAAATATTGATTTACAAATACACGAGCAATTAGACCACGCTAAAATTTTATACAATAAAGGTTTATACATTCAAAGTTTGCGTGTTCTTGAAAAAATAAAAACACTGACCAAACAAAATAATCAGGTTACTTATTTATTGCAGGTTTTATTTCTAGAAAAGAAAATTGAAGCCTTGCATATAACTAGAAGCATGCAGGACCGTGCTAAACAATTAAGCGAAGAAATTGATGAAGTAAATATTCGTTTAGATGATATTGCTAAAATTTCAAACCTTTCTTTACAATTATATGGTTGGTATATTCAACATGGTCATGCGCGTAATAATGAGGACAGGCTTGCATTAGACAGTTTAATGCAAGACCCGATTATGGAGAAAGTAAAATCGTCTGTTGGATTTTATGAGAAGATGTACCAGTACCAATGTTATTGCTGGTATGGTTTTATTACACAGGATTTTCTAATGCATTATAGGTATGCTCAAAAATGGGTAGACCTATTTGATGCTACAGAAAATATGAAGCAAATTGAAACCGCACAATATATTAAAGGCCTGCATAATTTAATTACTTCTCATTTTGATTTAAGAAGTTTTGATAAATTAAATGAAACCATTGCTATTTTAGAAAATTATAGTAATACGCCCATTGTACTAAATAATAAAAATAATTTAATTCAAAGCTTTATATACCTATATATTGCTAAGATTAATAAGCATTTTTTAGTGGGTAGTTTTAGCGAGGGTCTGGCCATGATACCCGCCATGGAAGCGAAGTTGAAGGAAATTGAACTATACCTTGATAGCCACCGTGTACTAGTGTTTTATTATAAAATTGCCTGTTTGTACTTTGGTGCGGGCAAGCCTGCCAAGGCCATTGACTACTTAAATAGGATAATTAATTGGAGATTAAATTTAAGAGACGACTTACAATGTTATGCGCGTCTACTACATTTAATTGCACACTATGAAATGGGTAACACAGAAGTAGTGAATTATTTATCAAAGTCGGTGTACCGATTTATGTATAAAATGAAAAGCTTAAGTACGGTAGAAGAAGTCTTATTTAACTTCTTAAGAAAGTCTATTCAAAGTGGGGGTGAAGAAAATAGTTTATTAAATAGTAAGGCCGCAATTAAAAAGTCGTTCACTGTTTTATTAGAAACCTTACAACCGCTTACTACCAATAAATTAGAGAGCAGGGCCTTTATGTACTTAGATATTATTTCTTGGCTAGAAAGTAAAATTCAGGGCAAGCAAGTACAAGCTATTATTAAAGAAAAGTTTTTAGCTACTCATTAATTGAATTTAAATTTGTAACTAAATAAAAAAGGGTCCCGATAAATCGGGACCCTTTTTTATATCTATTGGGAGAATTTTTATATTATCTCACCGCAGTTTTCAATTTACCAGCACCAAAAGATAAATCTTTAACAACAGTTTTGCCATTGTTAATTAGATTTGCAGCTACGGTAGCAAAACCAGCATTGATATTTCTTCCATTGTAGTCTGAAGCATCAATATCACTAGTCGTTTTAACTAAATTATACAAGGTTGTTTCATGTGTAAAGTTCGCATCAGGTTTAATAATTTTACCGCCTGTTTTTTGAATTAACTTTTCTATAAACTTAAACTTATTACCAGTAGAGTCTGTAAGTAATACAAATTTCAAAATTGGAGCAGTTTTCCAATAACCATCTGCATTCGCTAATAAATCATATAATGTAGCATCAACAGTGTCTCTAACAGTTTTACCAGCCAAATATTTACTTGAATATCTAGTGCTAGCAGTTGTAGTGTTTGCGCTATAGCTTGCACCAGAAGTTAAACTTGAAGTTGTATAAATATATGAACCTGAATTTGTTAAAAATGCAGAATCCAAACTAGCTGAAGTGCTTAAAGTAGATCGAGTAAAATCAATACCTTTAACATAGTGACCACGTCCATTACTATCAGCAGCTGCTGCTACATGATATCTATTTACGGAACTAGGAATAGAGTAACCAGCAATAGTATTATCTGGTTGTTCAATAGAAGAAGTACCATAAGTAGTAGTTTTTGTATTTAATACAGTACTGTTACCCAAGAAATAAGTTGCAGCTATTGATTTAACCGTTGGAACAGTATCAGAACCAGGAACATAACCATTTACGTACATTTTAGAAGTTCCTTCTAAAGCAGCATGTGACATTTGTAAAGCAGCGGTTAAATTTGGTATTTTCATTGAGTAGTCACCATTGTCATCAGTAGTGGTTGTAAAATCAAATCTTTGCTCGTAACCATTTACAGTAACAAGAGTGAAAGCGTTAACAAAGGCTTTTTTAGCTACTTCAGCTGCATCATTTGTTAAGTCGTTCTCAATATAAATTTTTCCTTTAACGGTATTTGGAGCAGTTTTAAGGTTCCATACACTAATGGTAACAGCTGCGCCTTCTGAATAACTTCCTTTGATTGTTCCAAAAACTGATCCAGCAGCGTATCCGTCCATGGTAGCCATAGCAGAAGCTGGATTAGGAATATTTATATTAGGAGTAAATCTAGCAACACCAGTAGAATCTGTTTTTACTTTAATGACTGTACCTACAGATGTTGGAATAGTTACTTCAGCGCCAATAACTGGTGCACTTGTAACTAAATCAATTACTTTAACAGCAATATCTCTTCTTTTATAATAACTATCATTCCAAAACATATTATTTGCTCTATTCAAGCTATCATTAAATATACTTGATCTAACACTAAAAGAATACTGTAAATTTTGTCTTGCTACATCTAAAGCAGAAGCACCAGCTTGTCTTAAGTTCTCTAACTTAATTTCCTGATCGTACTTAAACTGAAGTAGATCTTTTTGTGCAGCTAATGCTGCTTTTTCGTCATATACTCCTTTTTTACAACCAGTAAGACTAGATGAAATTACTGCGATTGTTGCACAAAGAAGTATGAATCTAAATTGTTTCATAATATTACTTTTTTGTTTTTTTTAATTGATTGTTTGTTTTGTTATTTTGAAATTATTTTGTTTTTGTTTTAGCTTTTCCTGCTTTGAACATATTTCTTACACCTACCGTTAATTGGAAGGCATTGGTTCTTACCTCTCCCATCACACCATCAAATTCTATATAAGAATAGTTATTTCTTGCAGCAGTTAAACCATATAGATATCTTGCTTCAATAATGAAGTTTACTTTTTTACTTGTTGGTAATTCAATACCCGCAGTAAGATTTCCGTTAAACCAATAATTTTCAAAACGATTCGTGAATTGTTGATCTTGAACAGTACCGTATATACCTGTTAAAAATTCACCAGTTTTTTGATAACGCTCTGTTTCAAAAAATTTATTTTCCATGCCTGCACCAAGGCCGACATAGTACTTCCAATCATTCTTAGTTTGTTTTTGATAAAACAAAGACAACCATGAATCAACAGAATGCAACAAATAACTGCTTTGTTTTGCATTTTTGAATGTAAACATGTTATCGAAGCCATATCTAGTATCGTCTTTGAAAGTAGTTAATTGACCACCGGCACCTGTATAGCCTAAATTCAATCTTAGTCTTAATCTGTTTTTCGTTCCTATTGTGCGATCAATAAATCCACCACCTGTATAACCTAAATTAATTCCATTATGTGGTTGATCGTATGTGAAATTATTTACAGAAATACCATTGGTTAAACCCCAACCATATTTGCTTGTTGTTGGTGCATCTTGTGCGTTAGCGACACTAAAGATTGATGTAAAAGTCATTACTATGACTGTTGACAACAGAATTTTAAATATTATTCTCATGTATTAATTTTAATAAACTGTGATTAATAGGTTACGCCAATAACCAATTAAAATTTCTTGGGGAAAATCTATTTTACTTGGGGGGGGGTAAACAGTAATTAAGAAAGATTAGGGGGATAATCTTAGACTTAATACTACGACAAAAGTATAGATATTTATTATTAAAAAAAATAATTTGTTAAAATATTTTAATAAAAAGCTATTTTACAATTATAAATCATTGATTTACAATTATTTATTATCTTAATACCCTATCTGGGCCTGCTTATTAGACTGGGCCTGCTTATTAGAATACTGTTTAAACAATTAGATAAATTTTTATTGCATTATTAAACAATATAATAATGGAAAGGTATTTATTTAGTAATAACTCTTGTCACTAAATTAAAACGGCTACCTGAGGCCATCATCTTAAAAGGTTTTAAAACAGCACCCCATTTCTTTTTTTGTGCAGCCCAGTCCATGGGGTCATATAACATAGCATAGGATTTACCCCAAACTTTAAATTGTCCTGCTTCTACTATAATGGCGGTTGATTCGTCTAACCCAATACCTAAAGTACCAGGGTAATTTTCAACCACAGAAATTAAATCAAATTGTCGGTTACGTACTAATACATGTTGATCTAATGCCGTATTGGTCATAAAAGAAAAGGCAGGGTTAAAATTGTACTTTTTACTGATATCATCTCTGGCATCGCCTCCCACCATTAAAGAACCCATGATAGTGGCTCCTGCAGAGGTTCCCATAATAACCCCTCCTCTATTTAATAAAGCAATGAATTCATCATAGAGTTTAGTACCTGCATAGGCGTCGGCAATTAATTGCTGATCCCCTCCTCCAAAATACAAACCCTTGGCATTACGCAGCAGTTCAATATTTTTTGGATTGTCCGCCTCTTTTTTATCGCGGGTATGTATGGTGCTTAAATTAGTAAAACCTTGGGAACTGAATTTTATAAGGTGTTCGCCCTTTTGAATATACTCTTCGTCGGTGGTGGCTGTGGGAATATACACTACGGGTTGATCCTTGCCTCCAATATAGTTTCCAAAAAAACTAAATAAAGAATCGGGTATGGAACCCCCTCCTATTATAATGAGTTTACCTTTATAATTATAAAATGGATTAGAAGCAGTCTGTGCATTAACATTAAGAATAAAAAGAAAAACAGTGATAGTTAGCAGCAATATTTTTTTCATAGAGCAAGGTTTTTTGTTCAATATATAACTGACTGCCTATCTAGAATAAGAATGTATATATTCTATCCTTGGTACATTAGGTCTATCTCTTTTTCAAAATTCGCTAGTACTTGCTTACGGCGTACACTTAACTTAGGCGTCATCTCTCCATGGTCAATAGTCAACTCTCTAGGTAATAAAGTGAACTTTTTCACTTGCTCTACCTGATTGAATAATAGATTGTATTCGGCAATGATAGATTCAAAAGTTGAAAGTACCGTGGCATTCTGAATGATGGCCTCATTGCTTGTATATTCGGTACCATTTTGTTTTGCCCAATCTTTTAGCTTAGCAAAACTTGGCACAACCAAGGCTGTCACCATTTTTTTATTATCTCCAACTAAAACAATCTGTTCGATGAATGGACTTTCCTTCATCTTGTTTTCGATTGGCTGAGGCGCAACATATTTACCACCGCTTGTTTTAAACAATTCTTTTTTACGATCTGTAATTTTTAAATACTTGCCATCAATCAATTCGCCAATATCTCCAGTATGTAACCAACCATTAATAATTGTTTCTGCAGTTAAATCGGGACGCTTATAATAACCCTTCATCACACTTGGTCCTGCTACACAAATTTCTCCATCTGCTTCTAGTTTCATTTGTACACCTTCAATTGGCATACCCACTGTTCCAAACTTGGTACCAGCGGGTGTTCTAAAATTGATACTAATGATGGGGCTATTTTCTGTTGGACCATATCCTTCATACACTGGTATTTGTGCTGCATTAAATATGCGCAATAATTTTACCTGACATGCCGCACCGCCCGTTACAATAAATTTTACATTGCCCCCTAATCCTTCTCTCCACTTGCTAAATATAATTTTATTGGCCAACTTCAATTGGAATTGATACCATGCCGAACCTGGATTTAAATTATCATACTGTTCTCCTAAAGCAACAGCCCAGAAAAATAATTTACGTTTAAGGCCAGTCAACTCTTCACCCTTCATCATAATTTTTTCAAAAACTTTTTCCAATAATCTTGGTACGGTGGAGAATCCGTCTGGTGCAATTTCTTTTAAGTTTTCACCAATGGTTTCCATTGATTCTGCATAGTAGATACTCATCCCACTATACAAATAAATATAAGAAGCCACTTTTTCAAAAATATGATTCAATGGCAAAAAGCTCAATACTTTTTGATTGGGTGAATCTGGGAAAGGAAAACTTTTTTTACCCGCTTGTAAATTAAAATAAATATTATGATGCGTTAACATCACGCCCTTAGGTGTACCTGTTGTTCCTGAAGTATAAATAAAAGTAGCCACTTGTTCTACTGGAATCGTTTTTTTAACCACATCCACTTGTTGTAATAAATCTGCATCCTTTAAACATAATTCACTCCAGTGCTTTGCACCAGCAATATGATCAAAAGTGTAGACCTCTTTTAAACAAGGTACTTTGTCTTTAATAGACATCACTTTATTGTATAAATCTTGATTGCTCGCAAACATGTATTGTACAGAGGCGTCATTCAAAATAAAAGTCAATTCTAAAGGATTGGTAGTAGGATACACTGGCACCCAGATGACACCAATTTGTTGCGTAGCCATATCGGCCATCAACCATTCTGGTCTATTATTACTAATGATGGCAATTTTATCTGAGCCTTCTGGGGTAAAATCATTCCCAGATAAGCCAAGGCTTAATAAACCGGCGCTCAAAGCATTTACTGTTGAAGCCACTTCAGCTGTGGAGTAGGTTCTCCATTTACCGTTTTCTTTTCCAGACAACATCACTTCTTGAGGAAATTTTGTTAACTGATGTTCTATACAATCAAAGAGTCTTTTAGATTCCATAAGGCAAGTATTATTGTATAACAAAATACTAAAATAGGGGCAGAAAAAAAAGAAAATAGACTAGCAAATAGGAATAAATTTCCCATTTTAATAAATTCGTATTAGAACATTTATAAGTACTAGTAAATCAAATGAGTAAGTAAGCCGTCTCTTAATTTAGGCTCAAACCAAGTGCTTTTAGGTGGCATGACTTCGCCGGCATCGGCTATATTAAATAGTTGATCGATGGTTACTGGATACAAACTAATAGCTACAGCCATCTCACCACTGTTCACTCTTTTTTCAAGTTCAGCCATGCCTCTTATACCACCCACAAAATCAATTCTTTTATCGGTTCTTTGATCCTGTATGCCTAAAACTTTTGATAAAATGGAATTGGATAAAATAGTGACGTCTAATACACCAATAGGATCTGTTGAATAAATGCCTGGCTTCGCTGTTAATTGATACCAAGTATTTTCTAAATACATTCCAAAACTATGCAGGGCTGTGGGTTTGAAAGCAGACTCTTCTTTTTGAATCGTAAAATCTTGTTCAAGTGCAGCAAGAAATGCAGTGGCAGATAAACCATTTAAATCTTTTACCAGACGGTTGTAATCTAGGATGGCTAATTGATTAGAGGGAAATAAAGTCGTTAAAAAATAATCAGATACTTTTTTAGCATCATCTCCTGGCTTTACTGCTTCTTCACTAATGGCTAATTTTACTTTAGCTGCAGAGGCTGCTCTATGATGACCATCTGCTATATAAGTGCATGGCACTTCTGTTGCAAACAAGTTTGTGATTTGATCAATGATGGTTTCATCACTTACCGCCCAAACTGTATGTTGAATACCGTCTTCAGCTGTAAAATCGTAAACTGGGTTCTTAGTCGTTTTCCATTTATCTATAATGGTGTCAATACTTGCTTGGTTTCTATAGGCTAAAAATACATTGCCTGTTTGAGCACCAGTAGTCTTGATATGATTGATTCTATCTAATTCTTTTTCAGGACGCGTGAATTCATGCTTTTTAATTATATCATTATTATAGTCATCAATACTACTTGCGCAAACCAATCCTGTTTGTGCACGGCCGTCCATAATGAGTTGATAGATATAATAACAAGGCTTGGACTCTTTAAATAAAACATCTCTTTGGATAAATGCATTTAAATTTTCTAATGCTAATTGATATACTTCTTGACTATGTACATCGATGTTTTCTGCTAAGTCAATTTCACTTTTAGTAATATGTAAAAAAGAATAAGCATTGCCTACCGCTTCTATTTTTGCTTCTGCACTATTTAATACATCGTAAGGTTTACTAGCAACTTGTTTTGCTAATTGAGGCTGAGGTCGTAAAGCTTCAAAGGGACTTATTTTTGCCATGGCCGCGAAGTTCGTTCTTTTTGTTGAGAATTAAATTTTTTCAGCGAATGATTTCATCAAGTTGCAGAAAGCTTCTACACTTGAATAAGGCAAGGCATTATACATGCTCACTCTTATTCCACCCACTGTTCTATAACCTTTCACACCAATCATTCCTTCTGTTTTACATAAGGCTAAAAATGCTTCTTCTTTAGAACTATCTGTTAAAAAGAAAACTGCATTCATAATGCTTCTGTCTTCTTTAGCAATAGGGCAATGAAAAGCAGTTGAACTATCAATGGTATTGTATAATAAATTAGCTTTTGCTAAGTTTAATTTTTCCATAGCTGCTAAACCGCCTTGGGCTTCTATCCAACGCAGGGTTAATAAACTTACATATATAGAAAAAACAGGAGGTGTATTTAATAAAGAACCCGCTTCAATATGTTTTCTGTAATCTAAAATAGCAGGAATTTTTCTATTAGTTTTTCCTAGAATTTCTTTTTTTACCACCACCATCGTAACCCCTGCAGCGCCCATATTTTTTTGAGCCCCTGCATAAATTAAATCGAAAGCTTTAAAATTTGTGGGCCTGCAAAATATATCAGAGCTCATATCGCCCACTAATAAGGCAGCGCTCTGAGGATAGCTATGCCATTGGGTTCCCTCCACTGTATTATTAGTAGTAATATGTAAATATGTAGCGTTAGATGGAATATCTAAAGCCTTATTGATATAAGTATGTTTTTTATCGGCAGTGTCTGATACTACTTTTACAGGACCGAATAAACCTGCTTCCTTTACTACTTTATTACCCCATACACCATTATCACAAATAGCGGCTAATCCGTTTTCATCTAATAAATTCATGGGCACTTGCATAAACTGCATAGTGGCACCTCCTTGTAAAAATAAAACTTCATAAGCATCGTCTAAACCCATTAATCTTTTTACAATAGTTTGTGCTTCTGTAACTACTTCTACAAAATGAGAAGTACGGTGTCCAATTTCTAAAATAGATAAACCCGTATTATTAAAATTATGAATAGCCGCTGCTGCTTTTTCTAAAACTTCTTGCGGTAATATAGATGGGCCAGAATTAAAATTGTGCAATTGCATTATGGTGGTGTAAATTAAATATTAGTTTGTTTACCGTCATTAGTCTCGGCGTCGTCAACAGTAGTTACACCGCCTGAAACCACGTACTTCATTGCTTCTGCAGCACTCACGCCTTTCGGTAATTTTTTTATTCTTGTAGCAGGAACAATAAAAGTAATCCCAGATATGGCGTAGGAATGAGGCACATATACAGTTACAAATTGATCCATTCCAAAATGCACAGAATTTTTTTGTGTAATAAATCCTATTCTCCAAACATCAGTTGAATCTACATTCACTAATACGGGTTCATCAAATTTTTTCTTGTTACCAGCAAAGGCTTCTAAAAAATCTTTTACCGATGAATAAATAATTTTTACGCCCGGTGTTCTTTCTAAAATTTTATCAAAGATGGACATCAATCTTTCTACAAAAAATAAAGAAGACAGCCAACCTACTAATAATACAAGTCCAATAGCTAACAAAAAACCAAGACCAGTGACTTTAGGTATTTGTCCATTGACTTCTGCAAATTGTTGAGGAAAAATAAGATTGAGCAGATTGGGTAAGAAATTATCGACCCAATTAAATAAACTTACCACCACCCAAATAGTAACCCCGATAGGTGCCAGCACAATGACCCCTTGAAAAAAGCGCTGCGCTAGGGCAGTTAGTATTTTTTGCTTGAAAATTTGACGCCTAATATTGGGCATTTGGACTAGTATTAAGGCTCAAATTTCAAACAATTTTGCCATTCGGCATAAATAATAAAAAAATAAGCCTGGAAACTTTGAAAACGAATAAAGTTTCCGTAGTTTTGCGCCTTCAAATCAAGCTATGCAAGATAGAATAGTCAACAAAGCCCGAGAATTAATGTTCCAAACCGGGGTCAAACATGTCACCATGGACGACCTGGCTACTCAATTGGGCATAAGCAAAAAGACCATTTACCAGTATTTTAAAGATAAAGATGCCTTGGTAAGCTCGGTGGTCGAATTTGAACTAGCCAATCATGCTTTGATATGTAACCAAAGTATGAAACTTGCAGATAATGCCGTGCATGAAATATTCTTATTAATGACGGTGATTCAGGAGATGTTTAATAGAATGAATCCCCTTGCCTTATTTGAGATTGAAAAATATTATCCACTGGCTTTTGAGAAAATTAAAAATCATAAAGACGATTTTATTTTTTCTATGATTAGCACCAATTTAGAAAAAGGTATAGCAGAGGGTTTATACAGAAAAGATGTAGATGTAACCATTCTTTCAAGATACAGATTAGAGACAAGTTTGATTCCATTTAATATACATGTATTTCATCCTAGCAAGTTTGATATGCTAAAAGTGAACCTACAAATTATTGAACACTTTGTATATGGGGTAGCTACTTTAGACGGTCATAAATTAATGGATAACTATAAATTAAGTACTCATAATTCATAATAATTATAAAAAATTACATCAACAATAAATCTCAGAATATTAAATCTCAGAATAATAAAATTAAGTTAATAAATAAAAATATGAAATACCTATTCCTCCTATTCATGGTTCTTATGCAAAGCCAAATGCTGAGTGCACAAGCAGAAACTAAACCCTTGTATGCTTTTTCATTGAATGATTGTGTGGCTTATGCTCAAAAAAATAATGTACAAGTTAAAAATTCTTTATTAGCTATTGATGTACAAGTACAAACCAATAGAGAAATTGCAGCGGCTGCTTATCCTAGTATTGGAACTAATCTAAGTGGTACTGACTATTTAAAAATACCTACTTCTTTATTACCTGCTCAAATATTTGGTGGCACAGCAGGAACTTTTATTCCAGTACAATTTGGAACTAAATTCAATGCCAACTATGGTGCTAATTTTCAACAATTACTTTTTGATGGTCAAGTTTTTGTTGCCTTGCAAGCACGCGCTACTTCTTTAGACATGCAAAGAAAAAATGCAGCAGTGACGGAAGAAGCCATTAAAACCAATATTTATAAAATATATTATCAGTTGTCGGCAAGTAAAACACAGTTAAATATTTTGGATGCTAATATTGAGCGATTAAACAAACTAGCTAAGGATGCTCAAATCATGTACAAGAACGGATTTGCAGAGAAATTAGATGTAGATAAAGTAAGTGTTCAATTAAACAATTTACAAACTGAAAAAATTAAAGCGAATAATGCAGTAGCCATTGGCTATATGGGATTAAAGATGTTAATGGGTATGCCAGTAAAAGACAGCCTTGAATTGACTGATGTCATTAATGAGCAAAGCTTAAGCACCGATGTATTAGTAGAAAATGATTTTCAATATGGTCTAAGAAAAGATTATCAATATATAAACTCTGTAAGAAAATTAACCACTTATAATGTGAAGCGCTACCAATTAAGTTATTTACCTACAATAAGTATGTCTGGGGTTTATTCTAAAAACGCACTAAGAACTACTTTTGATTTTTTTGAAGGAGGTAATTGGTTTCCAACTTCGCTTCTAAGCTTAAATGTGAACTTGCCTTTATTCAATGGCTTTGCTAGAGATGCAAGAGTGAAAAAAACCAAGATTGAATTAAAGCAAATAGAAAATCAAATAGTTGCCTTAAAAAATAACATTGACAACGAAATCACACAGGCGAAATTAAATTATATGTCTTCTGTAGCTACCGTACAATTCCAAAAAAAGAATATGCAATTAGCTGAAAATGTATATCAACAAACAAAAAAGAAATTTGAAGCAGGCACTGGTTCTAATACAGAAATTTCTGCTGCACAAGCCGACTTAGTAAGTGCTCAGAATAATTACATGAATGCTTTATACACGGCGTTAATTTCAAAAGTAGACTTATTAAAAGCCACAGGAAAAATATAAAATTCAACAATACATAAAAATATTAAAATAACAATAATGAAAAATATCTCTACAATCTTAGCAAGTACTTTAATTTTATTCTCCATCGCCTGCGGTGGTGGAAGTAGCTTAGAAAAGCAGAAAGCAAGTTTAGCTTCCTTAAAAAAAGAAAGCCTTAGTTTGAATGCAAAAATTGCCGCGCTAGAATCGGCCATTGAAAAAGCAGGTGGCGCAGAAACAGCAAAAGCAATACTTGTTGCTATAACACCTCTTGCTACGCAAGATTTCACCCATTATATTGAACTACAAGGAAAGGTAGAATCTGAAAGTGTTTCTTTTGTAACCCCACGTGCAGGTGGAGGTCAAGTAAAGGCCTTGTTTATAAAAAGAGGAGACAATGTTAGAAAAGGTCAGTTAATACTACAATTAGACAATAGCTTGATTAAACAAAGCGCAGCAGCAGCAGCACAAAATATTGAAACTATAAAATCTCAGGCTGCATTGGCTAAAATGGTATATGAGAAACAAAAGAATTTATGGGAACAAAATATTGGAAGTGAAATGCAATTATTAACAGCTAAAACCAATGCAGAAGCCTTGGCTAGTCAGTTAAAAGCAGCTTCAGAGCAATTAGGTATGGTGCGTGATCAGTTGGCTTTTACAAGCGTGCGCAGCGATGTGGACGGTGTGGCAGAGGAAGTAAATGTAAAAGTGGGCGATCTTTTCATAGGACCTGGTCAAATAAAAATTGTAAATACATCTCGTTTAAAGTTAACCACTATGATACCTGAGAATTATGCAGGTAAAGTGAAAGTAGGTACAGAAACAAGCTTAAATTTTCCAGATATTCAAAAAATAGTTGCTGCTAAAATTTCGGTAGTAGGCAATGTAATTGACCCATTAAGCAGAAGTTTTTATATAGAAGCTAAATTACCCGTTGATAAAAATTTCCGTCCAAACCAATTAGTGCAAGTAAAAATTAAAGACTACGAAAAAAAGAATGCCATTAGCGCTCCTATTAATTTATTACAAAACGATGAAAAAGGTAAATTTATTTATGTAGCCGTAATGGAAAAGGGGAAGCTAGTAGCACGTAAAAAAGCAGTAACTGTCGGACAGTACTATGGCAATAACATTGAAATTGTAGCAGGCTTAATAGCAGGTGATAATGTTATTTCGGAAGGTTATCAGACCTTATTTGATGGCCAAAACATTACAACTTCAGATAAATAATTAAAACAATAAAGCTTAATAGATCATTATGTCTACTATCAATAAAATAAAAGAAAAGTTTAAAGAATTTAAACCCACTTCTTGGGCTATTACCAATAAGACCACTATTTATTTAGTGATGTTGTTTCTTAGCTTAGGAGGAATTTATCAATTCCTTACACTTCCTAAAGAAAACTTTCCAGAAGTGGTCATTCCTAATATATTCGTACAAACGGTTTATGTAGGTAACTCCCCTAAGGATATAGAAAACTTAGTAACGCGCCCTATTGAAAAACAAATTAAGAGTATTAGTGGTGTAAAAATTAGCAAATTTACTTCTACTTCTCAACAAGATTTTTCAGCGATTACTGTTGAGTTTAGCACAGATGTAAAACCAGAAATAGCTTTACAAAAAGTAAAAGACGCGGTGGACAAAGCCAAATCGGACCTGCCTAATGATTTAACACAGCAGCCTAGGGTCATTGAATTAAATATCAGTGATATGCCTATTATGTATGTGAATATTAGTGGTAACTACAGCCCGGTTCAATTAAAAAAATATGCAGACGATTTAAAAGATAAATTAGAAAGCATTTCACAAGTGAATAGAATTGATTTAGTGGGTGCTCCGGAAAGAGAATTTCAAATTAATGTAGATAATTATAGAATGCAAAGCTCGGGCATTACATTCGACGATATCACTTTTGCGATTCAAAGAGAAAACCTAGATTTATCCGGTGGTTTATTAGAAGTGGGTACGATGAATCGTAACCTACAATTAAAGGGTCAATTAAAAAATGCAAATGATATTGCTAATATTATTGTACGTAATTCCAATGGGGCACCCATTTACTTAAGAGACGTTGCTACCATTAAAGATACGGTGAAGAAGAATGAAAGCTTTGCACGTTTAAATGGCAAGAATGTACTTACCTTAAATATTGTTAAGCGTAATGGTGAAAACTTAATTGCCACTACTGATGCGGTGAAGAAAATTGTAGCAGATGCCATAGCCAATGATATACCGAAAGATGTCGATTTGGTTATTTCAGGTGACACAAGTATTAGAACTAAAAGTTCTTTTACAGATTTAGTCAACTCCATTGTCATTGGTTTTATTTTAGTGTTGGTGGTACTTATGTTTTTTATGGGTGTAACCAATGCCTTCTTTGTGGCCTTATCGGTACCCTTGAGTATGTTTGTTGCCTTTGTATTGTTACCTGCTGGTGACTTATTAGTGGGCTCGCATATTACTTTAAACTTCATGGTTTTATTTGCCCTCTTATTTGGACTGGGCATTATTGTAGACGATGCCATTGTGGTGATAGAAAACACGCACCGTATTTTTGTGCAAGGAAAAGGAAAATTAACAGCTACTACTTCCGCTAAAATGGCGGCAGGTGAAGTATTTATTCCTGTATTAGCAGGTACGATTACTACATTAGCGCCTTTCTTCCCTTTATTATTCTGGCCTGGTATTATTGGTAAGTTTATGATTTACCTGCCAGCTATGTTAATATTTACACTAGCTGCTTCCTTAGTAGTAGCCTTTATCATGAACCCTGTATTTGCAGTAGATTTCATGAACCATGAAGAAGTAAAATCAGAGGAGCCTAAATCGGCTATGTTTAAGAAAAAAGGTTTCTGGATACCCATTGCCATAGGAATATTATTAGACTTGATGGGCTTTACCTTCTTGGGCAACTTATTAATATTCTTTATGCTATTGGTAGTAGCCAATAAATATTTTATTACCGATTTAATTGAAAAGTTCCAAACCCGAACGCTTCCAAAATTAATGGATACCTATGAGCGTATTTTACGCCGTGCCTTAAATGGTTGGAGACCCGTTAAATTATTAATTGGCACTTTTGTTTTATTAATATTCTCCTTCATATTTTTTGGAATTAATATTAGTACTGGCAGAGTAGGAATTGAATTTTTCCCCAAGGGAGATCCTAACCAAGTATATGTGTATTTAAAATTACCAGTGGGTACTAAAATAAACTATACCGATTCAATTACTAAAGTGGTGGAACAAAAAGTAGCCAAGGCTTTAGAAATGGATAATAATAAAAAGAATCCACTGGTAGAAAGTATTATTAGCAATGTGGCAGTAGGTGCAGGTGATCCAATGAGTGGCGATAGAAATGCAAGATCTGAATTAGGTCGTGTGCAAATTAATTTTGTGGAATATGAAAAGCGTCATGGTAAATCGACGGAGCCTTATTTAGATGCTATTCGTGCAGAAATGAAAGGCATTCCTGGTGCAGAATTTACGGTAACACAAGAATCTAATGGGCCTCCAACGGAGCCTCCAGTGAATATAGAAATTCAGGGAGATGATTTTGACAAATTAGTGAAAACAGCAGTAGGTTTAAAAAATTATTTAGACGCTGCACAAATTCCAGGTATTGATGGATTAAAGATGGATGTGGATTTAGTGAATCCTGAATTAACCTTAACTATTGATAGAGACCGCGCTTTAATTGAAGGGGTAAGCAGTGCACAAGTGGGCATGCAAATTCGTACTGCTTTATTTGGTAAAGAAGTTTCTAAAATTAAAGATGGTAAGGATGAATATAATATTCAATTAAGAAATGAGGAATTGCAGAGAAATAATTTAGTAGATCTACTGAACATGCGTTTATCTTTTAGAGATATGGCAGCAGGAGGTATGGTAAAAAATATTCCTATTAGCTCACTGGTAAAAGTAGAACCAACAAATACCTTTGGTAGCATTAATAGAAAAAATCAAAAAAGATTAATTCAATTAAGATCCAATGTTCAAACAGACCAAGGTTTCAACCCCACTGCAGTGAATGCAGTGATTGCTCAATACATTGGCAATTTTAAAGGTATTTCTGAAGGCGTATCTGTTAAACAAACTGGTGAGAACGAACAACAATTAGAAACCGTGGCATTTTTAGGAAAGGCCTTAGTGATTGCTTTAATGTTAATTCTGTTTACGCTAGTATTACAGTTTAACTCTATTTCTAAATCAGTGATTATCTTAACGGAAATTTTATTTAGTATTATAGGTGTGCTTTTAGGCTTCTCTATTTTTGGAATGAAAGTATCTGGGGTAATGACAGGTTTAGGTATTGTAGGGCTTGCAGGTATTGTGGTAAAAAATGGAATACTAGTGATTGAATTTGCCGATGAGTTAAGATCAAGAGGCTATAAAACAAGAGAGGCCGTTATTCAAGCAGGAAAGACAAGAATTATTCCTGTACTATTAACAGCCCTTGCAGCTATTCTAGGTTTCTTACCTATTGCCATTGGCTTCAATATCAATTTCGTGACTTTATTTAGCGAGTTAAACCCACATATTTTCTTTGGGGGGGATAACGTTGCTTTCTGGAAACCACTAAGTTGGACCATTATTTATGGATTGGCCTTTGCCTTTTTCATGACCTTATTCATTGTACCTGCTATGTATATTATTGCAGAGCGTTTACGCCGCCCCATGCGCCGTCATTTTGGTGGCAAGTGGATTAGCATACTAGGTATTCCTCCATTAACCTTTATATTTATTCCTTTAATGTTTGTTACTACATTTATACATAGAAGGAATCAAAAAAGAAGAATGGCCAATAATAATGCGAATGGAGATGAAACGATAAATGGTTCTTGGTATTAATTTATAAAATAAAAAACAAGTAATGATGAAAAAATATTTAGTAGCTAGCTTAGCGTTATTTTGCTTTTTATCAATTTTAAATATGGCTTGTTCATTCAATAACACAAATAAAAATGCGATGGATACTGCAACTGTGACCACTCAAAGTTTTGGGACCTTAGAAGGAAAGCCAATAACAGAATATACTTTAACCAATGCCGCTGGCATGCAAGTAGGTATCATTAATTATGGTGCCATTCTTACTAAAATAATTACCAAGGATAAAGCGGGTGCTTTAGGTGATGTAATTACAGGTTATGATTCTATTGATGGTTATGTTCAAAAAGGAAATCCTTATTTTGGCGCCATCATTGGAAGATACGCCAACCGCCTTGCTAAAGGGGCTTATAAAGTAGATGGAGTAGCTTATTCAGCGGCCATCAACAACAATGGTCAATCTTTACATGGGGGTTTAAAAGGCTTTGATAAAGTTATATGGGAAGCCCTTGTTTTACCTGGAGATACTAGCCTTCAATTGAGTTATTTAAGTGTAGATGGAGAGGAAGGTTATCCAGGAAATTTAAAAGTTCAAGTAGTGTATACGTTAACTGAAAACAATTCAATTAAAATTGAATACACCGCTACTACCGATAAAACCACTGTGCTTAATTTAACCAACCATGCTTATTTTAATTTAACTGCTGGTGCAAGTCCAAATATTTATGATCATATTGTACAATTGAAGGCCAACAAATATACACCTGTAGATAGTAATTTAATTCCAACAGGTGAACTCTTGGATGTAAAAGGCACGCCAATGGATTTTACTACCGCTAAAAAAGTAGGTCAAGACCTTGATAAAGTAGCAGGTGGCTATGACCATAACTGGGTATTGAACAAAGCAGCTGGCTTAGAAGAAATAGCATCCGTCTATGAACGAATCAGTGGGCGTTATTTAACAGTAGCGACTACCGAACCTGGGATTCAGTTTTATACTGGTAATTTTTTAACCGGCACTTTAACAGGTACTAAAAAAGGCATGGTGTACAATAAGCATTATGCCCTGACTTTAGAAACCCAACATTTCCCTGATAGTCCTAACCAGCCTGGATTTCCAAGCACTGTCTTAAAACCAGGAGAAACCTATCACCAAACGACGGTATATAGTTTTTCAACGAAATAAAAAGAAAATTATAAAATAAATAAAAACCAGCTTTTGAAAAAGGGCTGGTTTTTTTTATGCTACTAAATGCGTCCCGTCTTCAATACTTGTAATGTAATGGCTTAATTCTTTATGCATTACTTGGGCATAGCTAGCAGTAAGCTCTTTTGTAATTTCTTCTACTGCCGATTTTTTGATAATATTAATAGTGCAGCCACCAAAGCCCCCTCCCATCATTCTTGCACCCAAGACATTTTCATTAGGGGCAACTTCATTCACTAAAAAATCTAATTCGGGGCAACTCACTTCATATAATTTGGATAATCCTTCATGGGTCTCAAACATTTTTTTTCCAAAGGCATTCATATCGGCCTTCGCTAAATCCTGCACGGCTAATTGAACGCGTGCAATTTCTTCCACTACATATTTACATCTTTGATAAACCTTCGATCCATTGACATCATTGGAAGCCAAACAGGCTTCTACTTGTTCTAGGCTTATATCTCTGAATGTTTTTACAGAAGCGTATTTTTCTTGAATTATTTTTAATCCCTGTTCACACTCTAACCTACGGGTATTGTATTCAGAAGAGGCAAGTGCATGTTTAATTTGAGTATCGAATAAAACAATACTATAGTCTTTTAATTCAATGGGGTAATAAGTAAAAGTCAAGCTAGCACAGTCTAATAAAATGGCTTTGTTTTTTTGTCCATGCAAACTTGCAAACATATCCATTAAGCCACAATGCACTCCTGCAAATTTATGTTCGGCTTGCTGAGCCATTAAAGCCATTTGCATTTTACTAAGTGATAAATTGTATAGTTCATTAAGGGCGAACAAAACAGCGCATTCCAGCGCAGCAGAGCTTGAAAGGCCAGCACCTAATGGAATATTACCTTGAATACAAATATCAAAGCCAGCAGCTAGGTTTGTTTCATTAGTAGGTACATTAATTTTAGTACTTGCTGTATTATTATCTGTAACAATAAAGTTATTAGTAGTAGCATGCGTCATATTTAGAACCTGGTCCACTACTCCAATTATATAATTAACCCATGCTGTAGCATGAGGCTGTAAATTATGCATGGGTACGATGATGGTTTCTCCTAAATCAACTGCCACCATGTGTATGGCGCCATCGGTTCTTTTACCTATGGCTAGTTCAATAAATTTATCAATGGCAGCGGGCAGTACAAAACCATGGTTGTAATCGATATGTTCTCCTATTAAATTTATTCTTCCAGGAGATTTAACTACTAGAGCAGCATTATAATTAAAATGATTTGAAAACTGAGTTCGAATAGCTAACATAAAATGAAACGTTTTATGTTATTTATAATTTTTGTAAACAAGCAGCGGCAGCTTCTAGTGTACATTCTTTTTTAGCAAAGCAAAGTCGTATGACTTTATTATCAGTGGCATTATGATAAAAAGCCGACATAGGTATGACTGCTACTCCATAATCCTTCACTAATTTTTCTGCAAATACTTTATCAGACTCATTCGATATTGCAGCATAACTATAAGATTCAAAATAAGAACCAGAAGAAGGAATAAACTTCAAAGGAGTGCTTGATAATAATTTTCTTAGGTAGTCTCTTTTGGCTTGATAGAACTTGCCTAAACTTAAATAAGCCTCTTTATCTACCATATGTTTAGCAATACCTAATTGTTTAGGGGTATCGCAGCTAAAGGCGTTGAACTGATGTACTTTTCTATATTCTTTCATTAAATTTTCTGGAGCTAGGCAGTAGCCTAGCTTCCAGCCGGTACAGTGATAGGTTTTACCAAAAGAAAAACAAACAAAACTACGCGCGAATAATTCAGGATACTTAATGACCGATTCATGTTTTTTATCATCATAAATTAAATGCTCATATACTTCATCACTAATTAAATACAAATTATTGGAAACAACTATTTCTTGTAATTGTAAAATATCTTCTTTCGTCATTACCATCCCAGTTGGATTATGCGGCGTATTCATCAAAATAGCCTTGGTCTTTTTAGTAATGGCTGCTTTTAAGGTATCCCATGGAATACTATAATTAGGATAAGTTAAAGCAATGGGAACCACTACCCCTCCGTTAAAACTAATATTAGGTATATAACTATCATAAGCAGGTTCAAAAATAATAACTTCATCACCCGGTTGTATAATGGTAGAAAATGCAGAAAAGATAGCATAGGTACCGCCTGGTGTAACTGTAATTTCAGATTCAGCATTAATAGTAGTTCCGTATAGGGTATTTATTTTCTCTGCAAGTCTTTCTCTTAAAACTGGAACCCCGTTGGTATGCGCATATTGATTCCCACCGGCTTTCATAGCCTCAGTGACACAATCAATGAGCGTCTCGCTCATAGGAAAATCAGGAAAGCCCTGGCCTAAATTAATGGCATTATGCTTCACCGCCAATTGACTCATTACTGTAAAAATACTAGTGCCAATATGGGGAAGCTTAGATTGCATGTAGGCTTTAAAATGTCAGTTGATTGGATAAACGCTTTAATTCTATTTCAGCAATTTTTGCACTGAAACGCAAGCTCACTAATCTAAATCCAGCAGTTTCAAAACTTTGCTGTGCTTGTTTTACATCTACCATGGTGGCTTGGCCTAATTGATATTTTTGCATCACTAAATCTAATAAGGATTGTGACATTTCAAAATTTTGAATTTCAATAGGTGTTTGCTTTAAACTATTTTTATAACTCTGATAAGTTTTAAATAATTCAGTAGTTAAATTCTGCTCTGTATTTTGGAATTGAATTTTTGCATTATTTGTATTAATAGCCGCATTTTTAATGGCGCGTTTATTGGCACCACCATTATAAAGAGGTATACTTAAGTTCACACCTAAAAAAGGACCATAACTTTCATTCAATAATATAAAACCAGCCGCAGACTTATTGCTATTGTAATTATAGCCTGTACTGGCTCTTAAAGTAGGATACGTTAAAGACTTAGTTTCCTTTTCTAAAAACTGATTGATATTAATTAATTGTTGTGCTGATTGTAATAAAGGATGTGTTTTCATTTTCGCTTCCACTACGGACAATACCAATTGATCGTCTATTTGAATACTATCGTTGATCAGAACGGGCGTTGAAACGGGAAGTACAATGGTGTTTAACAAATCGGCCTTGGCTTGGTCAATAATTAATAATTGATTTTGCTCCGCCTGTATTAACGCATTTAAATCTAAATTAGATTGTAAAAAATCGGCTTGATTAGCCACTCCAATTTTTTGACGCGTTTCAATAATCTCTAATCGTTGCTTTGAGGTTTCAATGGACTTTTGAATAGTTTTTAAAAATGCTTGTTGACGAACAACATTATAATATTGTTGCATCACTATTGAAATGGTATTCAACAATTGCGATTCAAGTAAAGACTTATTTTGTGTTTCTAAACTTGCCAAACGGCTTTTAGTGGCCTGTACCCTATAACCATTAAATAGTAGCATACTAGCATTCAAACCATTATTTAAAGTACTACCATCCACACCATTACGTGAAGTATTTCTATTGGCATCTGGAAATGTTTGATTAATGGTAGTTAATGTATTGTTGTTGTTGGTTGTATTGGTAATGTTGGGCAAACCGCCTGCTACGCCAATATTGTTATTGTTTTTAGCAATGGCTAAATTATTCTCCACCAATTGAATATCATAACTGTTTTTTAAAGCAGTTTGAATGGCTTCGTTTAAACTTAAAGTTTTTTGTGCATGGGTACTTGTAGAAGCAAGCACTACAAGGCAAAGAATAAAAATTAAAGAGATTGATTTTTGCATACTTTAAAATTAAGAAAGCGAACTAGAAACCAGGTAAAAATTACATCAGTGGTTGGATTATTCCATTTTTATCCCCCTACTAGCCCACTAAAGTACCTATAGCTGCTCCTTGTACTACTTTTAATAAATTTCCAGGCTGGTTCATGTCAAAAACAATAATAGGTAATTTGTTTTCCATGCATAAAGTAAATGCAGTGGTATCCATTACTTTTAAGTTCTTTGATATACATTCTTGGAAGCTAATTTTTTCAAATTTTACGGCCGCTGGATTCTTTTCAGGGTCGCTATCATAAATACCATCTACACGGGTTCCTTTTAATATAACATCGGCCTTCATTTCAATGGCACGTAGTGATCCTGCTGTATCAGTTGTGAAATAAGGATTACCTGTACCTGCACCAAATATAACCACACGTCCTTTCTCTAAATGTCGAAGTGCTTTACGACGAATATAAGGTTCAGCTACTTGCTCCATTACAATGGCCGATTGTAAACGAGTATACACACCAATTTTCTCTAACATGGCTTGAATGGCCATTGCATTAATTACAGTGGCCAGCATTCCCATATAATCTCCATGTGCACGCTCAATACCACTATCTGCTTCATTCATGCCTCTATATATATTACCACCTCCAATAACGATGGCTACTTGAACGCCTAGTTCTACTACTTGCTTAATTTCATTGGCATATTGCTCAATAATGATAGGATCAAAGGGGTCTCCCGTTTTTTGATTTCCTAATAATGCCTCTCCTGATAATTTCAATAATACACGCTTGTATTTTGGCAACATAGTTCTGCTTATTTTGTACTTGCAAGATAAGAATTTTGGAGCAACAAAAAAGGGTCCCGACTCGTCGAAACCCCTTTTTCTGTCTTAAAATCTTAAGTGTTCTACATTTTTACCATCTTAAACTGATGTACAAATTTATTATCAGATGAGGTTAGTTTAACCAGATATACCCCACTTGAAAGTTTACCCAAGTAAATAGGGGTTCCGGTAATTAGTCCTTTTAGGGTTAATAAAATATTACCTGTAGTGATAGAGATTACTTCTACATTTAGTTTGCCATATCCATTTATCATAAAATCAAGATTTACTTGGTTCACAAATGGATTTGGAGCTAGTTTGATATACTCAGTTGAGCTAATTTTAAATAAGTCGGTGGTTAAATAGTAGTAGTTTGATGAAATAGCCGAACAACCATCTTGTGTTACTCTTACACTGTAACTGCCGAGACTAGAGGGTCTAATTATCTGCGTTTTTTCTCCAGTGGGTTCTCCATCTTTATACCATAGAATGCCTGTACTAACAGAAGAGACTAAATTATTATCCTTGTCTCTTGTAATAGTAGGAATGCTAGGTGCGGTTTTTATTATAAAAGATTTGACTGTAGAATAACTACTGCTCCCATTTTTATTAGTTGTTTTAAGTCTGATATAAAATGTACCAGTTTGTGTAAAATCATATTGTATACGTGCAGTTGATGACTCTATTGATTTAGCTGAAGTGAAATTTACATCATTGGAAATTTCGAATGTAAATTTATCAATCTTAGTAACAGAATCTGATTTAATTAAAATAGAACCAGGGGCTGTCAAACAAAATGTTGCGTTTGAACTTGTGTCAGCATTAATAGTTACTATTTTGGGTTGTTCTGGGATGTCTGCTGTAACATTTAATTTAATATATCCATAATTAGAAATATTTAATGTTTTATGCGTGAGTTTTACGAATGCTGTATGATATAAATTTTTAGATCGATCCAATGATTGATTTAAAAATACTTGATTATTATTCTTTATAACAACACTTGAGTCTATTGTTGGATTAACAATACTAAATTCTATTTGTGTTGTATCATATCCATCAATTTTTAAAGAACCTAGATAAGTTCCTTTGATAACGACTTCTTTTACATCAATAGTTTTATTTCCTACTGTGAAATCATTTACAGCTTTATGAAGACTACCCATACCATTTTGAGCTGTAAAATACTCTGGCACATTATCATTATTTAAATCTATTATTTCAACATAGTTTGTTATGGTTTGCTCTTCTTTTAAGCTAGATGGAGTATTAGAATTATTAGAACTAGATACAGAGGACAAAATTTTACCTAAAGATTTTATTTCATAATTAGTACCATTAAATGCATAATACTGAAAGCTTGTTTTATTATTCCAGTACCCTCTCCATGCACCCGTTGGGAACCAATTTGCATACTTTGGATCATACATTTCAAATCTTGGTAAAAAATCTAATAGACCGTCTCCATCAACATCTATAATATTAAAGCCCTTCATAGCATTCCCGGTTTCAACAATATTTGAATTATTGGGAAAATAGGTGCCAGTTACATCTATATTGCCAGTTTTGGTTATAGATATAATTTTAAAAATATTTCTAGGAAGAATGTTTAAATAATCCTGGTTAGAAACTGTACCAAATAAAAATATAAGTTCATTGAGACCATCTTTATTTAAATCTGCTTCTTTCATTTGTATCACAGCATAAGATAAAACATTATCCTTACCATAAACATTATTTTTAGGAAAAACATCGACCGGATTTTTAATATCAAATATGCCTTTGTTATTTGGATAATAAACAACTCTGATTGGTTCTTTTGGAATAGGTGCATTTAAAGTTAATACCCAATCTTTATACCCATCATTATTCATATCTATCAAATAGGGATAATGATAGCCGTCACTTCTATTAAAATCTTCGCCAGGATAAATTCTTGGAATTTCATCCATATCTAAGGAATTATTAAATAGACCCTTACCATCATTGTATAATATTTTACCTCGACCATTATTAGCTTTTAATATTATGTCATTATCTCCATCATTATCTACATCACCTCCTGCACCAAAAAAAGCACCTGTTAATACTTGATACGCTGGGATTTGACTTGCTTTATCTATTAATCTATTTGAATCAACTTTATAATACCTAAATTTTCTAAGGTAAAATACTGGATCGTAGAAAGTGGCTGCTTCTGGAGAAGCTGCAGGACCATAATCAACTCCACTGGTCATTCCTAATTGTGTTGCAACATCCTTCCAAAGTGGACTTGGGCCTACATGATAATGTTCACCCCAATTTAAAAACTCTTTAACGCCATCGCCATCTAAATCTAATTCGGTTTTTATATCCCAATTATGTAGTAAAGTTTTTGGGACAGAATTAGGTTTAGATAAATCTTCATTTGAAATATTTATTGTTAAAGGATTTTCCTGTTCTTTATTATGTTGAATTGTAAAATAGATGGGGACCATTAATTTAGCAGTATTAAATAAAGCATCTTTTGAATACAATTGATCTGCTGCATAGACTAAATCAAGATTTTTATCTTTATTTAAATCAACATAAAAACCTATTTCTTCATTACCGGAAAATGGAACATTTTTATTTAATTTATAGCCAAGCTTTGTATCAAAAGATTGTATGACTTTATATTGTTTATACATTCTATTATTAAAGAAAGTATAGTTATCATTTAAATGATTTGAGAAATAAAGCTTACCGCCTGCAGATGCTTGTTTTTCTGAGTATAAATAGACAACTAACATGGGGTCCATGCCATTTATAGCCATATTAATTTTAATATTTGCATTAGCCTCCCCCTCTTTACCCGTTTTTTTATAATAGTTGCTAATATTAGGTAGATTGTTTTGGACTGCATCATTTATAAAACTGAATGATAATTCCTGTCCCGCTAAACTAGGATCTGAAATATCAAAAGTATAGTCTCTTTGATTGATCAACCACAAACTAAAAGGGGTCTGATCCTCTACTAAAATTTTATTGTTTTTATACTTAACCTTAAAGCTGGTTTCAAGGTTTTGAGCCATTATTTGGGTATAGCCAAAAATCAAAAAAAGGGTAATTAATTTGCGCATAAATTAGAATTATTTCTAAATTAATATTTTTTATAATGCGATATAATATATTGATTCGCTTTTTTAAGTGATATAATAATTTATATATTTTTTTATTTTATATATTAATATAAAAAGGGTCCCCTGATAGATCGGGGGACCCTTTTTATACTATTATGCTAGTTAGTTACTATCTAGGTATTTGAACCATTTGAATTTTTTGCATGAAGCACTGTTCACTTGCAATTTAACCCAATGCCACACGCTTGAATTCGGTCACTTTTAATGCGCCGTCAACCGACTTTACATACTCACCAACGGTTTTACCGCCATCTTTTACAAAGGCTTGCGCTAATAAGGTTTGCTCTTTAAAGAAAGCGTTAATCTTACCTTCTGCAATCTTAACAATCATTTCTTCAGGTTTGCCGGCCATTTTAGGATCTTCTTTCATGGTATCAATAATGATAGCACGCTCACGAGCAACTGTTTCAGCAGGAACTGATTCAGGATCTACAGCCACTGGGTTCATAGCAGCAATTTGCATGGCTAAGTCTTTACCTACTTCAGCAGCTTCAGAACTTAAACCAACTAATACGCCCATTCTGTAAGAACCGTGTATATAAGATGCTACATAAGCAGCGTCTACTCTTTCAAATTTAGCTACACCAATTTTTTCACCGATAGAAGCTAATTTATCATTAATCATATCAGACACTTTTGTGCCGTTCACACTTACTTCATTTAATTCAGCAGCAGATTTTACATTGTTTGCTACTGCAGCATCTGCGATAACTTGTGCAAAGGCTACGAATTCTGCATTCTTAGAAACGAAATCTGTTTCACAAGAAATACAAACTACAAAACCAGTTTTATGATCAGCAGAAGTTTGTGCAATAATCACACCTTCTTTTGCTTCACGGTCGCTACGCTTAGCCGCTACTTTTTGGCCTTGCTTACGTAACCAATCAATGGCTGCTTCAAAATCGTTATTCGTTTCAGTTAATGCTTTTCTGCAATCCATCATACCAGCACCTGTTGCTTGACGTAATTTATTAATGTCAGTAGCTGTAATTGTACTCATAAAATATATTTTAAAATAAGATTGTTAAAAAATGGGATACGGCTTCGTATCGAAAAAAAAACAATTGGGTCATTAGTATCCCAAGGACACCAATAACCCAATTGGTTAATATTTATTTACCTGCTGGGCGACGTGTACTTTGAATACGACGCTTAGGTGCACCTGGAGCTGTTGGAGCAGCACCCGCACCACGCTTACCTCTTCCACCTTCAGCGTTAGCCTCGGCTTCCATACGTTTTGCTTTTGCTTCGTTTTCATTGTTGCCTTCGTCAGTATCGCCTTCGTCATCTTTAGAAGCTTGACGCTCTGCTAAACCTTCTGCGATTGCAGCAGTAATATAGTTAGTAATGATTGCGATAGATTTTGTTGCGTCATCATTTGCAGGAATAGAAAAATCTACTTTGTTAGGATCACAGTTAGTATCTACCATACCAAATGTTTGAATACCTAAACGCTTTGCTTCTGCAAGTGCAATATGCTCATGTCCGATATCTACTAAGAATAAAGCAGCTGGTAAACGACCCAATTGAGCGATACCACCTAATACTTTTTCCATTTTATCTTTATCACGACCTAATGTTAAACGCTCTTTTTTAGTTAAGCTTTCAGCACTTCCGTCTGCTAACATTTTTTCAATGCTTTGCATTTTCTTTACACTCTTGCGAACTGTATTGAAATTAGTTAACATACCACCTAACCAACGCTCTGTAGCGTAAGGCATGTTTACTTTTTTAGCACACTCACTTACAATTTCTTTCGCTTGCTTTTTTGTAGCAACGAACATAATCTTCTTACCACTTTTAGCAATTTGCTTTAAAGCAGCAGCAGTTTGTTGTAAATGATCAACTGTTTTATTTAAGTCGATAATATGTATTCCTTTTTTCTCTGCGAAAATATAAGGTAACATTTTAGGGTTCCACTTCTTCTTAAGGTGACCAAAGTGTACGCCGGCCTCCAGTAATTGCTGTTGTAATGAAGTGTTATTTTCCATTTGTATAATTTGTTATAATGAATTAATGTTAAGGTTGTTGGATTAACGTTTGCTGAACTGGAAGCTTCTACGTGCTTTCTTATGTCCGAATTTCTTACGCTCAACGCTACGAGAGTCACGCGTTAATTGTCCGGCTGCTTTTAAAGCAGGACGTAATTCAGGATTTAGTTCTATTAATACGCGCGCAATACCTAATTTGGCTGCTTCGGCTTGGCCTTTTAAACCACCACCTTGTGCGTTAATTACGATATCATATTTACCAAGTGCTTCCGCTAATTTCAAAGGAGCTTCTACTTGATTTTGTAAATACACTAAAGGAAAATAGTGTTTGTAATCTTTGTCGTTCACGGTAATTTTTCCACTACCCTTACTAACAAAGACGCGTGTTACTGCTTCCTTACGACGACCAACTGCATTTGTTTGCTTTTCCATTTATTTAGATTTGGAATTAATTAAAATTTAAATTCTTTAGGTTGTTGTGCAGCATGAGGATGGTTAGGTCCAGCATACACAAATAATTTTTTAACCATCTTACGACCTAAACGGTTTTTAGGTAACATACCTTTTACCGCTCTTTCCATAATTACTTCTGGACGACGCTTGATTAAATCTTCAGCAGCTTCTTCCTTCTTACCACCTGGGTAACCAGAATAGTTCAAGTAAACTTTATCGTGGAATTTGTTTCCAGTCAATTGTACTTTTTCTGCATTAATGATGATTACATAATCTCCACAATCAACGTGAGGAGTGTAATAAGCTTTGTTCTTACCACGTAGAACTGCTGCGATTTTTGAAGCGATACGTCCTACGGTTTGATTAGTACCATCAACAATGTACCAGCCATGTTTAACGGTAGCCGCGTTGGCGTGCTTCGTGGTGAAATGTAGTTTACTCATAAT
>JBILDC010000035.1:0-4326 GCA_044352855.1 Sediminibacterium sp. | reverse complement strand
CCCACATTTATCTGATTTTTAAGGACTAAAGTGATTTGACAATAACTAAATTAGTACCTAATTTCGCCTCGTTCTATCTATAATAATGTATCCGAATATGATTAATGTCAAATCTTTATTGGCCAAACCCTTTGCAGGTGTCATTCATCGTCTAATACAAAAGGATCGCAAAACCGCCCTCAAAGACCAGCAAGACATTCTAAATCAATTAATTAAGGTAGGGAAAACCACCCTTTTTGGAAAAGAACATCATTTTGACCAAGTTAGCGACTACCCAAGCTTCCAAAAAGCAGTGCCTTTAAGAGACTACGAGCAGTTTATTCCCTATATCGACCAAATTAAAAAAGGAACTCAAAATGTGCTTTGGAAGGGCCGACCTATCTATTTTGCCAAAACCAGCGGCACCACCAGCGGGGTTAAATACATACCCATTACCAAGGATTCTATAGACAATCATATTAATGGGGCCCGAAATGCCATACTTGCCTATATGTCTGTAACGGGGAATACCCAGTTTTCAGGGGGTAAAATGATATTTCTAAGCGGTTCCCCCGAACTAGAGCGAGTGGGTGGTATTCCCACAGGAAGATTAAGTGGCATTGTGAATCATCATATTCCTCAATATTTAAGAGGAAACCAGTTACCTAGCTTTGAAACCAATTGCATAGAAGAGTGGGAAGAGAAACTAGATAAGATTGTTACAGAAACAGTAGGCAAGGACTTGACATTAATTGGAGGCATTCCACCTTGGGTACAAATGTATTTTGATAGAATTGTTGAATTAACGGGAAAACCTGTGATTGAAATTTTTCCTAACCTTCAAGTGCTAGTGCAAGGAGGTGTGAATTTTGAGCCCTATAAATCAAAACTATTTGATACCATCGGAAAACAAATAGATACCATTGAATTGTTTCCCGCTAGTGAGGGTTTCTTTGCTTATCAAGATACAAGAACAGAACCAGGTTTATTATTAAATACCAATAGTGGTATTTTTTATGAGTTCATTCCACTTGCGAATGTGCATGATGAAGCGCCTCTTAGAATTTCACTAGCTGATGTAGAATTAGGAGAGCAGTATGCCTTGGTTATTAATAGCAATGCAGGTTTATGGGGTTATCATTTAGGAGATACCATAAAATTTGTAAGCATTGACCCTTACAGAGTAATAGTTACAGGAAGAGTCAAACATTTTATTTCTGCTTTTGGAGAACATGTGATTGGAGAAGAAGTAGAGCAAGCATTATTGGAAGTAGCTAAAAATATGGATGTGTCTGTGGTAGAATTTACAGTAGCTCCTTTTATTCAACAAGGGGAAGGAAAAAGTTATCATGAATGGTTTATTGAATTTGAAAAAAAGCCCGCAGATATGGCTTTGTTTAGTAAGAGGTTGAACGAAGCCTTATGTACTAAGAATGTTTATTACGAGGATTTAATGGCAGGGTCTATATTAGCACCTTTGCAAATTAACCCCATGCAAAAAAATGCCTTTATTGATTATATGAGAGCGCAGGGAAAATTGGGGGGTCAAAATAAGGTACCCCGTTTAAGTAATGACAGGGTTATTGCCAATGCGCTAAAGCAATATATTGCGCCATAAAAAAATAATAGCTTAATTTTAATGTCTAAGAAAACAATTGGATGAGTCAAAAAAGAATTGCCATTTTCGGGTCTACAGGGTCAATAGGGAAACAAACCCTTGAGGTAATTGCTGCACATCCTGAATTATTTGTAGCTGAAATATTAACAGCTCATTCCAACGAGTCTTTATTAATTGAGCAAGCATTACTCTTCCAACCTAATATGGTGGTAATTGTAGATCTTACAAAATATGCCACTGTTAAAAAAGCATTAGAAGGCAAACCCATAAAAGTTTTTGCAGGAGAGGAAGCATTAGAGCAAGTGGCTGCCATGGATTGTTATGATTTTATGATGGCAGGCATTGTAGGCTTTGCTGGATTAAAACCCACTTTAACGGCTGTTGAAAATGGAAAGGCTGTTGGGCTTGCCAATAAAGAAACTTTAGTCGTGGCTGGCGATATAGTCATGCGCAAAGCCAAAGAAAATAGAGCAGCTATTATTCCAGTAGATAGCGAGCATTCTGCTATTTTTCAATGCTTAGTAGGAGAGCAAAATAATCCTATTGAAAAAATAATTCTTACTGCAAGTGGTGGTCCTTTCTTAGGAAAGAAACCTAATTTCTTAGTGAACGTGAAACGCGATCATGCCTTACAACATCCGAATTGGTCCATGGGGGCTAAGATATCTATAGACTCTGCAACCCTTATGAATAAAGGGCTGGAGATGATTGAAGCAAGATGGTTATTTAATTTAGCACCCAATCAAATTAAGGTTGTAGTACATGCACAAAGTATTATTCATAGTATGGTGCAGTTTGAAGATGGAAGTATTAAAGCACAAATGGGACTGCCTGATATGAAATTACCCATTCAATATGCTATGGCATTTCCGCAAAGATTAAAAAACAATTTCCCAAGGTATACTTTCGATAAACCGAATTTATTAAGTTTTGACGAGCCCGATACTAGAACATTTAGAAATTTACAATTGGCCAAGGAAGCGATGGAAAAAGGAGGCAATACCCCCTGTGTATTAAATGCAGCGAATGAAATTGCTGTCTATGCTTTTTTAAGAAATAGAATTGGATTTTTAGAGATGACCGAGCTCATTGAAAAAACTTTAGAAAAAATTAACTATATCGCAACACCTAGTTTGGAAGATTATTTTGAAACCGATGGGGAGGCGCGTAACTTCGCAGCCTCTTTAATACAATTATAATATATGTATATTTTAGCAATGGATTTTGCAGCAGTGGGTGTAAAAACAGCACAATTTATTTTATCTTTTTCCATATTAGTAGTCTTACATGAGTTAGGACATTTTATTCCTGCGCGTTTATTCGGAACGCGTGTAGAAAAATTTTATTTATTCTTTAATCCAGGCTTTAGTCTTTGGAAAAAGAAAATAGGGGAGACTGAATACGGTATTGGTTGGATTCCATTTGGCGGTTATGTGAAAATTGCAGGCATGATTGATGAGAGTATGGACAAAGAGCAGTTGAAAAAAGAACCTGAATCTTGGGAATTAAGATCTAAGCCTGCTTACCAAAGACTTATTGTGATGTTAGGAGGAGTAATTGTGAATGTGGTATTAGCCATTGTAATTTTTATTGGTATTGCTTGGTATTGGGGCGATGATTATTTGCCTGCAAAAAATGTGACCTATGGTGTGCATGCTAGTGCACTTGCCAAACAAATGGGTGTGCAAGAGGGAGATATCATTGTTTCAGTAGATAAAAAAGAATTAGAAAACTTTGATGCTTTAGAATCAAAATTAATTTTAACGAATCCTACCACTTTAGAAGTGCAAAGAGGGGATAGTATTATCTCATTAAATATACCCACTACTTTAGCTACATCACTTGCTAAGTTTAAAAAAGCAGATCCCTTTGTTATTCCGCGTATACCAGTCATTATTGATTCAGTAGGAAAATCGGCAGTCATTTTAGAAGGGGCTTTTAATAAAAACGATACCCTTTTGAAAATAAATAATACCAGTATTAGGTATCAGTATGAATTTATTGAAGTGAAACAAAAATATGCCGATTCTATTGTAATGGTCATGTTAAAAAGAGGAGCGGACACAGTGTATACTAAAACATTAATTAATGGTTCAGGACAGATAGGTTTATTTGTAAAACTTCCTTATGCCTTATTTAAAACCGTGCATAAAGAATTTACTTTCTTTCAAGCCATACCTGAAGGCATAAATCGTTGTTATACTACTTTAGATAATTATATTCAAGGCATCAAGCAAATTTTTACAGGCAAGGTAAACCCCAACGATTCCTTGGGTAGTTTAATTAGCATTGGAAATACATTTCCTGCTGCTTGGGATTGGGAACGTTTTTGGACTTTGACCGCTATTTTCTCTATTATACTTGCCTTTATGAATGTGCTACCTATTCCAGCCTTGGATGGGGGGCATGCACTGTTTATTATAGTGGAAATGATTACAGGTAGAAAGCCCAGTGATAAGTTTATGGAATACGCTCAAGTGGTGGGTATGATGCTCATGTTTGGCCTTATGTTATACGCTTTGGGGCTTGACTTTTGGCGTTTGTTCAAGTAATTCAGCAATTTGTTGTAATTTTGTTGGTTCGAATTAAGATTTATCTCATAAGATACAATTGGGGTCGTATGGTTTTGACAGCAGTCGTAGCGGTTGGGGTAAGCATGCAGTGCGTTGGGTAATTAGCACTTTAATCTGAATACCAAACAATCAAAAGGCGAAGCAAATTTTGCCATG
>JBILDC010000034.1:0-4599 GCA_044352855.1 Sediminibacterium sp. | reverse complement strand
AATATTTCGTGGTCGCTGTAAAGGAACTTTTTAATGATGGGAAAGATGTTCTCTGTCTGAACTCTTATTTGACCTTTTTGCATAGTTCTGTTGTTTAGCACTATACTAGCAAACAGGGTACCAAAGCCAAAATTCTGCCAAGCTGTCAAGCCTTTGGCCAATGATGGCTAGTTTTTGAGCCAGGCTGCTCCAGTACAGCGCTTGGACCTAAACAAAATGTCACTTGTGTCTCTTAGTAATAACTGCTTTTCATAATTGTAAACAGAATAAATACCAACAATATCTCCATTGTTTTTTGGTAAAGAAATACCAGCAAAATCGGCATAGCCACTTGTCCTAAGATAAATAGTTCCGCCTGTACAAAATTTCAGGCCTCTACTAGCACCAATTTTATTTTTTTTATCGGCAAAGGTTGAATTAGTATCTGCTGCAGAAAATTCAACGTTGGATATTTTAATAAGTCTGCCTTGCAAGCTATCCGCTAAATTTTTAAAAGAAACTATCATTGGAACTATATTCGTATTTTCTTTAACTACTTTAATAAATTTAGAAAACAAAGGCGCAGCAATACCAGTTGTTAATAATTGTCCAGAACTAGTATCTACAGATCCCACTATTTGTAACATTCTTCTATAATCAGTTAAAAATAAATTTTGCAAACGTACTCTTATCGTCGTTCCAACTGGATAAGTTTGATATAATGAGCTTCCATCTAAATTTAAGAGTATGCCACCAGATGAATCTTGAATACTAATTGATTTATACAAATTATCGTGCTCATCATTTGCTACAATAGTGGCTTCTAAAGCCATTGATTTAGTAATGGGTTCAAAATTTCCCATAGCATGAAGTTTTCTTAACGCTTTAATACTAACTAACGAATCAGTATCATTGCCGTTAACTGGCTGTGCATATGCCGTTTGCTTTAAACAAGCAGCTGAAAAAAATAATACGACTATAGCTATTGAAGAAATAAAAATAGTCAGAGAGGTTTTGATTTTCATAAAAAATTATTGAATTTGTAATTGAATACCAATGGCATAAGTGAGGCCTTGGTCGTATAAATATTTAAGTGGGTATTTGTTTGGATTTAAATTAATATAATCGAAACGAGATTGCTCGAAAACTAATACTGGAATAAGTGTACCTAGTAAATTTTTAAAACTAAAATTGCAATAAATAGGCAACTTCTGTTTACCATAGCTTACATTAAAGAATTTAGACATAGACGCATTTAACACAAATTGACTAGGCAGATATTCAACATCGTGTAAACTTGTATAAAGTTTTTGAGTAGCTATTGGATCGAGCAATAATGCAGAACGCCTATAATAATCATAGCTGATGGCTCTTTTTGATGCATAAATTCCTGTTAATGAAACGCGCGTTGAATAAGTAGGCTGCACTTGTATTGAAATTGCTTCGGTTATTTCAGGTCCTGTTGTAGCAGGCAGGTTTTTTAGTCTTAATAAACCAGACTCTACTTTATACATGTCATTGACTAGTAAAATCTCATATAAAGGATTATTTGAAATATAATACCTCCCTATATTAAAGGACATTTCAAGTTGGAAAAAATTAAATAGTAAGGTTTCTACAGAAGACTCTACCCCCTGGTAAATACTTTCCTTTTGCCCTATCACTCCATAAACAAAAGAACCATACCTATCGTGATAAAAAAATCTTTTTTCAGACTCGTTTTTTACTTTTTGAAAATAAGCGCTCAGCATTATTTTAGTATCGACCCCTCTGAAATAAAAACTAAGGTCAATGCCGTTTTTTAAAAGGGGTAATAGAAATGGCGTTTGAAAGGCATGGAAAGCAGGATCTAAAAATACAGCAGATGAATTTGGAGCAAATTGTTGATTAAAAAAAATTGATTTTACGTAGATACGACCCGTGTGTTTATATAAAACTTGACCCTTGTACCCGACACTTGGAAAATACAAAAGAGAAGAACGACCTAATGAATTATTTATAAAA
This sequence comes from Sediminibacterium sp., assembly GCA_044352855.1. Taxonomy (GTDB): domain Bacteria; phylum Bacteroidota; class Bacteroidia; order Chitinophagales; family Chitinophagaceae; genus Sediminibacterium. The sequence continues at coordinate 2,616 of JBILDC010000034.1, read as the reverse complement.
AGTCCATTTTGATTAAAACCATTTCTTTGAAATAAATCCATTGCATAATTAAGCCCAGTGGAAAATTCCCATCTTGGACTTGTATTTTTAAGTTGCAGCCAACTCGACGCTTGCATTGATTCTAACTCAAAATTGGGACCCCACTTTTCACCTTCTTTAATTTTCTGATCTGGACTCTGTATATTATTTTGAAAACTATTAATAAGTCCATCATCAATCACCCAGCCATTATAATTATAATAGAACTGTCCTCCTAATAGGTTATCAATAACATTTGAATGATGAATTTTATCTTTAGCAATCTGTATTCCAACATTCGTGCTCCAATAATTATTAATTTCCAATTTATAAAGCGCAGACGCCCTTGCTAAAATAATGTCAGCCCTATTTTTATTGATGATATAAAAAGATCTTTTTGAAACGGATGCCGTGTTTATTTTTTGCATTCGATCAAAATTAATTTGTAAGGCTTGAGGATTCGACTCGAACCATTGAGTTAATTGACTACGCGTAATACTATCCTTTCTATAACTTGGTAAATAACGATAATAATCAGGTCTAGGATCTGCAGTTGATGTCCAATCTAATTGAGACGTTCCTTGCTCTCCAATAGCAAGTCCAAAATTAATTTGGAATATAGCCTTATCCCTCCAACTCTTTTCATATCTAATAGAAAGCACAGGTACATTTGTATATTTACTATTGGGGTAATAGGCTTGCCCATCTAGCCAACCCCAACTAGGATTATAATTTCTAAGCTGCGATAATGTATAGGCTTCTAAAACAGAAGGGGCCTGTTTACCCTGATTCGCCTGATCCCACCAAAAGGTGAGGCCAAATGATTGATTGTTTTTTAAATTTTTATCAATACTAAATGCGGCCCCCTGTATTTTTTTAAACCCACCAGGCGACAAACCATTGGGCATATTTTGAAAAACCAAGAACGAATTCAAACTCCATTCGTTGCGATTGCCTTTTGTACTAAATTGAATATGTCCTTCATTCATATAGGATGCATTAGAAATTGCTGTATGCAATCGCCAGCCTTTTTTGAATAAATTAGCAGAGGTAGTTAAATAACTCGTTCTATAATTTTTACTATAGCCTTCGGTAGAAAACTCTAAATTCTCATCGCTTTGCTTTTGATGAAAAATTTTATACATACCAGTATATGAAAAAGACGCGTTCCACCCATTTAAATTGGAATCCCAATTAATGCCATCAATAATTGTACTGTTATTATATGCCTGCCCTCTTGGAATCCAATTAAAGACATAGCCATTAAACTGAGAAATGCTAGTTAGAATATTTCTATTGGATTTTAATAAAGTAGGTACCCAATTATAAGTTCTCTCATTTTCGTCATAGACCCATTGCTTTGTTATCTCTTCTTCATTTTGTGCATGAGCAGATTGAAATACTAGCAATAAGAAAAATAATAACAATTTGTGAATAGATACCATATTCATTTTTGAAGACACAATTTGTGATTTATATCAAAGCAAATTCTTTCGGTAAATACGCTCAATTGGAGTTCATCTTTTGTATATACTTACTCAAAAATAGAATCCTACATGAAAAAATATTTTATTCCCCTTTTTATGCTGCTACTGATAAAGCTTCCTGCTCAAAGTATAATTGTAGGCTTTTATAACTGTGAAAATTTTTATGATACCACTAACCAAATAAAAGTTATTGATGAAGAATTTTTACCCGGCAGTCAAAAACAATATACCAGTGAAGCGTATTCCATAAAATCTAAACTTCTTGCAAAAGTTATCTATGGAATGGGCAAAATGGATAACAGTAATGGTATCGCAATAATGGGCTTAGTAGAAATTGAGAATAAATGGGTATTGGAAAAATTGATTGCGGAGCCTATTTTGCAAAAATACCATTACAAGTATTTGCATTTTGATTCAAAAGACCAGCGAGGAATAGATGTTGCCTTAATTTATAACCCCTCTTATTTTATACCTTATCAATACCGACCCTACTCATTAACAGATGCCAATCATTTTAATGACTATGCCACTCGTGATATTTTATATGTTAAAGGAAGATTAGATGGAGAGTGGGTGCATATATTAGTGAATCATTGGCCAAGTAGAAGAGGTGGTGCCTTTATTTCAAATGGCAAAAGAATATGGGCTGCTAGCGTTTGTAAAAAAATAATGGATAGTGTTGCCATAGTTGACCCGCTAGCAAAATTTATAGTCATGGGAGACTTCAACGACAACCCTAATAATGCCAGTATTAAAAAACTGGAGCTTTTAAACCCCTTTTTAGCTCTTTTCAAAAAGGGATACGGCAGTTTAGCCTTTAGAGATAGCTGGAGCCTATTTGATCAAATCTTATTAAGTAGGCATTGGGTCCAGGCTAGCAATAACCTAACCAACTACAAACCAATCATTTACACCATTCCTGACATGATTGAAACCCAGGGTAAATACCAGGGCTACCCCAAAAGAACCTATGATGGAGACCGGTTTAGGGGTGGATATAGCGATCATTTCCCGGTGGCCCTTATTTTTAAGCCAATTTTGAGCGGAAATACACTGAAATAGCCTACCTTCGCCGTCCCAAATCTGTTTTGGCAGATTCGTTCCGAGTAAT
>JBILDC010000029.1:0-14990 GCA_044352855.1 Sediminibacterium sp. | reverse complement strand
GTTACCTTTTCAGCCTCTACAATGACTCTTAACTCACGACCCGCTTGAATCGCATAGGCTTTTTCTACCCCTGTGTAGTTCATGGCTAAGTTTTCTAAGTCCTTGATTCTCTGAATATACTGTTGCATAATCTCTCTTCTTGCACCTGGTCTCGCTCCGCTAATCGCGTCACAAGCCTGGATAATCGGAGAAATCACATATTCCATTTCCATTTCATCATGGTGGGCCCCAATGGCATTCACCACTGCTGGGTTTTCACCGTATTTCTCAGCTAGTTTAGCCCCTAATAAGGCGTGGCTTAACTCCGTTTCTTCATCAGGCACTTTACCGATATCATGTAATAGACCTGCTCTTTTAGCTAGTTTTGGATTCAATCCTAATTCAGCCGCCATGATACCACATAAATTTGCGGTCTCACGAGAGTGCATTAATAAGTTTTGACCATAAGAAGAACGGAAACGCATCTTACCAATAATTCTGATCAACTCTTTATGTAATCCATGAATACCTAATTCAATAACGGTACGCTCTCCAATTTCTGCAATTTGATCTTCTAATTGACGACGTGTTTTTTCTACCACTTCTTCAATACGGGCAGGATGTATACGACCATCTGTTACTAAACGTTGTAAACTTAAACGGGCAATTTCACGACGCAGTGGATCAAATGAAGAAAGTAAAATAGCTTCTGGTGTATCATCTACAATTAAATCTACTCCTGTAGCTGCTTCAATGGCACGAATATTACGACCCTCTCTTCCAATAATTTGACCTTTCATTTCATCTGACTCCAAATTAAATACAGTCACTGTATTTTCAATAGCTACTTCTGCAGCCGTTCTTTGAATAGATTGAATGATAATTTTTCTAGCTTCTTTATTTGCCTTTTGCTTCGCGTCCTCTATAATTTCTTGTTGTAAAACAAGGGCCTGTGTTTGCGCCTCATGCTTTAAGCTTTCAATTAATTGTTGCTTCGCATCTTCTGCACTTAGATTAGATATCTTTTCTAATCTACGGATATGCTCTTCTTGGTGTTTCTCTAATTCAGTGCGCTTTACATTCACTAAATCAATTTCACGATTTAATTTTTCTTTAATCACATCGTTGTCTTTGACTTGCTTATCTAAAGAAGCCTCTTTCTGATTAATAGTAATTTCTTTTTGCTTAATTCTATTTTCCGCCTCGCCAATTTTTTTGTTTTTCTCTAATAAGTCACGATCATATTCGGACTTTAATTGCACGAAACGCTCCTTGGCTTCCAATTGCTTTTCTTTTTTAATCGTCTCCGCTCTTAATTCGGTTTCTTTTAAAATATTAGCAGCTTGTGCTTCGGCTTCTTCAACTTGTTTTTTGGTATTGCGGGCAAATACAATTTTGCCTACGAGTAAGCCCCCGAGTAGGGAAGCGCCTCCAATGATGACGAATAATATGTTCTGGTCCATTGTTTAAATCTTGTTGTTTGTAAATAAATCATACTCCCCTTTTTCGTTGTTAATGAGGTTAAAACTTCATGGTGAATGAGGTTAAAACATTAATCCTATATTATTTATAAATCATTGATAGTCACCTATAGCAAGCTTCGTTTCTTCTTTAACTCTAGGATGACGTATTTCGATTATTCATAATGCGTCAAAGGTTCCGCTACGAAGATAATCAAATAATGGAAAGAATGGAGTCTAAGGGGGCAAATTATGTGGCTTAAAGGGCCTTTTCAATAGAACTAGTAAGGGCATCAAGCTGATTTTGAATGTCTTCTAGCTCATAGAGGTTCTGGCCCGTCTGCTGCTGCTCGGTGGTGAACCATAGTAAAACCATAGATATATAATCCTGCATATCCTTGCCCGCATAGGCATTTTTAAACTCGACCATTTTTTGGTTGATAAGGGCTGCTGTTTTACGAACCGCCTCCTCATCCTTGGCAGCAAGTTTAATACGGTAGGATCTATCGGCAATGGTAATATTAACCGGGATTAAATTGGCTTCTTGGTTGTCTGCGTTAGCTTGATTGTCTGACATAAATTAAGGGTTCAAATTTTTAATGGCAGTATCTATTTCTTTAATATAGTGGTCTACTTTTTTAATCAAGGCTTCTTTGTCCGAAGGTTGCATACTGGCCGTATTCACCATGGCAGCTGCTATTTTAGATTTACCCTGTTGTACTTCATCCATTAATTCTTTTACATGGTTTTGCTCCTTGGTCAAACTTGCCTTTAACTGCAAGTTTTCTTTTTCCATTAAAGCAGTGCGCTTTAATAAGAGCTGTATTTTCTCTTGTAAATTAGTTAATGAACTAGCAATATCCACCATACTTGTATTTTAATTTGCTGAAAATTTATTTTCTAATTTCTGCTTGCAGGTTTTTTTCAAAGCTGTCAACCAATTTTTTCATCATCGTATCTATCTCCACATCGGTCAATGTTTTATCGTTTGCATTAAAAACAAAATTAATGGCCACCGATTTTTTCTGATCGCCCAACTTTTCACTTTCAAAAATATCAAAAACACTGGTTTGCTGAAGGGCTGTTAATTTAATAGCTGCAATACTTTGTTCAATGGCCGCATATTCTGTAGCCGTTGGAAGCACTAGTGCAATGTCACGCTCCACTGAAGGGTATTTAGAAACCTCTTGGTAAACTACTTGCTGACTTTGGTACAAAGCAAGTAAATTGGCTAAATCGAATTGAATGTATAAAACCGATTGCTTAATGCCAAATGCTTGTAGTTTTTTGGTACCTATTACTTCAACGCTACAAACTGTTTTTTTATCAACCGTATAATTGACTTGCCCTGGGTCTGCAGTTTTCCAATGTCCATTCGGAAGTCCTAATAATTTAAATAAAGCAGTGGCCATTCCCTTGGCTACAAAGAAATCGGCAGGCTGTGCCTTGGTTCTCCATCCATCTGCATTTTGTTTACCTGAAATATAAATAGCTAATTGCTCCGACTCATAATATTTACCATTACCCGATTTTCCATATACTTTTCCCATTTCAAAAAAGGAAATAGAAGTATTTTTTCTGTTGATATTATAAGCAATGGTTTCCAATCCAGTCTCTAACATAGAGGGGCGCATGAGATCTAATTCCGCGGTTAAATTATTCAACATTTTTACAGAACGCGCAATGACTTCTTCAGAAAAATAAGCACTATTGGTAATAGAGTTAGTTAAGATTTCAGTATACCCACGACCTACTAAATATTGCGCAATCTTATCTTTAAACTTTTCTTTTTTCTCTAGAGGATCAATGGCAGGGCTCATAGTAATCACACTAGGAATTGCAATATTATCTAGGCCATCAATTCTCAATACCTCTTCCACGATATCGGCAGCAATACTAATATCTGGCTTATGATAAGGCACAGCTAATTCCAAACCTTCTGCTGTTTGATTTAAAATTTCAAAACCTAAACTACTAAGAATGGTTTTCACTTTATCTGTTGGATAAACCTTACCACTTAATTTTTTTAAATAAGCGAAGCTTATGTTCACTTTAGTTTTAGGGGCGGGTGCAGGATAGACATCAATCACTTCACTACATTTTCCACCTGCTAATTCTTGAATTAATTGAGCAGCATGTTCTAAAACATGCACAGTACCATCAATAGCCACGCCTTTTTCAAAACGAGTAGCTGCATCAGTTCTTAAACCATGGTGCACCGATGTTTTTCTGATATGTACATTTTCAAATAGTGCACTTTCTAAAAATAAATTCGTGGTACTTGCTTTTACGCCAGAGCTTAACCCTCCGAACACACCTGCAATACATAAAGGTTTTTGCGTATCGCTAATCATTAAATCATGGGCAGTTAAGGTTCTCTCCACGCCATCAAGTGTAGTAAACTTTGTGCCTGCTGCATATTTTTTTACTAAAATGGTTTTATCTTTTATTTCATTAGCATCAAATGCATGCAGGGGTTGCCCTGTTTCATGCAAAATATAATTGGTAATATCTACAATATTATTAATGCTACGAACACCAATAGCTTGTAATTTATTTTTTAACCAAGTAGGCGAAGGCTTTACTGATACGCCTTCAATCACTATTCCAGAATATCTTTTACAACCTGCAGTATCTTCAATACTTACTTTAAAAGGCACTACCGATTTATCTTTACTGGCCTGCTTTTTAAAAGGGCTGATGGCTGCTACCGGTGATTCATGATAAGATAAATAAGCACAAACATCTTTAGCGACTCCATAATGACTCATGGCATCCATTCTATTAGGGGTAAGTCCAATTTCATAAATCCAATCTTCATAGGATTCATAAATACTTGAAACGAGCGTACCTGCTTTTACACTTGCATCCAAAACAATAATACCTCCATGATCATCGCTTAAACCAATTTCATCTTCTGCACAAATCATTCCTTCACTTTGCTCTCCTCTAATTTTAGCAAGCTTCATGGTAATGGGCTCTCCGCTTTTTGGATAAATAGTAGTGCCAATAGTAGCCACTACTACTTTTTGTCCTTGGGCTACATTCGCTGCACCACAAACAATACCTAAAGGTTGGTCCTTGCCAATATTTACCTTGGTTAAATTTAATTTATCTGCGCCCGGATGTTTTACGACTTCTAATACCTCGCCCACTACTAAACCAACAAGGCCTCCTTTGAAATTTTCATATTTTTCTAATGACTCCACCTCAAGCCCAATAGAAGTTAAAATAATAGATAACTTTTCGGGACTCACCTCATGCGGTAAATATTCACTCAGCCAGCGATAACTAATCGTCATAGAACAATTTTATAGTATAGCTTCAAAAATACTAATTTTTAAGTGCTTTTAGTTAAAAACTAGGTGCAAAACCCGTTAATAACCCCCTTTTTTTGTGGATTTCAGATGGCGAAGACCTGTGCACAACCCTATTGCAAAACTAAATTTCTTGAAGTCCTAATTTGGTTTGATTTTCGCAGTAAGAAAATTGGTCAATCACTATGTCTATCCCTAGTATAAATACAAACAGAACAAAGAAGAAAAATAGCAATATAGATATTAGTTCTATGATGTACGGAAAGATTCCACCACAAGCAAGAGAATTAGAAGAAGCAGTGTTGGGTGCGATACTTTTAGACAAAAGTGCATTCGATACTATTAGTGAAATATTAAAGCCAGAATGTTTTTATGTAGAAGCGCATCAACTTATTTTTAGCGCTATGCAGGGCTTGCAACAAAAGAACATGCCTATTGACATGCTCACCATGGTGGAAGAATTAAAAATGCGCGAGCAGTTAGATATTATTGGCGGTGCTTACTACGTTTCTAAATTAACCAATGTGGTGGTGTCTACTGCGAATATTGAAGCGCATGGTAGAATTGTTTTACAAAAATTTATTCAAAGAGAATTAATAAGAATTAGTGGAGAAGTAATCGCGAACGCTTATGAAGATAGTACCGATGTTTTTGATTTACTAGATGATAGTGAAACCAAAATGTTTAATATCACCAATAACTACTTGAAGAAAAACTTCGTGGATATTGGAGATGCTTTAGCACATGCCGTTACACGTATCGATCAATTAAGAACAAAGAAAGACGAGATATCAGGTGTGCCTAGTGGCTTTACTTCTCTTGATAGAATTACTTACGGATGGCAACCCACCGATTTAATTATTTTAGCAGCCCGTCCTTCAGTGGGTAAAACTGCTTTTGCATTAAACCTAGCGCGTAATGCAGCCTTACATCCTACCAAACCACAGGCCGTTGGATTTTTTAGTTTAGAGATGAGCGCAAGCCAATTAGTACAACGTATTTTAAGTGCGGAGAGTGAAATTAAAATGGAAAAAATTTCAAGAGGTAAATTAGAAGAGTACGAATACCAACAACTACATAGCAAGGGTATTAAAAAATTAGAGCAAGCACCTATTTATATTGATGATACAGCTGCATTAAATATTTTTGAATTTAGAGCGAAGGCAAGAAGACTTGTGAACAAACACCAAGTTAAAATGATCATCATTGACTACTTACAATTAATGAGTGGCTCTGGTGATAGAAATTCGAATCGTGAACAAGAAATTAGTAATATCTCAAGAAGTTTAAAAGCCTTAGCGAAGGAATTAAATATTCCTATCATTGCACTTTCTCAATTAAGTCGTGCGGTTGAAACTAGAAAAGAAAGCAAGATGCCTCAGTTGAGTGATTTACGTGAATCGGGTGCCATTGAGCAAGATGCCGATATGGTTATGTTTATTTACCGTCCTGAATACTACGAGGTAATGAGTAATGAGATGGGAGAAAGTACACAGGGCGAAACACATATTAGAATTGCCAAGCATAGAAATGGTCGATTAGATTTAATTAAACTAAGAGCGAATTTAGATATTCAAAGATTTGAAGAATGGGAAGGTGATGCAGGCATACCAGGACTAGCAAGCAATTACAAACCTTTGCAACCTAGTTTAAATAGTGGTGGCACACCAGATGGCGGTAAGTTCTTTATTCAAGGAAGTAAAATGAATGAAGGAGAATTTGATGAAGGTATTAATGACGACCAACCGTTTTAAATAAGTCGAAACTATGTCGATACCTTATTTTTACGAGCCTAGTATTTTGTCTGGCCAAACTAGTTTTACCTTAAGTGAAATAAGTAGTAAGCATTGCGTTCAAGTGCTGAGAATGCAAGAAAATCAAAGAGTAGATATTACCAATGGCTTGGGTTATTTATTTGAAGCGACTATTCTCACTGCGCACAAAAAAAACACCCTAGTACAAATACAATCGGAAAAATTTATTGCAGCCCCTTCTCAAAAAATTACTTTAGGCATTGGGCTTCTTAAAAACCTTACCAGGTTAGAATGGTTATTAGAAAAAGCAACAGAGATGGGTGTATATGAAATCTTGCCACTACTTTGCGATCATACCTTATTTGAAAAATTTAAATTGGAAAGGTTTCAAAATATTTTGCAGTCGGCCATGATACAAAGTCAGCAAGTTTGGTTGCCTCTTCTTGGAACACCCGTAAAATTCAAAGAAGCCATTCAAAATCAAAAACAAACACAGAAATTAATTGCACACTGTGAAGCCAGCGATAAATTAGATATTAAAAAAATAGTTCCCTCTTCAGATTTGCTTTTACTCATTGGGCCCGAGGGCGATTTTTCTACTACCGAAATTGAATTAGCTAGAGCGCATCATTACCAGGCCATTCATTTAGGACCTACGCGTCTTAGAACCGAAACAGCTGCCCTATTTGCCTTAAGTGTCTTAAAAAAATTCTAATTTCAATCAATGAATATGGCTATACGCATTATTGAAGTGAATACTCCCCTTTTAGAAAAAGAATTTCTTCTAATTAATGCTTCTTTGAATAAAAGCAACCCAAATTATATAAGGCCCTTAGATAATGAAGTGAATCAAGTATTTGATCGAAGCCATAATAAATTATTTAAACAAGGAGACGCTAAAAGATGGATAGCTCAAAATGAAGAAGGTATTTGCGTTGGACGCATTGCTGCATTTTATTACGAGAGCTATAAAAATAAAGGCACTGAATTTCCTGTGGGCTGTGTAGGATTTTTCGATTGCATCAATGATCAAGACAGCGCTAATTTACTTTTTTCAACTGCCCAAGCATGGCTAAGTGAAAACGGTATGCAAGCCATGGATGGTCCTATTAATTTTGGAGACAGAGATAAATGGTGGGGACTGATGGTGAAAGGATTTGAAACCGAGCCCATGTATGGTATGTCTTTCAACCCAAGCTATTACGAAGCACTGATAACCAATTATGGTTTTCAGAATTATTATACCCAATATTATTATCAAAAGGATTTACGCGAGCCCCTTCCTCCCCGTTTTGAAGAGCGGTATAATAAATTTAAAGCCAAGCCTGATTATTCAGCCCTGCATTTAGATAAAAATAATTTAGAAAAATTTGCCAAGGATTTTGTGCATATATATAATAGTGCTTGGGCTCAACATGGTGAAGAAAAAGCCATTACGCTGGATCAAATATTAAAACAATTTAAAACTTTGAAAGCGGTGATGGATGAAAGGGTCATTTGGTTTGCTTATTACAAAGAAGAACCCATTGCTATGTTTATTAATATTCCAGATGTGAATCAATACTTTAAATATTTCAATGGAAAATTGGGACTTCTTCAAAAACTACATTTGCTTTGGATGAAATTTAGGGGAACCAATAATAAATTAACTGGTTTAGCTTTTGGAGTGGTACCTAAATACCAAGCCTTGGGCATTGATAGTTATTTAATTAATTGCTGCAATATCATGCTGGATAAAATTAAATTGTATAGCGGTTACGAAATGGGCTGGGCTGCGGACTGGAATCCCAAAATGGTGAATATTTATAAAAGCTTAGACGCTCAACCCAGCAGAGAAATGGTCACTTTCAGACATATATTTAACCATAGCGTACACCCTTTTGAAAGACATCCTCCCATGGATTATAGCACAAAATAAGGGCGCGCAATAAGGACCTAAAAGGGGCTTTAACAATTAGGGGATAAGATTTAATTCCCCGGTGAATACTTTTGATTTTGAATGTGTATATTGCGCGTCAACTATGGATAATTTCGTCGTATCAGCAAGAAAATATAGGCCCCAAAACTTTAATACAGTGGTGGGACAGGCGCCTATTACTACTACTTTAAAAAATGCCATTTTAAACAATCATTTGGCGCATGCCTTTTTGTTTTGTGGACCAAGAGGAGTGGGTAAAACGACTTGTGCGCGTATTTTAGCCAAAACCATTAACTGTACCAGTATTACCAAGGAAGGAGAAGCATGTAATACTTGCGAGTCTTGTGTTTCTTTTGAAAAAGGGGCAAGTTTAAATATTCATGAATTAGATGCAGCTTCTAATAATTCAGTAGATGATATTAGAACCTTAGTAGAACAAGTTCGTTTTGCACCACAAGCAGGAAAATACAAGGTATATATAGTAGATGAGGTACACATGTTAAGTACCAGTGCCTTCAATGCCTTTTTAAAAACATTAGAAGAGCCACCACCCTATGCTATTTTTATTTTAGCCACTACTGAAAAACATAAAATTCTTCCGACCATTTTAAGTCGTTGTCAAATTTTTGATTTTAGACGTATTACTTCTAATGATACCGTAGCACATTTAGAAGAAATTATTGGCAAAGAAAATATCAAGGCCGAAAAAAATGCATTGCAATTGATTGCGCAAAAAAGTGAGGGTTGTATGCGTGATGCACTTAGTATTTTAGATAAAATTGTAAGTTTTTCTAATGGTGCTTTAACATACGAGAATACACTTGAGCATTTAAATATTTTAGACGAGGCTTACTTTTTTAAATTACTAGACCACCTTACTAAACAGGACCTTACCCAGGCCATGTTATTGTATGATGAGATTAATCAAAAAGGATTTGAGGGAGATATGGTTTTATACGGACTTGCTAGCTTTATCAGAAATTTATTAGTATGTAAGGACCCAGCCAGTGCTAAATTATTAGAATCGATTGAAGGATGGAGAGAGCAATACATTAGTGTTTCAAAAGAAATAAGCACTCCTTATTTAGTAAGTGCGCTTAACTTATTAAACGACGCCGAGATACAATTTAAAATGGCCCGCAATAAAAGGCTGCATGTAGAGATGGCCATTATTAAACTCAACTTTTTACAACAAGCTATTGAACTAAGCATGGAGGATAGCCAAGTTGTAAAAAAAAAACTAGTTGATAGCCACTACCCTATTCGATTAAAGAAAATTATTCCTTTAAGTAATTCAGTAGTCACTAAGGAGGCAAAATTAATTATAGAACAGAAGCCTCTAGTTTCAAAAGCAGCCGTTAGTAAAACTAGTCAAGCAGCTGAACCTATAATAGCAGCAGCAGAACCCATAATAGCAACAGCCCAATTATCTACAAAAGAAAATAGCAGTCCAACCTACACGACGCCTACTGAAAAAGGCAGTAATAAAAATTTACTTGCCGTACTTCAAAATAAATACGGAGAGAAGTACAAGATTGAAGAAGTCATCGATTCTGTTCCACTTACCATGGAAGATTTAAAAAAATGTTGGGATGATTTCACCCTTACTTTAGAGACTGCATTAAAACATTCAGCCGCTAGTACTTTTAAATTAGCAGCACTTGAAATAGAAAACGAAACACATTTTACCATTACCGTTCCTGCCTTAACCGCACAAAAATTTGTGGAACAAGAACGTATGAATGTGTTAGAAAGAGTATGGGAACATTTTCACAACCGCGCCATACAATTTAGTATACTAGTAGCCGCAAGTGAAAAAGAAGACGTGCCCTTACATTTAAGTTTAAATAGCAAACAAAAATACGAACGTATTGCAGCGCAGTATCCGTTGGTGCAGGAATTAAAAACAAGATTAAATCTAGAGATTTACTACTAGAAATTTATTACCAGGGATTTACTACTAATATATTATTACTAAAAAATTATTATTAGAATTTGAGAAATATAGATTTACTAATAGAGATTTATTAGTAAAAATTTATTACTAGAGCTTCGCCTTTGCGTATCCCTTCTGCTTTAAATATTGGAATATTTTTTGACGGTGATCGCCTTGAATAATAATTTCTCCATCTTTCACCGAGCCTCCTGTTCCACAATGGTTTTTCAAGGCCTTGCCTAAATCACTCATCGCATCTAGGGAGCCTTCAAAACCATATACAATAGTCACTGTTTTTCCAGCTCTATGTTTGGTCTCTAAAATAATTCTAAGTGCTTGTTCTGCTGGCGCTAGTGTAATAGCAGAAACTTCTTCCTTAGGCAGCATGTAATCTGGATTAGTGCTATACACTAAAGGGGAACTATTTTGACTAGATGTATTTGATTTGCCTTTTTTGCTCATTTTTCAGGTATTATAACAGTATAAAGTTTGTAGTCTGCCTAGTATTTTGAAACTTTGTGGTACAAATTAATAAAAACAAAGTTAAGGCTAAAATAAAGGAAGAATTATGTCAAAAAAACTAATGTTGGTGATTATGGATGGTTGGGGTCTTGGGCTGGTTCCTTCATCAGATGCTATACAACAAGCAAAAGTACCCTTCGTAACAAGTTTATATAAGAATTATCCTCATACCACCTTAGTGACTTGTGGTGAAGCTGTGGGCCTTCCGGAGGGACAAATGGGCAATAGCGAAGTGGGTCATTTAAATTTAGGCGCTGGGCGTATTGTTTACCAAGAATTACAAAGAATTAATGTAGCCATTAAAACAGGTGAATTAGCGAGCAACCCCACTTTACTAGCAAGCATCGATTATGCCAAACAAAATAATCAAGCTTTACACTTATTAGGTTTAGTAAGTGATGGCGGCGTGCATTCACATACAAGTCATTTAAAAGCTATTTGTGATTTATGCAAAGCAAAAGGTTTAAGCCAACTGTATATTCATGCCTTTACAGACGGAAGAGATACCGATCCTAAAAGTGGATTAGGCTATATAGAAGACCTTGAAAATCATTTAAAAAATTCAGCAGGAAAAATAGCGACAATAAGTGGCAGGTATTATGCCATGGATAGAGATAAAAGATGGGAAAGAGTTCAACTAGCATACGACTGTTTAGTGAAAGGCGAAGGGCCGGTAGCGATCTCTGCTATTGATTCTATTAAAGCCAACTATGCTGATAATATTACCGATGAATTTATAAAACCTACTGTCTTAACAGAAAACGGTGCCGCTATTGCTACTATTAAAGACGGCGATGCAGTACTTTGTTTTAATTTCAGAACCGATCGTTGTAGAGAAATTACGGAAGTGCTTAGCCAGAAAGATTTTCCAGACTTTGGCATGAAGAAATTGGATTTGCATTATACTACCATTACTAAATACGACGAGACCTTTCAAAAAGTAAATATCATTTTTGAAAATGATAATTTACAAAATACCTTGGGTGAGGTTTTAGCAAAACACAATAAGAAACAAATTAGAATTGCAGAAACTGAAAAGTATCCGCACGTTACCTTTTTCTTTAGCGGTGGCAGGGAATTACCATTTGAAGGCGAAACAAGAATTATGGCTCCTTCTCCTAAAGTAGCTACCTATGATTTGCAACCTGAAATGAGTGCCGCCGAATTAACCGATAAATTATTACCTGAAATTAAAGCAGGTAATCCCGATTTTGTTTGTTTGAACTTTGCCAATGCCGATATGGTCGGACATACGGGTGTGTTTACTGCAGTAATGAAAGCGGTGGAAACCGTAGACGCTTGCGTTGAAAAAATTGTAACTGCCGGATTAGAAAATGGCTATACTATCTTTTTAACCGCGGATCATGGCAATGCCGATTACATGATTAATGAAGATGGAAGCCCTAATACAGCGCATACACTTAATTTGGTACCTTTTTTCATTATAGACAAGGACTGGAAAGGCAGCATAAAACCAGGTAAATTAGGCGATTTGGCTCCTACTATCTTAAAAGTGATGGGCCTAGAAATACCTAAGGAAATGACTGGTAATGTATTAATTTAAGAAAACTATTAATAAATATTATCTTTAATAAACATCCAAGTCATAGATTAACAAAATAAGAAGCACTATATTGTTAAACTTAGTAAAGAAAAAATTGTCAAAGTCTTATTAAATTAGTAACAGCTTTAAAAACCAATATTATGATCAAGAAAATACTCATCGGACTACTTGTTATACTAGTAGCCATTCAATTTATTCGCCCTGAAAAAAATAATTCAGCAGACATTACAAAAGATATTTCTACATTGTACCCAATGCCTGATAGCGTTAAAGTAATTGTAGACAAAGCTTGCGCCGATTGCCATACAAACAATACTAAGTATCCTTTATACGCTGCTATTCAACCTATTAGCTTTTGGTTAGCAGACCATGTCAATGATGGTAAGCGCCACTTTAATTTTAATGAATTTGCAAGTTATAGATTAGCGAAGCAAAATCATAAATTAGAAGAAGTAATTGAACAAATCAAAGAAGGCGAAATGCCCCTTCCTTCATATACGATTATTCATACCGAAGCAAAATTAACAGAAGCAGAAAAAGAAACTTTAACTAAATGGTGTCAAAGTATTATGGATACATTGAAAGCTAATTACCCTGCTGATAGCCTTATATTAAAGAAGCCCACTCAAACACAAGCCGCTAGTAAATAAGGTTTCTTAAGTATGAAAATTGTAAAAGCCACTTATTTAATTTCAAGCCCTAGTTTTGATCAATGCCCTGCATTGAAAGCGCCAGAATATGCCTTCATTGGAAGAAGTAATGTAGGAAAGTCCTCCATTATTAATGCGCTTTGTTCACAAAAGAATTTAGCCAAGACTTCGGGTACGCCAGGGAAAACACAGCTCATCAACCATTTTGAAATTACAAGTAATAGCGTTTCTAAGGGTAAGCAAGACAAATGGTATATTGTAGATTTACCCGGCTATGGTTTTGCAAAAGTTTCCCAAAGTAGTAGAAGAAGATGGGAGCAAATGATAGAAAACTATTTAAGAAAAAGAGAAAACTTAAATCGTGTATTTGTTTTAATTGATAGTAGACATGCTCCTCAAAAAATTGATTTAGAATTTGTAGAACAATTATTCAAATGGGAAATTCCATTCACCCTTATATTCACTAAGTCAGACAAAGAGAAACCAGCTGTGGTGGCAAGAAATGTAAAATCATTTTTTGAAAAGCTCAACGAAATACTTCCTTTTTTACCTCAAGGCTTTGTAACCAGTGCAGAAAAAAGAACAGGTGTGGATGAGGTAATAGCCTGTATTGACCAATACAATAAACTAGACGCCGAAGGTCTTTAATTCACTGCCTTATCTGCACAGCAGCTGCTTGCAAAGGCTTCTGGCTTGGCTTTAAAGGCAAAGCCCATTCCCAATATATAACCCATGGCTTCTTTTAAAGCATCATTGCTTTTAAATTGCGGATTCGTATTAATGTCGGCATGCACTTCCATTTCAATATTGTGTTCAATAAAAAGATCACAAAGCTCATAAGCAATTTCAATGCTTTTAGCCACTTCCATTAACATCCTTTCTTTCAAATGATATTTTTGTGTGGATTTATCGTTATGGATATACATGAAACCTCCATTATGTTCTCTTAAAAAAACAATCACTGTAGCAAACTCTGTAACATTCGCCTTTACTTGACTATCTGTTCCAATACATACTTTTAATTTTGTCTTTTTTTCAGACTCGGTAATGATGGCTTGCTTAACTGCCTCTTTAATAGGTAGTACTATTTTTTCTCCGTTAAATTTTCTCCATAACATAATATCAATATTATAAGGTGAATAGTATAGGGTGAGCCAGATTGGATAAGTTATTGAATTGGATAAGGAATTGACTACTCTAATCTAGGATAATAGATTTGAATGCCAGTCTACATTGCTGCTGCAGTTTTCAACAGCAGGTGGATAAGCCCGCCTTTTAGCTAAAAGCCGCCTATATTTATTACCTTTGACCATTTAATAGATCGCCCATTATGAAAATATTATTACAATACATTAAACCCTTTAAAGGCCTTGTTTTACTAGCTTTTATTTTAGCAGGTATTAACCAAACTTTTTCTTTATTCGACCCCATGATTTTTGGGAAACTAATTGACGAATTTGCCAAAAACCCTATGGTGGATGCAGCAGGTAAGCACAGAACACAGTCCGATTTTTTAAGGGGGGTTAGCAATATGTTATTGCTACTAGTAGGTACTGCCATGGTAAGTAGAATTGCCAAGGCCTTTCAAGATTATACAGTGAATGTCATTATTCAAAAATTTGGCGCCGCCTTATTTACCGATGGATTAAAACATTCCATGCAACTTCCTTTTCAAGCTTTTGAAGATCAAAGAAGTGGAGAGACTTTATCTATCTTAACCAAGGCAAGAGCCGATTGTGAAAAATTTATTAGCTATGTAGTGAACGTATTATTTGGCATCATTGTAAGTGTCATCTTTGTGTCTATTTATGCCACTAGATTACATTGGTCTATTATTCCTATATATATTGGCGGAGCAAGCTTGATTGCCTATGTTACCAATTTGTTAAG
>JBILDC010000028.1:0-15190 GCA_044352855.1 Sediminibacterium sp. | reverse complement strand
CCAAGTCTTCTTGCTTTGGATTATACATGTACTTACAGTTATCGGTAGCATCTAAAATGCCATCCTTATCAATATCACCACTACTCTGGGAAAATGTTGTAAAAGAATAAAACAAAATTCCCAAGACGAAAACGACTTTTTTCATAAAATAAAATTTTATGCTCTTGGGGTGCTTAAATATACAATAAGTTACATATTATCTTATTCAACAAACAACTAAACAAAAAGCCCCGAACAATTGTTCAGGGCTTGTGGCACCACCCGGGCTCGAACCGGGGACACAAGGATTTTCAGTCCTTTGCTCTACCAACTGAGCTACAGCGCCATCCTTTGGTTCATTTTAGTCTTACAACCTTTATGAACCGGGGAGCAAATATAGGCCAGGCGGCCTTAAATAGCAAAAAATATGGATTCTTTATTGAAAATCAGTGATTTACTAAGCCGAAGTAGCCACTATAAAAAAGGAGATAATAATTAAAGCAAGGCCCATCCACTGCTTAGGGCTTAGTCTTTCTTTAAAAAAGAAGTAGCCAATTAATACCGATAAAAGCTGACTGCTAATAATTAAAATATTAATAACCATGATGGGCAAGTACTGATAAGATATATTAATAGCGAGGCCACCTGACACTAGTAATAAACCCAATTTTAAATAAGTGAAAATATGTTTTGCACTTATATAATTAAATAAGTTTTTTATTAGGCCATCGCGAATGACTAATACCAGTCCGAATAACATAGCCGTTGTTTCAATCACTAAACTAAAACCAAGAGGGCCCCAATAACTTATTGGATAAGTATACAAAGCATAGGAGCTACCCCAAAAAAAGCTTGCGAGTACTCCATACAACATTCCATTTTTTTGTTCACTAACACTTGCATTTTCTTTTCCTTGAAAATACAATAGTAGTAAACCTGCTGTTGAAAATATAAAAGCGTATAAATAATTGGCTTTCCAAACTTCACCTACAATAAATACAGCAGTTAAAATAGTAAATAATTTTATTGCAGATACAGGCACCACAATGCTTACAGGTGCTCGTTGTATGCCTCTTAAAAAAAATACTAAACCGAAAATATTAAATACACTTAAAGCAATGGTTAATAAAAAAGGATTGCCGAAACTTAAAGTATGTACTGTCCATCCTTTAAAAAAAGCATTCTCTCGAAATCCAAAATATAAAATAGCAAAAATAGTAGAGGCAAATATGCCTCTGTAAAACATGCCAATTTGATAAGGTATCGTCTGCGTTACTTTTTTCCAATATGCATTACTGATGGCAAAACAAAGAGCGCCAATTAAGACAAATAAAATTCCCATTATTAATATTCACAATTTTTCGGCGTACGCGCAAATGGAATCACGTCTCTAATATTGGTCATACCTGTAACAAATTGTATCATTCTTTCAAAACCTAAACCAAAACCTGCATGCGGAACGGTTCCAAATCTTCTGGTATCTAAATACCAGCTCATATCCTCTAAAGGTATATGCATGGCATTCATTCTAGCTTCCAGCTTGTCTAAACGCTCCTCTCTTTGGCTGCCACCCACTATCTCACCAATGCCCGGCGCAAGTATATCCATAGCGGCCACGGTTTCCTTACCTGGCTCACATCCATCGTTCATGCGCATATAAAAGGCTTTAATCGCCGCTGGGTAACCCGTAACAATGACTGGTTTTTTAAAGTGTTGCTCTACTAAATATCTTTCATGCTCACTTTGTAAGTCAATGCCCCACTTTACCTCGTATTGGAATTTCTTTTTCTTATAGTGGTTGCTATTTAATAAAATATCAATGGCTTCTGTATAAGTAATGCGTTCGAAATTATTATTCACCACTAATTCTAATTTCTCTCTTAAACCAAGGCCGCTTCTTTTTTCGGTAGGTAATTGTTTTTCTTCTTCCGCTAAACGCGCATCTAAAAAATCAATATCTTCTGCATTATTTTTTAATGCATAATTGATTAAATATTTAATGAAGGCTTCCGCTAAATTCATATTGTCTTCAATATCATAAAAAGCCATTTCAGGTTCAATCATCCAAAACTCTGCTAAATGCCTAGTGGTGTTTGAATTCTCTGCACGGAAGGTGGGACCAAAAGTATAAATCTCTGAAAAGGCCATGGCGCCTAGCTCTCCTTCGAGTTGACCACTCACCGTTAAGTTGGTTCCTTTGCCAAAAAAATCTTGTGTATAATCAATTTCACCTTTATCATTTTTTGGAGCACCTTCTAAAGGAAGTGTGGTAACTCTAAACATTTCACCTGCACCTTCTGCATCCGAACTTGTAATAATGGGTGTATGTAAATACACAAATCCGCGTTCATTGTAAAATTGATGTACTGCAAAAGCAAGTGCATGTCTTAATCTAAATACTGACCCAAATGTATTAGTACGAAAACGCAAATGCGCTTTCTCTCTTAAAAATTCTAAAGAATGTTTTTTAGGTTGTAAAGGAAATTTTTCTGCATCGCTGTCTCCTAAAATTTCAAGGGTCTTGGCTTTTACTTCCACGCTTTGTCCTTTTCCTAAACTTTCTACCACGGTACCCACTATTTTTAAAGAGGCGCCGGTGGTAACACGTTTTAATATTGCTTCATCAAATTCTCCCAGTGTGGCCACAATTTGAATGTTCGCATTGGTGCTTCCGTCGTTAAGGGCTATAAACTGATTGTTTCTAAAAGTGCGCACCCATCCCATTACCACCACTTCGGTCCCTGTGGGCGTGCCGGATAACAATTGCTTTATTTTGATTCTGTCGTTGAACATATTGCTGATTTCGAATGGCAAAGATAATCGGTTTCGAGGGCCAAATACCCTGTTTTAGGTATAAAAACAGATAAAAAATTGTTTTTTTGTTAAAAAATCTGCTTAACATTGCAGTAGCAACGAGCAAATTGATTCTTTTTAATGTTGATAGCTCGCTACCCCCATTCCCAATATACAATTTACGGTCTCAATTATTTTCGACCGAAATTTCAAAAAGCGTTCAAATAAGCCCAAATCTTGATTCGATTTTTAAATAAACCATAGTTCAAAGTGCCAGAAAAAGAAGAAAAACCAAAAAGGGGACGCAAGCCCGTTGCCGCTGCTCCAGCCGCAAAAAAAGCAGTAGCCGCAAAAAAAGCCGAGCCTGCAAAAAACAATACCGAAGACGATAAAGCTTCTAAAATTGCCCAAGCATTGTTTGGCGATGAAAGTGCAGCAAGTAGTGGGGCGCCTGCTCCAACGAGTGAAGGTAATGACCCTGCTCAAGCAAGCGCTTCAGCAGATCAAACCAACGCAGGTGGTGCTCCCAATGGCGGACCAAATGGTGGACCTAACTTACCCGCGCAGCGTTATCCTCAACCTAAAAAAGAACCTGTATTTAGTGTAGAGTTCGATGGCATTATTGAATCAGAAGGTGTTTTAGAAATGATGCCCGATGGTTATGGTTTTTTACGCTCTTCCGATTACAACTATTTATCTTCTCCCGATGATGTATATGTATCTCCTTCTCAAATCAAAGCATTTGGTTTAAAAGTGGGTGATACGGTACACGGCACTGTTCGTGTTCCGCGCGAGGGTGAAAAATATTTTGCATTAACTAAAGTGAGTCAAGTCAATGGAAAAAATCCGGATGAAATTCGTGATCGTATTCCTTTTGATTATCTAACCCCTATCTTTCCTTTTGAGAAATTAAATTTATATACATCGGCTACTAATTATAGTACCCGTATTATGGATTTGTTTACACCTATTGGAAAGGGACAAAGAGGTTTGATTGTAGCCCAACCAAAAGTGGGTAAGACTATGTTGTTGAAAGAAGTGGCCAACGCCATTGCTGCCAACCACCCAGAATGTTATTTGATTATATTATTAATAGATGAAAGACCAGAGGAGGTAACAGATGTAGAGCGTTCTGTAAAAGGAGAAGTGATTGCTTCTACTTTTGATGAGCCTGCTGAAAAACACGTTAAGGTTTCATCAGTTGCATTACAAAAAGCAAAACGCTTGGTAGAGTGCGGACACGATGTAGTTATTCTATTAGATTCTATTACACGTTTAGCACGTGCGCACAATACAGTAGCACCAAGTTCTGGTAAAGTATTATCGGGTGGTGTTGAAGCTACCGCCTTACTTCGTCCAAAACAATTTTTTGGAGCAGCGCGTAAAATTGAAAATGGTGGATCACTTACTATATTAGCAACTGCCTTAATTGAAACGGGTTCAAAAATGGATGAGGTTATTTTTGAAGAGTTCAAAGGAACAGGTAATATGGAATTAGTATTAGATCGTCGTTTAGCGAACAAGCGTATTTTCCCTGCTATTGATTTAGTAGGATCAAGCACGCGTCGTGATGACTTATTATTAGATAAAGAAGTATTAGGTAGAATGAATATTCTTCGCTTATTCATAAATGATATGAATAATGATGAAGCAATGAATGAATTATTAAAACGCATGCGCGGCACTAAAGACAACGAAGAGTTTTTAGCCAGCATGAACCGATAGTTTTATCTTATGATTTTTTCGGCGCCGCCTTTTATGGGCGGCGCCGATTTTGTTTAATACCCCCTTCAAGTATAAATACTGCGATTTCGTATCATAAGTTTTAATAATTATGCCAAAGGCATCATTCATAATATTTCTATTTTGGAAATATTTTTCTTTTAATGAAATAATTATTAGTTTTATGATTATATTAAGCTTTACCATCGTGCAGGCTTTTGTGAGCAAACACCCCGAATCGGCCGAGTCGCTAAATAGGTGGTATAAAATAACAAGGGGAGCAAGCTGGAAGGAGTTTTCTGATATTAAAAGGGACTTTGGCTCGGTAGATGCAGTTGGAAATGATAGATATGTTTTTAATATTCGAGGTAACGTTTTTAGGCTGGTGGCATTGATACACTTTAACAAAAGAACCCTTTATATAAGATATATCGGGACGCATGCCAATTATGACAAAATAAATTGTTCAACTATATAATTATGATTGATAAAATTAGAAATAAGAACCAATACGAACAGGTACACCAACTAATTGAAGCTTTTATTAAAAGAGCCACTAAGGGCGGGGGCTTTAATTCTTTAAATAAAAAAGATACCGAGGAGCTTCACCAACTTACTTTACTAGCAGCTGATTACGAAAAAAATAGTCTTAAAATTTGGCCACTCCCTATTACTATAAATGATGTGGTTCAAAAAAAGATTGCCGAAATGAATTTGACACAATATAAGCTGGCGGCTCTTTTCGAGATGTCAAGTTCAAAACTTTCAAAAATATTAAATGGTAAAAGAGAGCCGGATATCCAATTCCTAAAAGCGGTTCACGAAAAACTTGGAATAGATGGAAATATGATTTTAGAACTTATTTAAAACTAGTCCTTAAAGTAATTACTATGCTCTATTTCTTCACGTACTTTTTCTGGTACTAAATAACGAATCGTTATTCCTGCTTTACGATTATTGCGAATTAGTGTAGCAGAGAGTTGTAATAAAGGTGCCTCTAATATTTGAACGCGCGCACCATATTCATTGCTAATATCAAAGCCTTCTCGTTTATATACAATGAACGAATAATTCTTAACTAAGGTTTCAAAGTTTTTCCACTTCGGTAAATTCTGAAAACTATCAGCACCCATAATTACTGAAAATTCATGTTGCGGATATTTCTCTTCTAAATAGATAAGTGTGTCAATGGTATAAGAAGGCTTCGGTAAAGAAAATTCAATATCAGATACTTTTAATTGTGTGTCCTCTTCAATAGCTAGCTTGGCTAAATGTAATCGGTCGTATTCGTTTAATAAACTGCCCTGGGGTTTTAATGGATTTTGTGGAGATACCACTAGCCATACTTGTTTTAGGTCTGAATGATTGGCAACATAACTTGCCACCATTAAATGGCCATTGTGTATAGGATTAAAAGAACCAAAAAATAAACCAATCTTCATTTTACAATATATTGATTATCAATTAGTTATTTCAATATTCGGGTTGATAAAAATACTATCTGCCTCATTCATTCTAAGGCTTAATTGATAGCCTGCCACCGAAATGGATATAGGATCGCCCAGTGGTGCGATTTGCTCAACTGTAATTAATTCGCCTGGTATACAGCCCATCTCCATTAACTTCAAAAAGATTTCATCATTTTCAAAAGAATGAATAACGCCAGACTCCCCCATTTTTAAATCAGATAGTTTCTTCATATTAATACTGCAAAGATAGTTTCTGTTTTACACAAATAGTTACGAAATTTGGAGCATTGAAAAACAATCTTTTATGTCATTGAATATCTCTTTTAATAAGGCCGACAAAAATGCAACATTGAGCAATCGTTTGGCAGTAAAGGCTTTTATCGAAAGGTCTTTAAAAAAAGAGGGCTTGACTATTGAGACGCTTCAATATATATTTTGTTCTGATAAATTTTTACTGGGTATTAATAGATCCTATCTACAACACGACTACTATACCGACATTATAAGTTTCGACCTATCTGAAACCAAGGGCAAATTAATTGGAGAGGTATATATAAGTATTGACCGAGTAAAGGATAATGCCCAAACCCATAAGACCTCCTTGAAGGAGGAGTTGCTAAGGGTAATTTTCCACGGAGCCCTACATTTTTGTGGCTACAAGGATAAAAAGCCGGCCGATATCAAAAAAATGCGTGCCCAGGAGGATAAATGGCTGAAATCCTACCTAAAGTCTGTTTCCTAATTAGGGTTTTTATCCCTTTTTCTGCTGAAAAACGTTCCATATGGAACATATCAAGTTAGGAACTTGTGAGCGTAGCAATCGACTATTAAAGAAGTAGTATGAGGTTTTGGAAAAAATACTATTTCGAGCGGGTCTTGTGAACGAAGTGAACGACAGAGCAAGGAATAGCATATTTTCAAAAACCTTTAATAGTCAATGTAATATTGATATTAAATGAATTGCTTGGTATTCAATACAGGCTTATCTTTGCACACTTATATGTTTCCCAAATACAATGTCATAGTAGTAGGTGCCGGCCATGCAGGCTGTGAAGCAGCAGCAGCGGCGGCCAATATGGGCTCCAAGGTTTTATTGGTGACCATGAATATGCAGACCATTGCCCAAATGAGTTGTAACCCCGCCATGGGTGGAATTGCCAAAGGTCAAATAGTAAGGGAGATAGATGCCCTGGGTGGATATAGCGGCATCGTCACCGACCTAAGTACGATTCAGTTTAGAATGCTTAATAAAAGCAAGGGGCCTGCCATGTGGAGCCCTAGGGCCCAGAACGATAGGCATTTATTTGCCTCTAAGTGGAGGGAGATGCTTGAAAACACCCCGAATGTGGACTTTTACCAGGACTCGGTGAACGAGCTTATCATAAAAAACAATAAGGCCTGCGGGGTCATCACCAGTTTAGGACATAAAATAGAAGCAGATGCGGTCATTATCACTAGCGGAACCTTCTTAAACGGCATTATACATATAGGTGAGAAACAAATAGGTGGGGGAAGGGTGGCTGAAAAAGCGGCTACCGGCATTACCGAACAGCTGGTTTCATTTGGATTAGAGTCAGATAGGCTTAAAACGGGTACGCCTCCAAGGGTGGATGGACGCAGTTTAGACTATTCAAAGATGGAAGAACAGAAGGGTGACGAAGAAATTGTAGGCTTCTCTTATATGGATATCCCTAGAATTAAGGCCGAGGATCAACGATCTTGCCATATTACCTATACCGATTCAGTCGTACACGATATATTAAGAACTGGTTTTGATCGAAGCCCGATGTACCAAGGTCGTATAGAAGGAGTGGGTCCAAGATACTGTCCAAGCATAGAAGATAAAATAAATAGGTTCGCTGACAGAGAAAGACATCAATTATTTGTTGAACCAGAAGGCTGGAATACAGTAGAGATATATGTAAACGGGTTTAGTACCAGTTTACCAGAAGAAGTACAATACGAAGCACTTCGTAGAGTTCCTGGTTTTGAGAAGGCACGTATGTTCCGTCCAGGTTATGCTATTGAATACGATTATTTTCAGCCCACTCAATTAACCTATACGCTAGAAACCAAGGCAATTCACAATTTATATTTCGCAGGTCAAATTAATGGAACCACAGGATACGAGGAAGCGGCATGCCAAGGAATAATGGCGGGTATGAATGCGCATTTAAAAATAAACGAAAAGGAGCCACTCATCTTAAAAAGATCCGACGCTTATATTGGAGTTTTAATTGATGATTTAATCAGCAAGGGCACGAACGAACCCTATAGAATGTTTACTTCAAGAGCAGAGTTCAGAACGCTACTAAGACAAGACAATGCCGATCTAAGATTAACAGAACTAAGTCATAAGCTAGGTTTTGCAAGTGCAGATAGATTACGCAAAGTGGAAGAAAAAACCAACGAGGTTGCGAATATAAAAACAATACTTTCTAATCAAACCATTATACCAGAAGAAGTGAATGGTTTTTTAACCAGTATTGATTCAATGGAAATTACTGAAAAACAAAAAGCTTCGAAACTCTTGCTACGACCGAATATTAGCTTAAATCAAGTGATAGAAAACTGTGCCGAATTAAAAGAAAAATTAATTGATAAAGAAGTAGATCATTTAGAACAAGCAGAAATACAGATTAAGTACGAGCGTTATATTGAGAAAGAAAAAGAAATTGTGGAGCGTATGTTAACGCTTGAAAATAAAATGATTCCCGATAATTTTGATTACGATAAATTAGTGGCGCTATCAATTGAAGCACTTCAAAAATTCAAAAAAATTCGTCCTCTAACTATTGGACAGGCTAGTCGTATTAGTGGTGTAAATCCTAGCGACATACAAATACTTATGGTCTTTATTGGTCGTTAATTACCTATTTCAATTGTTGAAATAACCGCCGGTCCCCGCTCATAAAAAACTTCCCATTCTCCATTTTTTCACAAATTCTTTTTAGTAGCTTTAGTATCTTTCTTTACAACTAAAATAAGAATCACATGAAGCGAATTTATGTATGGGCCTTGCTTATGTGCACAGCAGTTTCTGCCATCGCACAAGAGTCTTTCCCAATTAACGGTGTTAGAGATATTCGTACAGGCTTATATGCTTTTACGAATGCTACTATTATTCAAAATGAAAAAACCAAGCTTGAAAAAGCAACCTTATTAATTAAACAAGGAAAAATTATTGCGGTAGGCACTAGCGTTGCAATACCAAAAGATGCTGTGGTCATAAACTGTGAGGGTAAATTTATATATCCTTCTTTTGTGGATCCTTTCACCGACTATGGTGCGGTTCAAGCAAGAAGACCAGCAGGCGCATTCAGTTATGGAGGACCTGGACAATTTTTATCTAATAAGCCTGGTGCTTATAACTGGAATCAAGCCATTAAACCAGAAGTAAACGCATCAGATGTATTTAATACGGACGAAGCTGTTGCAAAAAATTTTAGAGCCAATGGGTTTGGGGCCGTATTTACTCATGTGAAAGATGGTATCGCAAGAGGAACAGGTGCAGTGGTAACGCTTGCGACTGAAAATAATAACCAAGCCTATCTTAAAACAAAGGCCGCTGCGGTTTATTCTTTTGAAAAAGGTTCATCTACACAATCTTATCCATCTAGTTTAATGGGTAGCATTGCCTTATTGCGTCAAACTTATTTAGATGCAAAATGGTATCAAACAAAACCAGTAGGCGAAGGCGCCAACCTTTCTTTAGAGGCTTGGAATAATAGTCAAAACATTCCTCAAATTTTTGCTGCTGATGATAAATGGAGTACAGTTCGTGCAGACAGATTAGGCGATGAGTTTGGTGTACAATATATTATTAAAGGGGGTGACAATGGCTATCAAAGAATAGAGGAGATTGTAAAAACTAAGGCTACTTATATATTAAATGTAAATTTTCCAGAAGCCATGGATGTGGAAGATCCTAACGATGCACGTTTTGTTTCTTTAGCAGATATGAAGCATTGGGAATTAGCACCTACTAATTTAGCAGCATTTGAAAAAGCAAATGTGTCTTTTAGTATTAGCAGTAGTGATTTAAAAGATAGCAAAACATTTTTAGCCAATCTTAGAAAGGCTATTCGTTATGGTTTATCTGAAGCAAAAGCCTTAGAGGCTTTGACTAAAACACCTGCCACAATGCTAGGAGTCTACGATCAAGTAGGTTCTTTGGAAGCAGGTAAGTTGGCCAATTTTATTATCACAACTGAGCCGGTGTTTTCAAGCAATGCAAAAATTATTGAAAACTGGGTACAAGGAAATAAATATGAAGTAGCAGCAAGCGAGTGGAATAACTATGCGGGTAAATATAAATTAACCTTAAATGTAGGTGGCACTAACACAGACTATAATTTAGAAGTTAAAAAAGATTTATCTGCATCTATTATTGGAACAGATACATTAGCTGCAAAAGTTTCTATCAATGAGTCATTGGTTAAAATTTCTTTCCCTAATAAAAAAGGGAGAGGTGCAGAACAAATAAGATTAGGCGGCGCCATTGTAGGTGTTAACTGGTCTGGTATTGGAACCGATCCTGCTGGAAATAAAAACACATGGACAGCTTCTTTAGTGGGTCCCATGACAAGCACTGCCGATACTAAGAAAAATACCGATACTATAAAACCACTTGCAAAAGTAACATTCCCATTTGCAGGTTTTGGTAATGAGAAACTACCTAGTCAAGAAACAATCTTAATTAAAAACGCTACCGTTTGGACAAACGAAAAAGAGGGCGTTTTAAATAATACAGATGTATTATTAAAGAATGGTAAAATTGCAAAAGTAGGAAAAGATATTAGCGAATCGGGTGCAAGAGTTATTGATGGCACTGGCAAACACTTAAGCGCGGGTATTATTGACGAGCACTCTCATATTGCAGCTTTATCTATTAACGAAGGTGCGCAGTCTGTAACTAGTGAAGCACGTATTGCAGATAACTTAAATCCAGAGGATATTAATATCTATCGTCAATTAAGTGGTGGGGTTACATCATCACATATTTTACATGGCTCTGCCAACACGATTGGTGGACAAACTCAATTAATTAAACTTCGTTGGGGTGCCAATGATCAAGATTTAAAATTTGCAGGCGCAGATGGTTTTATCAAATTCGCCTTAGGTGAAAACGTAAAAAGAACAACTAACCCAAGCAATAATCGCTTCCCAGATACAAGAATGGGGGTGGAACAAGTATTGAACGATGCTTTTGATAGAGCGCTAGATTATCAAAAAACAATGAAAGAAAACCCTAGTACAAGAAGAGACCTTGAACTAGATGCCTTAGTAGAGATCTTAAATAAAAAACGTTTTATTACTTGTCACTCTTATGTACAACCTGAAATTACTTATATGATGCGTATAGGTGATAAATACGGATTTACAGTAAATACCTTCACACATATATTAGAGGGTTATAAAGTAGCTGATAAAATGAAAAAGCATGGTTCAACTGCTTCTACTTTCTCTGACTGGTTTATGTATAAAACAGAAGTACAAGATGCCACTGGTTATAATGCAGCTATTATGCAAAAAGTAGGATTGAATGTGTGTATTAATTCTGATGATGCAGAAATGGCTAGAAGATTAAATCAAGAAGCGGCCAAGGCTGTTAAATACGGTGGGGTTTCTGAACAAGAGGCCTTTAAAATGGTAACACTTAATCCTGCAAAGGCATTACATGTTGCAGATAAAGTAGGTAGTATTAAAACAGGAAAAGATGCTGATGTGGTTCTATGGTCTGATAATCCTTTAAGTATTTATGCAATGTCTTTATACACTATCGTTGATGGTACTATTTATTTTGATAGAGAAAGGGATGCTGCTATGCACAAAGAGGTGGCTGCAGAAAAAACACGCTTAACACAAAAAATGTTAGGAGAGAAAAGAGCGGGCGGTGCTACAAGACCTGCAACGCCAAGTTATCAAGTGCTTTTAACTTGTGGCGATCATGACCACGAAGATGAAATGGTTACTATTTACGAAACTCAAAAAGATTAATATATGCAAAAGAAATATACCACCTTATTGATTGTATCTCTTGCACTTTTACAATTAAAAGCAAGCGCTCAGGAAACAGTGTATCCTGTAGGTCCTCAAGCGGGTCCCATTGTTATTACACATGCCACAGTGCATATTGGTAACGGAACTGTATTAACCGACGCGTCGGTTAGTTTTGATAAAGGAAAAATTACGGGCGTAGGCGCTTCTGTATCTACTACTGGCGCTACTATTATAGATGCAACAGGGAAACAAGTGTATCCTGGATTAATTGTTCCGCTATCTAGTTTAGGTTTAAAAGAAATTAATAGTGGTGTGCGTGGTAGCAACGATTTTCAAGAAATTGGAGAAAACAATGCTAACATAAGAACCATCGTTTCTTATAATACCGATTCTAAAGTCATTAATGTACTACGCGCTAATGGTGTGCTTCTTGCACATGTGGCACCGATGGGTGAGCTTATCGAAGGTAATTCTAGCGTCGTTCAATTAGACGCCTGGAATTATGAAGACGCCGCTTATAAAACAGATATTGGTATGTTTATAAACATGCCTTCTCTTATTCCGAGAAGAGCTGGTCGTGGGGGTTTCATGCGCCAACCTGGTGGAGACATGGTTAAAGAGGCAATGAAAAAAATTGAAACTCTTAAAACTTTCTTTACAGAAGCGCGTGCTTATTTCCAAGAAAAAAATCATGCGGAAAATAATTTGAAATTTGAAGCGGTGCGCGGTTTATTTTCTGGTAAGCAAAAATTATATATTCGTGCTAATGAAGTAAAACAAATGTTATTAGCCATTGATTTAGGAAAAACATTTGGATTTAATATGGTCATTGTAGGTGCTGTTGAAAGCTTACAAATAGCATCCATTTTAGTAGAGAATAATATTCCTGTTATTTTAGATAATCAACATGCGCTTCCTACTACAGAAGACGATGATATTGATCAACTCTATAAATTACCAGCGCAACTTAAAAAAGCAGGTGTTTTGTTTGCCATCAACGATGCCAACGATCAAAGCAAGCAGCGTAATATTAGCTTCAATGCAGGAACTGCTGCAGCTTATGGCTTAGGCAAGGAAGAGGCGTTAAGTGCTATCACCCTTAATACTGCTAAAATTTTAGGCATTGACGATATCACCGGGTCTATCGAAATGGGTAAAGATGCTAATATTATTATTAGCGATGGAGATATCCTAGATATGAGAGGCAATCAGGTGACTAAGGCCTTTATTCAAGGACGTGATATTTCTTTGGATAATAAACAAAAACAAATGTATGAGCGCTATAAGCATAAATACAAGATCAACTAATTAACAGTTTATCCTGTTATTAAAAGAACCTCTCTATCACAGCTGTGGTGGGGAGGTTTTTTTTGTTAACTTAGCGCCATGTCTAAAAAGCTATTTTTATTAGATGCTCTTGCATTAATTTATCGCGCTTATTATGCGCTTATTCGTACACCCAGAATTACAACAACAGGTATTAATACCAATGCGCAGTTTGGTTTTACCAACACGCTTTTAGAAATTATAAGAAAAGAAAACCCAACGCATATTGCTGTTTGTTTTGATACACATGCACCTACAGAAAGACACACCGATTTCACCGATTATAAAGCCAATAGACAAGAAGCACCAGAAGACCTTTTAGATTCATTACCACATATTAAAGCTATCATTGAGGGTTTTAATATTCCCGTGATTGAATACGATGGTTATGAGGCCGATGATATTATTGGAACACTTGCTTGGCAGGCTGCAGCTAAGGGTTATGAAGTATACATGGTTACCCCCGATAAGGATTATGGTCAATTACTGGTAAAACCCAATGTCTATATATGGAAGCCACCTGCCTTTGGTAATAAAGAAGAGATTGTAGATGCTAAAAAGATTTGTGAGAAGTGGGATATTGCCAGAGTGGATCAAGTGGTAGATATGTTGGGACTAATGGGAGACGCTTCTGATAATATACCCGGCATTCCGGGTGTGGGTGAAAAAACGGCCGCTAAGCTTTTAAAATTATATGACACACTAGAGGGTGTACTAGATAACGCCGATAAAATAACCGGTTCAATGGGTGAAAAAGTGCGTGCAGGAAAAAAATCGGCCATCATGAGTAAAAAGCTGGCCACCATTATAACCAATGTGCCTGTTAGCTTTCATGAAGAAGATTTTAGATTAAAAGAAAAAAATAAATCAGCCCTTGCTGAAATTTTTAATGAATTAGAATTTAAAACATTAGGCAAAAGAATTTTAGGAGACGAATTTTCGGTGAGTGGTGGCGCGGGTGCCATTGAGGTGGCTGCTGCTAAACAAGAGCAAACAGACTTGTTTGGAAATACAGTGAATCTAAAAATAAAAAATAAAAAAGGTGGCGTCGGTAAAAATAATGCAGTAGCGAACGAAGAGGATAATATAGTAAATGCTGCGAACCAGAATGAAATAGATGAAGAAGAGGGTGAATTGGGTGACGAGGATTTGCCGGTTGAATTGGTGGTGAATAAAAACAGTGCCAATACCCCACATACTTATAAGGCCGTTGAGGGTAAAGAAAATATTCAAGCGCTGGTGAAGGATTTACTTTTACAAAAAGAGGTTTGTATTGATACTGAAACAACGGGCATTAATGCCAATAACGTGGAACTAGTGGGCTTGAGTTTTTCTTATAAAGAACATGAAGGGTTTTATATTCCTATTGCAAACGAGGCTGAGGCTAAAAAAATATTAACCTTGTTTGAGCCTTTATTTAAAAACAAAGACATTGTTTGGATTGGACAAAATTTAAAATATGATTTTTTAGTGTTGAAATGGTATGGGGTGGAACTATTAGGTAAAACCTTTGATACCATGCTGGCACACTATGTAATTGAGCCAGAAGGCAGGCGCAGTATGGATTTACTAAGTGCTCAGTTTTTGGGTTACGAGCCTATATCCATTACAACACTTATTGGAAAGAAAGGGAAAAACCAGGGCACCATGCGCGATGCACCCCTAGACCAAGTAACAGAATATGCTGCAGAAGATGCCGATATAACTTTTCAATTAAAAAATTGTTTTACACCCTTGATTAAAAAACGTGGTGTAGAAAAGGTATTTAATGAAGTAGAAAACCCACTCGTGCGTGTACTGGTAGATATGGAATACGAGGGTGTAAAAGTAGATATCGATTTTTTAAACGAGTACAGTAAGATTTTAGAAACCGATGCTAAAATTAGCGAAGAGCGTGT
>JBILDC010000019.1:0-54913 GCA_044352855.1 Sediminibacterium sp. | reverse complement strand
TCTTCACAAATTTATGTACAAGGTCAAAACTTATTTACGATTACAAAATATACAGGTTATGATCCAGACATCAACTTGCGTACATCTGGAAATGATAACCAAGACTTTCATATGGGTATAGACGAAGGAGCATATCCTACTGCTAAATCTTTTATGTTTGGTATAAGACTTAAATTTTAAATAAATCATGAATTTAAAAATGATCAATATGAAAAAAATAATTTTACTTCTGTCACTAGTCATTTTTATGGCTATTGGATGTCAGAAAAGTTTCTTGGAGGTTGCCCCTCAGGGTGTAGCTAGTCTCGAGCAATTAAAAAGTAAAACGGGTGTAAGTTCGCTATTAGTGGGTGCTTATTCTCTATTAGATGGTGTTGGATCTGGTACTACACAATGGCATGGCTCTGTAGATAATTGGGTTTTTGGAGGTGTCGTTTCAGATGACTCTTACAAAGGAACAGATGCAGGTGACCAACCCGAGCAAAGCTTTTTAGAGCAGTACAACTGGCTTGCAGATAATACACATCTTAGAGGAAAATGGCAACATTTATATGATGCTATCGCTCGTTGCAATGAGGCAATTCAAGTTGCTAACGACCCTGCTGTAAAAGACATGACAGCAAGCGAAAAAACAGTCGCTATAGCTGAGGCTCGTTTCTTAAGAGGGCACTACCATTTTGAAGCAAAAAAAATGTGGAAGAATGTTCCTTACTTAGATGATAAAGTATACGATCGTGCTAGTCCAAATGCAGTTTTGGTAACAAATACTAAAGATATCTGGCCAGATATAGAGGCCGACTTTAAATTTGCAGCCGAAAACTTACCTGCAACTCAAGCTCAGAAAGGTAGAGCAACTAAATGGGCTGCAAAGACATATTTAGCTAAGACATTCCTGTTTCAAAAGAAATGGGCTGCTGCTAAAACTGAATTGCTTGATGTTTATAATAACTCTGGTAAATCCTTAGTTACTCAATACCATGACAATTATAAAACAACTACCAACAATAATAGGGAGTCTATTTTTGAAGTACAGTTCTCTATCAATGATGGAACTACAGGAGGAAATGGTAACAAAGGAGCTACCTTAAACTGGCCTTACACATCTACCTCACCTGGACGTGGATGTTGCGGATTCTATCAGCCTTCACATAATTTAGTGAATGCTTTTAAAACCGATGCGGAAGGTCTTCCTCTTATTGGTGCTGCTGTAGATGGAAGTGCAGATACCTATAACAATGTAGATATTTCTAACGATCAAGGTTTAAAATTTACTGAAGCATTTACATTGGACAACACAGTTCCTGTAGATACTCGTTTAGATTGGACAGTGGGTAGAAGAGGTGTAAACTTCCTTGACTGGGGTAAAATGCCTGGTTCTAACTGGGTACGTGACCAATTATATGCTGGACCTTTTACTGGAAAAAAATGGATGTATTATCTAGCTGAAGAAAACTCTACAACACACTCAACCGATAGACGTTCTGTAAACAATAACTATAGACTATTAAAATTTTCTCATGTTATTTTATGGTTAGCAGAGTCTGAGGCTGAATTAGGAAACTTAGATAAAGCACAAGAATATACAAATATGATTAGAGAGAGAGCTCAAAAATCTACTAGTCAAGACGCGTCTGTTAATACTAAGGTTGGCTTATATCCTGCAGGCAGATTTACATCAAAAGGAGCTGCATTTGCATTAAATGCGGTTCATATGGAACAAAGATTAGAGTTTGCAATGGAAGGTCACCGATTCTTTGATCTTGTTCGTTGGGGTATTGCTGAAAAAGTATTAAACGCTTATGTGAAAGCAGAGTCAGTATCTGGTAAAGATAATACTGGCCGAACAATCACAAAAAGGTCTTACTTAGTAGGTAAAACATTTTTACCTAAGCATAATCTATATCCTATTCCTGCTGATGAAATATTAAATTCTCAAAAAGATGGAAAAAGTGTACTTACACAAAATCCAGAATATTAATATGTAGGCAGAATAAAATGCTACTTAAATAAAATGCCCTCAAAGTACTCTTTGAGGGCATTTTTATTTCGTAATTTAGGTACTTAATAAAAACTGTATGAAAAATATTTACTTGATTTGTTTTATGCTAGTTGCAAGTACCGAAATGGTCACTGCACAAACTACAACAACTACATCTGCTACCACGGTAGCAGCTCCACCACCACCTAGGGCGAGAAGAAATATGGATCAACCCGATCCTAATGCGCCTGCCACTAAGTATGATTACCGTGATGCATTCGCGCCCTTTTTCTATTCTAAAAATGGGAATGAATACCGCTCGGCTTCAGGTGAGCCGGGGCCTAAGTACTGGCAAAACCGCGCCGATTATAGGTTAGATGTGAAGTTGAACGAAACAACCAATGAGATTGCGGGTACTGAAATTTTAACTTATACCAATAACAGTCCTTTAAAATTAAATTTTATATGGATGCAGTTGGATCAAAACCTATTTAAAAAAGATTCTAGAGGTTCGGCCATTGTTCCTTTAAATGGAAGTAGAAATGGCGGCGGAGGCCAGGATTTTGACGCAGGCTATAAAATAAAGTCTGTTAAAATACTTAGTGGTGCTAAGAATGAAAAAGCAACGCCTGTTGAATATTTAATTGAAGACACGCGTATGCAAATATTTTTACCGAAGGAACTTGCTGCAAATGGAGGTAATATTAAAATACAAATTGAATACTCTTTTATTTCTCCTGAATACGGATCGGATAGAATGGGCATTTATAATGCAAAGAATGGTAAAGTATTTACAGTAGCACAGTGGTTTCCAAGAGTAGCTGTATTTGATGATATTGTTGGATGGAATACCATTCCGTATACTGGTCCTGGGGAGTTTTATTTAGAATATGGCGATTTAGATATTTCTATTACCACTGGTTCTAATATGATTGTAGTAAGTTCTGGAGAATTATTAAATGCTTCTGAAGTATATACCGCAGAACAATTAAAAAGATGGGCAGCTGCCGCAGTTTCTGATAAAACAGTTATTATTCGTTCAGCTCAAGAAGTAACTGATGCTAATTCAAGACCTAAAAATAAAGCTGAATTAAAGTGGCATTTTAAAATTAAAAATGCAAGAGATGCTGCATGGGCGGCTTCTTCTTCATTTATTATAGATGCGGCTAAGATAAATTTACCTTCTGGTAAAAAAGGCTTAGCTATTTCTGCTTATCCTTTAGAAAGTGATGGAAATATGGCTTGGGGTAGGTCTACAGAGTATGTAAAAAGCACTATTGAGTATTATTCTAATAAATGGTATGAGTATCCTTATCCAGCAGCAACAGCAGTGGCAGGAACCCCAGGAGGAATGGAGTATCCAGGTATTGTCTTTTGTGGCGCAAGAGCTAGACAAGGAGGATTATGGGGTGTAAATGACCATGAATTTGGACATACTTGGTTTCCTATGATAGTGGGTTCTAATGAAAGACTATATGGTTGGATGGATGAAGGCTTTAATACTTTTATTAATAGTTTATCTGCTGCTAATTTTAATAACGGAGAATATAAAAGCAAAGTACCTCAAGATAAAAATAGAATAGGCGCCATGTATACCGCACCAGGCTTGGAGCCGATATTGACTTATGTTGATAATTATAAAGAAAGAAATAATGGAACTTTATCTTATAGTAAACCAGGCGAAGGCTTAACCTTGTTAAGAGATGTTATATTAGGAGAAGATCGTTTTGACCGTGCATTAAGAACTTATATAAAAAGATGGGCTTATAAACATCCTACACCCGATGATTTCTTTCATACTATAGAAAATGTAGCAGGGGAAAGTTTACAATGGTTTTGGAGAGGTTGGTTTCTAAATAACTGGCGATTAGATGTAGCTGTCAGAAGCGTTAAGTATAACGATAGTACTAATTTTGCAAAAGGCGCAATTATTACTTTAGACAATCTTGAAAAAATGGCTATGCCAGTAATACTAGAAGTAAAAACAGTAAGTGGTAAAACAGATCGCATTAAACTTCCTGTAGAAATTTGGCAGCGTAATGTGGCTTGGAGCTTTAATTATCCTTGTACCGAAGAAATTGAATCGGTAAGTTATGATCCAGATAAAGTATTACCGGATTATAACCCATCTAATAATACTTGGAAACGAAACAAATAATACTTTACGTAAAAAACCCAACAATTTATTTTGTTGGGTTTTTTTATTATTTAAATTGAAATAATAGTGGAATTAAAAAAGTGATTAAACCAGCCCATAATGCATATACAGGCAGGTAGCCTGCAATAGATTCTTCTATTTCTTCAATGGAACCGTTTTTAAAACTAGTTAAAAATAATTTGTAGGATACCAGCACTAAATTTATAAATATTAATAGATTGCCACCTAAAACGACTATTCTATTAGCGGAAAAACCAAATTCATTAATACGGTAAACAATAGCAGATAACGCTATACCGTTCACTATAATAGTTAATGCAGATAAGCCAAATAATATCACAAGGCTAAATTTATTTTTAGTAGCCTTTCCTGCTTCTGCAATACTAAAAAGAATTAATGCCATCACACCCACTAGTAATACATTGAATAATAAAAGTAAGTTACGGTCCTGATAGGGATATTTTTTAGTGTACACCATGGCCGATAAGTAAATAAACAAGTTAATAAACACTAAAGGCGTAAATATTTTGGCAATAATAGGAGAGACCTTATTAATTAATTGAGCATTCGTTTGGATTAAATAAGTGGCTACGATAGGAATAGCAGCTATACCCCAAATCATAATATTTTGAAAATAAAAATTTTCAATATTGATACCTATTAAATCAAATAAGTTTACAGTGATAGCAGAAAATATAATGGTAGCTAAAATTAAAATTCCTGACATTACTAGTAGGTCGCCATTATAACGCAAAAAGCCAATTCTACTTTGACTACTTTTTATGTTCACTCCCAAAAAAGAATACCCAAATATTGTCCATAAAAATATGGGCAAATGTATAAAGGCAAGCATAATGGAACTGCTTTCTTTATTGGCAGGAAGTAGATTAATATAAATAGCCGCTATTATAAAAGCCATTAGAGGAAACAAGTATTGTTTGAATACTAATTTTTGTTTCCAAATAAAATAGGCACTTAGTAATGGAAATACAATAAATGAAATATTTCTAAATAAATACTTTTCGTTATCAATGCCTGTGATATTGGGTATACTAGCAATAAGCCCGGCTAATAAAGCAAATACTATAACTATTACCAGTTCAGTTTTAGAGCCCCAAGATGGTTTTGCTGCCTCATAATTCAGTCTTTCATTCCAGAAGGCGAGACCAGCATTGTCTTGATGCCCAGGATAGATTTGGTTAAATTCTTTTCTAAAACTTGAAGCATCTTCCCTGTATAGTTTTTCAAGCTGCTTGGGGTTATCTAAATTATGGAGTATTTCAGTTTTCATTGTAGTATTATTTAGGAATCATCTTCCTATTTTCAAGGTGAAATTAATTCATTTATTTTAATATTTACCTTAAGAACAGCGTTTTCTAGATAGAAGGGCTATCCCAAGGGTAATAGGAGACCTAGAAATTCAAAAAATAGATTGATTTGTTTTTATTTTAAATTCATATCTTTAAGAAATCAAAAAATAATTAAAACTAAAAAAATGAAAAAATTATTATCAGTTATTTTTCTTTCTACTATGCTATTTGCATGTAACAATGAACCTGCAAATAACAATGAAGCTGCAAAAAAAGAGCAACTTGAAAATGACAATGTAAAATTTTATGACAATGTATGGGAAGTGGTGGTTAATCAAGGCAATGTAAACTATTTAGATACAGCCTACGCTGCTGATGTAGTTTTACATACTGTTCCTGAAATTAAAGGCAAGGATAGCGTTAAAGCATACTATGCTAACTATGTTACAGGATTTTCTAATAGAGAATTTATTATCAAAGAAATATTTGGTAAAGGTAATAGAGTAGTGAAGTACTGGCAGTTTAAAGGTACACATACAGGTACTTTCTTTGGTATACCTGCTACTGGTAAAACAGTGGATGTAATTGGATGTACTATTGCTACAGTAGTAGATGGCAAAATTACAGAAGAACAAGACTTCTTCGATAACTATGCTTTCTTACAACAAATTGGAATTGTAAAATAATTATATTTAGTTATTATACTTAAAGGCTCCGATTCAACCGGGGCCTTTTTTATGATATCTATAGAGTAATAAAATTATTTAATTAATTTTGTTACTATTAATTTTGCTAATTAGTTAGAAACAATATAACTTAAATGAATATGATTAAAAGTATAGCCATAGATATGGACAATGTCATAGCCGATATTGAAACTCATTTGGTGAATTTATATGAGAAAGAGTATAATGTAAAAGTAGACAGGACGGCCCTTTTAGGGGTTTCTGAAGACGAGGCCTTCCCCGATAAAACAGCTGCTAGACGCTTTATTCATACCCCTGGTTTTTTTAGAACGGTACCCTTAATGCCAGGTGCTTTGGAAGCTATTCAAATTTTAAGAAAAAAATATGAAATATATATAGTGTCTGCGGCCACTGAATTTCCATTATCTCTTGCGGAAAAACACGCATGGTTGGCAGAATATTTTCCTTTTATTAGCTGGAAGAATATGATTTTTTGTGGAAGCAAGGCAGTGATTAAAACCGATTACATGATTGACGATCATTGTAAGAATTTAGATTACTGCATAGGCAAGCCTATTTTATATCATGCATCACATAATGTAAATATCAAACACCATTTTAGAGTTAATAATTGGCAAGAAGTATTAGCTTACTTTGAAAAAGAAGAACAAAGCGCTTAATTATATTATTCAATTCTAGACACCAACTAAAAATTATTATATGAAAAAATGGATGCTATATCTAAGTTTTACTTTGTTAATTATTTTTGAATGCCTCAGAGTGTATTTGATTATGCCCATGCCAGGTAGTCAAACATTTGATTCTATTGACTTAGCTTATTTCTTGGGTGCTAATAAAACTATCATTCGTATAATTTTATATTTAATTATTCTAATACCTTTTATAAAAATTATAAAAGGAAATTCAATGGGTGAAAAAATAGGTTTGGGTTTATTAACCACTTTGTATATTGGTATTTTTTATGTTTTCACCTTTATGATGGAAGCAGATAAAATGTTTTTACAACCTACCCATACTTATTTTTATAAAATTGCAGAAAATAAAATACCTATTGACAAATTAGTCATAGGTGTTAATGAAAATGGACTGCAGAAGGCCTATCCTATACAATTAATTGGCTATCATCATCAAGTAAGAGATAGTATTGGTCAAACCCCCGTAATGGTTACCTATTGCACGGTATGTAGAACAGGACGTGTATATAGCCCAATGGTGAATGGGAAACTAGAAACTTTCCGACTAGTGGGTATGGATCATTTCAATGCCATGTTTGAAGATGCGACTACTAAAAGTTGGTGGAGACAATCAAACGGAGAATGCATTGCGGGGCCTTTAAAAGGCTATC
This sequence comes from Sediminibacterium sp., assembly GCA_044352855.1. Lineage (GTDB taxonomy): Bacteria > Bacteroidota > Bacteroidia > Chitinophagales > Chitinophagaceae > Sediminibacterium. Next base: position 47,415 of record JBILDC010000019.1, on the reverse strand, counting down.
AATTAAAAGAAATAAAATCGGAACAATTAAGTTTACAGGCTTGGTTTAGAAAGTATCCCAATGCAGAAGTACTGCAACCCGATGAAAAATTTGCGGCTACATTTGCTAAAATGGATTCTTATGATAAAGGAAAATCAAAAAGTGATTTAACTAAAAGAGATACCGCTTCTTGGCAATTTAAATCTTGGGTCTTAGGTATTAGTACTGCAGATGATTCAAAAACCTACGATTGGAATTTTTTAGAAAAAAATAAAATCATTCAAGATTCACTACCATCTTTGCCCCTATTAATTCTTTTAGAAAACGATAGCGCTTCTTTTCATGCCTATAACCGTACTGTTAATAATATGAGTTTAGATTTTCAAAAAATGAACGATTCTATTGTTGATACCTACACTCAATCGCTTTGGAATATGGACGGCCTATGTATTGATGGTAAATTGAAAGGATTGGCTTTAACGCCTATTGCGAGTTATCAAGAGTACCTGCATTCATGGGAGTACTTTCATCCTAAGAGTAGTCGCTATCCTTCAAGTAAATAGCTCATTTCAGGGCATAGCTGCTTGATTAGTCGTACCTTCGTTACATTATTAAAATAGTGTATTTTGAAGTTTATAGATTTAGGACTGGATCAACGTATTTTGGATGGAATTGACGCGATGGGTTATGAGACGGCCACTCCTGTTCAGCAACAAGTAATGGTTCCCATTTTGGAAGGCAAGGACATTATTGCAGCAGCTCAAACGGGTACAGGTAAAACAGCTGCTTTTTTATTACCCTTATTACACAGGCTACTTACTTCCTCTCACACTGCAGGAGATATTAACGCCTTAATAATTGTTCCTACAAGAGAATTAGCCATACAAATTGCAGAGAGTATTGAAGGCTTATCCTATTTCACTGATGTAAGTTCTATTGCGGTATATGGAGGAGGAGATGGAAGCTCCTTTGTGGCAGAAAAGAAGGCGCTTACTAGCGGGGTGGATATTGTAGTATGCACACCGGGTAGAATGATAGCACATTTAAATATGGGCTATGTAAAACTAAAAGGACTTAAGTATTTAGTTTTAGATGAAGCAGATAGAATGCTTGACATGGGATTCTCGGATGATATTGCAAAAATTATCACTTTTTTACCAGCACAAAGACAAAACTTATTATTCTCCGCCACCATGCCTGCGAAGATGAGGGTGCTTTCAAAGAAAATTTTAGTGAACCCTGTTGAAATTAATATTGCTATATCCAAACCACCAGAGCAAATTATTCAAAAAGCCTTTATGTTATATGATGCACAAAAAGTGCCTGTAATTATAGATATGCTAAGCTCGAAAAGATATTCTAAAGTAATTGTCTTTTGTTCTAAGAAATTGAATGTGAAACAATTGACTTCTAAATTAGCACATGCAAAATTATCTGTAGCAGAAATACATTCCGACTTAGATCAAAAAAGTAGAGAACAATATTTACAAGATTTTAGAAATCAAAAAACGAATATTTTAGTAGCCACCGATATTTTAAGTAGAGGCATAGATATTGATGATATTGATTTAGTGATAAATTACGATGTGCCTAATGATGGCGAGGATTATATACACAGAATTGGTAGAACCGCTAGGGCGGCTACTTCTGGCACAGCCTTTACTTTAGTGGGTGAAAAAGAGCAGGGCAAGTTTGCAGAAATTGAAGAACTATTAGGCACGCCTGTTTTAAAAGGAGTAGTACCTGAAATGTTTGGCCCCACTCCTTTATACGCACCAAAGCAACAAAGGGGCAATAAATTTTCTAGAAGAAGATAATTATATCATCATCTGAAAAAAATCGTAAACACCTATGTACGTGCCTATTTTTTGATAACAGTTAAACAGTTTTATTATGAAATCAACCATCTCTACGAAACTACAAGAAAGGTGCGATTCACTTTGTGAATTATGTAGTACAGAAAAAGCAAGTGCCGCTTTTGCAGTTAGTCCTAAAAACAATGATAAAATTGAATATGAAGTAGCGGTATGTGAAAACTGTTATTCTTTAATTGAAAGTAATGCTTCTGGTAATCATTGGCAATGTTTGGCGGGAAGTATATGGAATACAGAGCCTAGTGTTCAAGCCTTAAGTTATCGAATTTTATATAGCCTAAAAGAAAATGAGTGGGCGAATGAAATTTTAACATCGGTGGAACTAGATGAAACAGTAGTTACCTGGGCCCTAAGTGCTTTTCAAAAAGCAGCGCTTCATATTGATAGCAACGGAACAGAACTTCTCAATGGCGATACCATTGTTCTAACGCAGGGCTTAAATGTAAAGGGTGTCAACTTTATGGCTCCTAAGGGAACTATTGTAAAAAAAATACATTTAGTAGCGGACAACCATGAACAAATTGAAGGCAAGGTGAATGAGCAAACTATTGTTATTTTAACAAAATTTGTAAGAAAACAGAGCTAATAAAATTTTTTGTAAACGCTTAGAAACCAATATTAACTATGAAAAAATATCTATTAACATTTGCATTTTTTGTAGCAATCCTTACTGGTACTGCTCAAACTATTAGTACCATTCCTTTTCAAGCTGAAATTGATGTATTTATAAAAAAAGACAGCATTGCCATGCCAGCTGCGAATAGTATTTTATTCGTGGGCAGCTCTTCTTTTAATTATTGGAAAGACATTACTAATTATTTCCCTGGCTATCCTATTATTAATAGAGGTTTTGGTGGCTCCAGCTTAACTGATATTATACACTTTAATCAAGAAACTATTTTAAAATACAAGCCTAAGCAAATTTATATTTACTGTGGAGAAAATGATATTGCAGCAAGTGATACCATTACTCCTGCAATTGTTTTTGAGAGATTTAAAACTTTATATACAATTATTAGAACCCATTTAGGAAATAAAGTTCCTATTATGTATGTTTCTATTAAACCCAGTGTGGCAAGATGGAGTATGGAAGAGAAATTTGTTGCATCCAATTCACTTATACGCAATTTTATAAATAAGCAAAAGCACACCCAATTTTTAGATGTGCATTCGGCTATGTTAGATACGAATGGTATGGTCTTTAAAGATATTTTTATTGGCGATAAATTGCATATGAATGCAAAGGGCTATGCAATATGGCAGAAAATAATAGCACCTACCTTGGTGAAGGAATAGTAAAGCTATTGTAAAGTGAAAACTAGCTCTTAAAGGCTAGCTTTAATCTACTAATTCTAATCAACTACCTCTAGAACCGCCTGTTTTAATAGGCTTCTTGGTAGTACCCGTAGATTTAGTGTTGGCCTTAGCTATAAACTGAGAACTACTACCTTGAAAGGTAGTTTTTGTTCCAGTGGCAGCTTTTTTATCAGCTACTTTCTTGTTAATATGAAATCCCATAATTGATTAATTATAGTATAAAAGTAATTAATTTTTTCTAAATAGTACCTAATTTATAAACAGCTATTTCAGCGCTATTTCTTTGCTTTCTCAATTCTATTTAAGACTCAGTCTTTACATAATGAATATTACGCTCTTCTAAGTAGTTTATCATATACTGAAAACATTTTTCATGCTTACCAACTAGCTCTGGAGGGAAAACACCTTTTTCTGTAAATAAATTTTCCATGAGCATATTCAATGCTGCCGTACAAGTATATCCCGTGGTTCTACTCATGCTACTAATTTCAGTTACGGCATCGTACTCGTCATACAATTCATAATGTATGGTTTTGCCTTCGCCTTTAATTTCAATAGTCATTAAAGTAAATTCAGCTTCAGTAGCACCTAATTTCCATTGATCAAATAATAAGGCAGAAGTAAAACCTAATGGAGAAATAGATTGCCCTTTGTATTGTATGGCTTCTGTATTTAAAAATCCTGCTTTAATTAAACTCTTCATTAAATCGATATGACCCGGATATCTTAAAGTTTTTTCTTTCATATTAGGTATATGACCCATGGTAAATAAAATACTTCTAAGACCGTCGGTATTAAAGGATTCTAGCGTACCTACTTTATTAAAGTCAATATACTCGGCATCACTTAGTGCAGGCTTGGTAACAATGCAGCTATTTTCAACATAACGTGCAGGTCTTGTGTATTCTTCTAAAACATCAATAGGAGAGAAGGGAGCTTTATACTCAAAAGGTTGAGTTCTTTTTTTAGGAAGTCCACCTACCATACATTCAAAGCTATCAATTTTCATTTTTGCATTATGGTAACCCAATATTAAATTACTCATACCTGGCGCAACCCCACAATCCACTATGGCTGTTACATTATTTTTCTTTGCTAATTCAGTTAACTGTAAAGCGTCTTCTGGGAAAAAAGAAATATCTACCACATTTTTCTTAGCATTAATAACTGCTTCTAAAGTTTTATAGCCCATAAAACCTGGAACCGCCGTAATCACATAATCAAATTTAGCCAATAGGGCAGGGTAGTTTGCATAATCACTTAAGTCGGCTTGAACGGTAGTTATACTTTTATTTTTATTCGAAAGTATTTGAAGCGATTCTTTACTTAAGTCAAAAGAACTTACTTGATATTTTTTTGAAAGGTCAATGGCCATCGCTCTTCCCACCATTCCTGCTCCTAAAATAGCTATTTGCATATAATCTTAATTTGAGCTGCAAGGTAATCTAAAGCCACGGAATCACCACCAAGGATTAGAATAAATGGGCTTTTCATCCAAAAATATATTTTTTAAATTATTGTAAATCAGATAGTTATATCAAGTAGGGTCCTTGGCCTAGGCAGTCATGTAAAAATGGGGGAATCTGTATTTTTAACTCGTTTTTTTCATAGCTTCATTACTCACTACAATAATTTAAAAATAAATTTTTACAATGTCTATTTTGTCAAATTACTCTGATGGCTTTTTTGATGTCAGTGCTGCACATGGTTTTTTACCCACCAAGGCGCCCATGGTAAAGTTGCCTTCAACCTACAGCGATTTACAAAATGTTTTAGATGCAATGCCTGTAGTGTTGAATGAAAAAGAATTTGGCTTATTACATACACCCAATGCAATTGTTGCACCTGTATTAGCTATAGAGAATCATGTAGAAGCCATTGAAAAAGAAACCGATATTTTTGTTTTACAAGCCTTATTTAGATCTTATAGTTTTTTAGCTTCTGCTTATTTATTAGAACCTTCTTTTCAACAATTTAAAATTGATGGAAAATATGGTAAAGCAAGAAATGTCTTACCTAAAAATATTGCCGTTCCTTTTTGTAAAGTTGCCGATAAATTAGATGTTTTTGCTTGGTTGGATTATCACTATGCTTATTCCTTAGGCAACTATAGAAAGCTGGATGCTACTGGCGATTTAAACTGGGAGAATATTACCATGTGCAATAAATTTTCTGGTCAACCAGATGAAGTAGGTTTTATTATGTTGCATGTTGATATTAATCGTTACTCAGCCGATTTAGTGGGATCGGTGATGCAAACTTTACAAGCCTTAGATAACGGCGAAAAAAATGTGGCCCCTTTTTTAGAAAAGAATTGGGAAACGATGAAGCAGATGAATATAAGAAGAAAAGAAATGTGGAAGGCTTCTAGATGGCAACGTTACAACGACTTTAGAATTTTTATCATGGGTGTAAAAGGCAATACCGATTTATTTGGTGATGGTGTTACCTATGAAGGTGTATGGGAAGAGCCTAAAGCCTTTAGAGGACAGACGGGTGCGCAGGATGATATTATTCCTATGCAAGATATTTTTTCTGGTGTTATTTTTTATTATCCAGAAAATGAGCTTACTAAATACTTATTAGACTTGCGTTTATACCGTCCAAAATGCGTGCAACATTTTTTCAGTGATTTACAAAGCTCTATGAAGGTGGTGCATCCTAAAGGTTTAATGGGAAAACTTTTAGATAATAAAGATGCAAAAAGTTTATGTTTTTTATTGGGTATTTTAGAGGAGATATACCATTTTAGAAATGGCCATTGGCAGTTTGTTCAAAAGTATATCATGGCCAATACGAAATATGCGATTGCTACTGGTGGAACGCCTATTACTTCTTGGATACCTAATCAAATTTTATCGGTTATTCATCAGATGGAAGATGTAGCAGCAGCAATAGCCTCCATAGGAGCACCAAGCGATGCATTGGCCTTAAGTATCTATGAGAAAAATATTTCCTTATTGCCAACGAAGCGCGGGCTTATTGACGGCCAACTTGCCTTAATTCATAAGAACGATTTTTCTGCAGAAGCCGTATTTGCTTTGAATCAAAAATTTGGCTATGATGATACTGAATAGCTTAGAGCTTATTAATCATATGTCCAAGTATATCTTTAAAAGAAAAGCCCTCTGTTAATTTTTCTTTATTCAACTTTTTATTTTCTACCAAGGCCCATAAAATAAATTCTTTCATAAAGTAGGCGTCTTCCTTACTAGTATCGGGAGTGTATTTTTTCAGAATTGCGTCTAGTGGCTTCACTTCATCTAATATTTTCTTGTATTGTTTCTCATCAAAGTCTTCGTATAATTCAAAACCACCTTCTGCAATAAACCAATCTAGTAAGTCTGAGTAAGCATTTCTTTCGTTTTGCTTTTCTAGTTTACTAATTTTGGGGAATTGAAATTTAAACAAAGTGCTAATGGCTTTTTCTATTAAAAGATTAGCTATTACTTCAGCCCCTTCTTGCTCTCCTTCATATACTAGCTCTACTTTTCCGGTAATGGCGGGTATAATGCCCATAAAATCGGATAAGCGCACAGCCGTTTTAGTTAACCCATTTTTCAAGGCCCTTCTTTCTGCAGTACTAATTAAATTTTCCATAGCAGAAATAGTCATTCTCGCACTCACACCACTTTTAGAATCAATGTATTCACTAGCCCTTGCTTCAAAACTAATTTGCTCAATAATATCTTTTGCTAAATTAGGAACATAGACCAGCTCCGATTGAACCGCATTTATTTTAGCTTCTTGCTCCGTAATTTTTTTAGCAACTGCAATATTTTTAGGGTAATGCGTTAAAATTTGTGAACCTATTCTGTCTTTCAAAGGCGTTACAATACTTCCTCTATTGGTATAGTCCTCGGGGTTAGCTGTGAAAATAAATTGAATATCTAAATTCATTCTTAGTTTAAAACCTCTAATTTGAATATCGCCCTCTTGTAATATGTTAAATAAAGCCACTTGAATTCTAGCTTGTAAATCGGGAAGTTCATTAATGACAAATATGCTTCTATTGGCTCTAGGAATCATGCCAAAATGTATCACACGCTCATCGGCATAAGATAGTTTTAAATTGGCTGCCTTAATGGGGTCCACATCTCCAATAATATCTGCAATAGTTACATCCGGGGTAGCTAATTTTTCAAAGAACCTTTCGTTACGGTGAAGCCATTCAATAGGAGTGGCGTCGCCTTTCTCACTAATTAAATCTTTGGCGAATCTTGAAATTGGCGCTAAGGGGTCGTCGTTAATTTCAGATCCAGCTACAAAAGGAATATACTCGTCTAGTAATTGTATCATTAAGCGAGCCAATTTTGTTTTGGCCTGACCTCTTAAACCTAATAAATTAATATTATGCTTCGATAAAATGGCTCTTTCAATTTCAGGAATAACGGTTTCTTCAAAACCATGTATGCCTTCAAAAGCAGGAACCCCCTCTTTTATTTTAAAAATGAGATTATCTCTTAATTCATCTTTGATGCTTTTAGTTTGGTAACCTTGTTTTTTTAAATCACCAAGGGTTTTTATTTTGTCAATTTTCATAAAAATATTTTTGTACTAATTATTTAAGTTTCTTTTTTCTATTGGTTTCGTAGTCTTCAAATATCATCTCTCCTAAACCCTTCAAGCCTGTATAAAATGCCTTGCCCTGATTCGCTTCTGTAAACGCATTCACAAATTTTTGTAAATAAGGGTCCTGAGCAATCATAAAAGTGGTAATAGGAATATGTAATTTTCTGGCCATCTTCGCTTGGCTATAACACTTATCTACAATGTATTGGTCTAGGCCATTACTATTCATATAATAATTACCATCGGCTTCTTTAATACAGCTTGGCTTGCCATCTGTAATCATGAATATTTGTTTATTGGTATTTCTCTTTCTTCTTAGTATATCCATGGCTAGCTGTAAACCCGCTACTGTATTGGTATGATAGGGCCCTACTTTTAAATAAGGTAGTTCTTGAATACTAATGGTCCAAGCGTCGTCACCGAATACTAGAATATCTATGGTGTCTTTAGGATAACGCGTGGTGATTAATTCTGCTAATGCCATCGCTACTTTTTTAGCAGGCGTAATTCTATCTTCTCCATATAAAATCATGCTATGACTTATATCAATCATAAGCACGGTGCTCATTTGTGATTTTTGTTCGGTTTGTTCTACTACTAAATCGTTTTCTGTTAAATTAAATGCATCAATGCCATGATTAATTTGTGCATTTTTAATACTCTCTGTTAAAGAAATATTTTCAATATTATCTCCAAAATTAAATTCTTTGAATTCTCCATTTTTTTCATCGCCCTGGCCCAAGGTTTTTGTTTTATGATTGCCCTTGCCCGCAGTTTTTAAATCTCCGAAAATATTATTCAGTGCAGTTTGCCTAATGGCCCTTTCTGTTTTAGCCGTTATTTTTGTCTCTCCATCTCCTCCACCATCTTTAATTTCTTGTTTGATATAGCCCTTCTTCTTTAAATCCTCTATAAAATCATCAATGGTATACTTATCGTCTGTTAATTTATATTCCACATCTAACTCACGCATCCAACTAATGGCTTCGTCAAAATCGCCAGAAGTATGCACAATGAGTTCCTTGAATATTTCAAACAATTTATCAAAGGGCGATTGATCTGGGGCTTCGTATGTTTTAAACTGAAATCCTTTCATGCTATTAGCTGTGTTACCTAATGGGCGGCTATATTAAGAATAAGGCTTATAAATTAGGCGGGAGTAAATTTACTTGTAAAAACTGAGTTTTAAGCAATTTGTTTAAGAACGCTATAGCCTTGGCCAACTATTTAAAACAATCACGAAAAATAAGCCAATAAGCCCTATTTTTGAAGCCTAAAACATAACAAAATGGCTACTAAAATTACAATTAACAATAACGGGTCCATTAAAGTGGAAGGCGATTTTACTATTGAAGATCGTAGTGGAAATACATACGATTTAGCAGGCAGAGAAGTGATTGGACTTTGTCGTTGCGGTTTAAGCAAAAACAAACCTTTTTGCGATGGTGCACATAATGGCAACTTCACACATGAGGCTACTGCTTTTGCACTTCCTCCTAAAAAAACAGTTTAATACTGAATATTGAAATAGTAGTTTGACCCCTTAAAAAATGATCAAACTACTATTTTGTAGTAATCAGTTGTAGTAATCAATTAATGTAATTGATTAAACTCGTAATTAGCTTTTCAAACTAGCTAAGTCAATTACAAAACGGTATTTCACATCTCCTTTTAACATTCTAGTATAGGCTTCATTGATGCCCTGCATAGGTATTATTTCTATATCTGAAACAATATTGTGCTCGGCACAATAATCAAGCATCTCTTGTGTTTCTTGCATACCACCAATTGAAGAACCAATTACACTTCTTCTATTAGTGACTAAAGAAAAAGGTTGCACTTTAGGTGACTCTATTGGAAGGCCTACTACCATCAACTTTCCGTTGGTAGCTAATAAATTTAAATAAGTGGTAAAATCGTGGTTGGCAGAAATAGCATCTAAGATTACATCAAAATAACTATTGTATTTTTTCATAGCCTCTGCATCGGTGCTCAATAAAAAATGCGTAGCTCCTAATTTTTTAGCATCGGCTTCTTTGGAAGGCGAAGTGCTAATAACGGTTACTTCTGCACCAAATGAAACAGCGAACTTTACGCCCATATGTCCTAGTCCACCTAATCCTACTACTGCAACCTTCATTCCTTTTTTAACACCCGCAAATACTAAGGGAGAATAAGTGGTTATACCTGCACATAATAAAGGAGCCACTGCAGCTAAATCTAATTTAGGAGAAACGTGCAATGTGTAACGCTGATCCACCACAATTTGTGTTGAATAACCGCCCATGGTAATACCTGTTCCGTTTCTTTCTTTTGCATTATAAGTACCCGTCATGCCTTCGGCACAATATTGTTCTAAACTTTCTTGACAATTTTTACAAGTTCTGCAACTATCCACCATTACACCCACACCTGCTAAATCGCCAATTTTAAATTTACTTACACCGCTTCCTACGGCAGTAATCTTACCAACAATTTCATGACCTGGCACCATTGGATATACAGAGCCGCCCCATTCGTTTTTGGCTTGGTGTAAGTCGCTATGACAAACACCGCAATATAAAATTTCTACTTGAACATCGTTTTCTCCTAGGTTTCTTCTTTCAAAAGAATAAGCTTCTAAAGCAGTGTTAGCACTTAATGCTGCAAATGATTGGGTATGGGACATGTTTTTAATTTTGAATGCTAAAGGTATATAATTATTATTTCTTCTTTTTTAAAGAGGCCTTTTCAGTGTTTTCAGCAATTCTGTACTTTACAATTGCTTGAATTAATCTAACGGGTAAGGGTTTATCTAGTGGAAATTGAATGGCTCCTTTGGATGTTTTATAAGGCAGTAGTTCTTTTTTGAAAACGACTATGGGTATTGCCGTAGGAAAGAAGCCATAATGATTTCTAAAGGCAGCGAAGTACACTAAAACACCTTCTTGTTTAAAAGCGGGCATGCCATAACTTATTACCTCCTTAGCCTTGGGCGCTGCCCTATGTATAATGGTTCTAAATTTTTCTAGAGTATCTCTTTTCTCAATGGACTGAGCAGCAATATAATCGTCTATATTTTCAATTTTTATTTTTTTCATCTTACTGCTAATTTACATAATTTTTTAATTTATTTTAAAATGTACTGATCTGCTAATTGGGTAAAGCTGGCAATTTCTGCCCTTTCCCAATTTTTATCTTTTTGTAAATAGGGGGCTATGATACTTGCTACCATGGGCGCTACTGCTATGGCTAATTTTGCATCTAAAAATAGCAGCCTCGTTCTTCTAGCTAAAATATCCTCAATGCATATAGCCATTTCATATTTAATTGCATACACTATGTCTGCCTTGGTAAATGTATAATTTGGATCTACTAATTCTTTTAATGAAATATCATTTTTTATAATTTCACGCATCCTATTTGCTTTTTCTTGCTCATCACCAATTGGAGTATGGGCTGTTTTGCACTTTTCTTTTTTAAACTTAGCTATAAAGGCAGCATTATCTACTGCGTCTGCAGCCATTTTTCTATAAGTAGTCCATTTGCCTCCTGTAATTGTAATAAGCCCACTTGATGATACACTTAAATGATGCTCACGCGAAATAAGTGCCGAGCTTACCTTAGTTTTTTGTTTGACCAATGGTCGCAATCCAACATAGACAGCATTTATATCGGCTCTTGTTATTAAGCTGGTGCAATACCTATTAATATGTTTAATGATAAATTCAATTTCTTCTTCCAAGGGTTTGGGTTCATATGAAATTTCCTCAATGGGCGTATCGGTAGTACCTAATACTACTTTGTTATGCCAAGGCACAGCAAATAAAACACGGCCATCGTCTGTTTTAGGAATCATCATGGCATCTGTGCTAGGAAAAAATTTAGCATCAATAACTAGATGAATTCCTTGGGAAGGACTTACTAAATCATGTTCTAATTGATTGTCCATTTGTACAATGGCATTGGTAAAAACACCTGTAGCGTTAACAACCACCTTTGTTTTTAATGTATATTTTTTTTCACTTAGTACATCTATACATTCTACCCCTGTAATTTCCCCATTGGTTTTGATAAGGCCTGTGACCTTGCAGTAGTTAAGAACAGTGGCTCCTTTTTTAATGGCAGTAGCAGCTATTTCAATTGCCAACCCACTATCATCGAACTGACCATCAAAATATAAAATACCTCCTGCTAATTTTTCGGCGTTAATAGTAGGGAGGTGAGCAACTGTTTCTTTTTTAGAAAGTATTTGTGTATCACCTAGTGATAATTTTCCAGAAAGTAAATCATAAAATTTCAATCCTAAGCCATAAAACATTTTCTCCCACCAACTAAAAACAGGAACAATAAAACTTTGAATAGAAGTTAGGTGCGGGGCATTTTTTAATAGATAGCCCCTTTCTCTTAAAGCTTCTCTCACTAGTTTAATATTGCCTTGTTCTAAATACCTAACACCACCATGTACTAATTTTGTAGACCTGCTTGAAGTACCCTTGGCAAAATCATGCCCTTCTAGCAGTAGGGTTTTGTAACCTCTTAATGAAGCGTCTAAAGCGGTACCCAATCCAGTAGCGCCTCCTCCAATTACAATAATGTCCCAAATGATATCAGTTTCTAGGGCTTGTAATTGTTCGCTTCGCTTCATACTATTTGTTAAAAGACTGCTGTAAATTTACTTATATTTATTAGTATTAAAATGAACTTATTCAAAGGTCTAATCTATAAACTAAAAATATGGGTCCTATGAAAATTATATTCAACTTTCTATGCTTTTGCCTTGTTGCCCTTCAACTGAATGCTCAAATACCAGAAGGTAAAACAGTTATTAGCGCTATGTACATATACACGCTTGCAACAGGGAAAGCGGAGCTAATTCTAAAAGAAAAAAGACATTTTGAAGCGCCCAATTGGTCGCATGACGGTAAATTTTTATTGATAAATGCATCGGGTATATTGGAAAAAGTAAGCATTAAGGGAGAAAAATTAGGGGTACTACCAACAGGCGATGTTGTCAATGCCAATAACGATCATGGCTATAGTTTTGATGGCAAGACCTTGTTTATTTCAAGCAGTATACCTTCTATTAAAAAAGGTTCTTCCTTTATTTTCAAAGTAGCAAGTGAAGGAGGAAGTCCCATTAGACTTACAGCTAATACACCTTCTTATTGGCATGGAGTTTCCCCAGATGGGAAAACTATTGTTTACTGTGCGGAGCGTGGCGGTAATTATGATGTATATGGAATGAGTACTGAGGGTGGTGCAGAAACAAGATTAACAGATGCAGAAGGCTTGGATGATGGTCCTGAATATAGCCCTGATGGAAAATATATTTATATGAATTCTTTTAGATCAGGCAAGATGCAAATTTGGAGAATGCATCCTGATGGATCTAAGCCTGAACAAGTGACTTTTGATAATTATTCTAATTGGTTTGCACATATAAGTCCTAATAGTAAACAAGCCACTATTATCAGTTATTTAGAAGATCAAGGACAGAAGCATCCCTTTGGTATGCAAGTGAAATTAAGATTGGTGAATTTAGAAGATAAAACCATTAAGGATTTAACAGAACCCTTCTTTGGTGGGCAGGGAACCATCAATGTTCCTTCATGGTCGCCCAATGGGAAAAAATTTGCTTTTGTTAAATACGAATTAGAAGATAAAAAGTAAGCTATTTAACTACCTTTACGACATTACTAGCATATGAAATGGAGTCTTATTAAATTGTCCTTCTTAGTTTCTTTCTTTATTTCCATAAACTTAACCGCGCAGGATAGCACCCTCGGTCATAAATCAACCCACAAAAAAAATATTTTTACATTGGGTTTGTACAAACAACCAGGTTTAGATTCCATGGTAGACTTTGTAGATGGATTATACCGTGTTTTTAAAGTAAATAAAATACGCAGCCAAGATGAAAAGCAAAATAAAACCTTATTTACATTTATTCCTGCAGTGGAATATGGTTTAGCGACTGGTTTTGCAAGTTCAATTAATGCGAATTTTATATTACCCGTTAAAAAAAGTACCGATAACCATTCCTTTGTCTCTTCTGAATTAAAGTATACGCAAAACAAACAGGTGATTGCTCAAATGGTCTCCAATATTTGGTTAAAAAATAATGACTATAATATAAATACCAATTGGGCTTATTTAAAATTTCCGCAAAAAGATTTTGGATTAGGAGGCAGTAGCAATTTAAAACTATTTGACAATTTAGATTATTCTTATATTAGAATGCATCAATCCATTGTTAAAAAAATTGCCCCTAATTTTTATTTTGGACCGGGTCTAAACATAGACTACCGTTGGAATATAACAGATACGACCACATTCAATAAACCCTTAGTGGGCTTTACTGAATATGGTTTTACAAAACAATCTAGTTCTATTGGTCTAACACTTAATTTATTATACGATACTAGAAAACAAGTTTCAAATCCCGCCCCTAATAGCAGCTATTTTAATTTAGTGTATAGAAATAATCTCAAAATTTTAGGAAGCGATCAAAACTGGCAGTCTATTATATTTGATTATAGAAAGTATATTCCTTTTCCTACTGAAAGTAAAAATATATTAGCATTTTGGTCTTATAATGTTTTTACCATTAAGGGTAAACAACCCTATTTAGATTTACCCTCTACCGCTGCAGATACTTATAACAACACAGGCAGGGGCTATATACTAGGAAGGTTTAGAGGAGATAAATTTGTTTTTGCAGAATCTGAATACCGTTTTGGAATTACCGAGAACGGATTTTTAGGAGGCGTTTTTTTTGCGAATATGCAATCTGTATCAGAGCGTCAGGGTAAACCATTACAAAGTGTAATCGCTGGTTATGGAGGGGGTATTCGTATTAAATTGAGTAAACATTCCAATACCAATGTTGCCATTGATTATGGAATTGGTCAAGGGGGCTCGAGGGGAATATTTATGAACCTGGGCGAAGTGTTCTAATATACAACTGTTCTACCTTGGCGCGTGCCCAAGGTGTTTTGCGTAAAAATTTTAAACTGGATTGAATGCTTGGGTTGCTATTAAAGCAATTAATGGGGATATGCTGACCAAGGTCCTCCCAGCCGAAATATTTCACTAGTTCAGTGATAATATATTCTAGGGTTTTTCCATGTAAAGGATCGTTGGAAGCTTGTTGCATATGCAATATTAAGTAATTTGCTGCTATGCAAGCCCATCGATATTTTATTGTGTACAAGCCCGTGAATATGGTTTCGCAATTTGTAAGTACGCATGAGGTTAATTTATTGCATCAATTAGACTTTGTATTTCCAGAGGGCACACATGCCATAGGCAGGCTTGATCAAAATTCAGAAGGGCTTTTGTTGCTTACTACTAATAAAAAAATTACCAAGCTTTTATTTCAAGGCCCTGTGCCACATAATAGAACCTACTTAGTCCAAGTAAAAAATGATGTTGCTCCCGCTACAGTAGAAAAATTAGCAAGGGGTATTGATATAAGTGCCACCCATGGACAAATTTTTAGAACCACACCATGCTTGGTAAAAAAAATAGAAAGCCCCCTGAACTTGGCTGAAGTAGAAAAACCCCTGCACAAAAATGCAGAAAATTCATGGTTGGAAATTACTTTAACAGAAGGTAGGTTTCATCAGGTGCGTAAAATGGTGGCTGCTGTAAATCATAAATGTATTCGACTTGTTAGAACAAGTATTGAAGATATTCATATTGGTTCCATGCAACCAGGTGAGGTGATAGAATTTAATGAAAACGATTTTTTTAGACTGCTGAAATTAAACGCTTAAGGTTTAATAAACCCATACACCATTTTTGCGCAAAGAATAATGACTACGATACCTAGTATAAGTCTTAATTTATTGGGATCGGTTTTTTGTGCAGTGCGCACACCCCAGCCTGTGGTGGAGAATACGCCCATTAATACAGGTGCTGCAATAAACATAGAAATATAACCCACTTGTACTGGTAAGATATGCTGCATAGCGGACCTTGCATCAATACTTAAATAACTTATACTAATTGGCAGTGCGAGCATGGCCACCACACCAATAGAAATAGAGCTTGCTTTTTTTAAAGGCGTTTTTAAGATATCGGTTAAAATAGGTATGACTATAATGCCACCTCCTAGTCCAGATAAAGAAGAAATAAGTCCTGCCACTACTCCAATAATAGGAAAATAAGGTTTGTTCAAATTATTATCATTGATGGGAGGGGGAGGTTGTTTAAAAAACAACATTCTTATTGCTAGTATTAATAGTAAAGTAAAAAACACTAAGTCAAAATCTGATTTATGATACCAATTCCCATTTTTTATAAATTCAGTCATAAAAAAAGCGGCAATCATTCCAGCGATACTTATAAAGAGGACTTCTTTTACATGCAAATTTTTTGCTTTGAATTGTTTGTAACTAACACTAAGCCCTGTGAAGGCGGTTATAAAAAATGAATGTGCTATAATAAACTTTACGACCTCTGATTCAGGAATTTTTAAATAATGAAATAGTATATCAAATACAGGAATAAGAATAATATTACCACCAGTACCAATGAGTCCTGAATAGTAGCCAACAATAGCACCTATAAGCAATAATATGAGAAATAAGGTAATTGTCATTTTTAAAATTACCTATAATTGGGCATATATTGAATGAAAAATCTTAATTTGTTAGTAATTAAGAATCTAGTTTATTTACAATCATTATACCTATTGTATGAAAAAATATCTCTCCATATTTTCTGCTGCTTTCCTATTGCTATTAACAACACAGTTCAATGCATTGGGCCAAAATATCGATTATGCCAAAGTAGATGCTACTATTAATAATTTAGTAGCAAAGAATAAATTTAGTGGGGTAGTACTTATAGCAGAAAAAGGAAAAATAAAATATGAAAAGGCCAATGGCTATATTGAATATGTAAATCAGACGCCTTTACAAAGCTCCACTATATTTGAATTGGCTTCTGTAAGTAAGCAGTTTACGGCTATGACAATTATGATGCTACAAGAAAAAGGTTTATTGCAGTATGATGAACTAGTAGAGAAATATATTGACATTCCTTATAAGAATATTACCATTAGACAATTACTCACCCATACCAGCGGACTTCCCGATTATCAAGCAATCATGGATGAGCATTGGGATAAGTCTAAAGTGGCTAACAACACAGATATTATTGCTTATTTACATAAATACGCGCCCCCTAAATTATTTGAACCAGGTGCTCAATATTTATATAGTAATACTGGCTTTGTTATTTTAGCAAGTATTACAGAAAAACTTAGTGGCCGCGATTTTATTGAATTTTGCAAAACAGAAATTTTCAATAAATTAAAAATGAAAAGTACAGGTATAAGATCCTTAGAAGAGAAAGCAGCTATTGCTAATTTTGCATTAGGTCATGTATTTGTACCGGAAAGAAATGCCTTTATAAGAGCCGACTCTTTTCCTTCTTCTAATTATACTATTTGGCTAGGCAATAGAAAAGGTCCGGGAAGAATTAGCTCTACAGTAGAAGATTTATTAAAATGGGATCAGGCTTTGTATACAAATAAGTTAATTCAGCCAAGCACTTTGGCAGAAGCTTTCAAACCTATGCAATTAAGTAATGGTAAAATATCTAATTATGGTTTTGGGTGGGAGTTGAGACCTCAAGAAAATATTGTATGGCATAATGGAGACAACCCAGGTTATAAAACTATTATTATTCGTTTTTTAGAAAATAGGGCAACGCTTATTATTCTTTGTAATAATGCCACAGATGAATTTGAAAACCTTACGGCCGATCTTAAAAAAATTATACTTAATTAAAAAAATAAAAAAGCCTTCCTCTGTAATAGAAGAAGGCTTTTTTAATTACGGGTTTAATTTTTTAACACTGGTAATTGAATTACAGAGGCATCATGATAAATACGAATAGTTGCTTTTTTAAAGTCGCTATCCTTGGCTTCGTAAATATTCATGAATTGTTGTGGGTTTCTATCTGCAAGTGGAAACCAGCTACTTTGAACTTGAATCATCATGCGATGGCCTTTCTTAAAAGTATGCGCAATATCGGGTAAGGTAAACTTAACGGCAGTTGGTTTATTAGGTACAAAGGCTTCTGGCTTTTCAAAACTATTTCTATACTTGCCTCTCATAATTTCGCCTCTTACGAGTTGTTGATACCCACTCATTAAATAATCTTTATCACTATTCTCGTATTCAAAATTATCGGGGTATACATCAATTAATTTCACTACAAAATCGGCATCGGTACCCGAGATGGCCACCATTAAATCGGCCACCACAGGACCTCCCAAGGTTAGGTCTTCGGTTAACACAGGCGTTTTATACACTAACACATCGGTTCTTCTTGAAGTGAATTTTTGGTCATCATCCATATATTCTCTATAATGTCTTGCAGGTTTGCTTTTCATCATATAGTTATCTGAAATATAAGGAACAGGTTTAGCAGGGTCGCTAATATATTCTTCAAAACCTTTAGTAGTAGTGGCTTTATTGCCTGCTTTTAAATTGCCCTGGTCACTTAATAAATAAGATTGCATTTTCATATCAGCCACCGGCCAGCTAGGTAATTGTCTCCATTCATTGCTGCCTGAGAAAAAGATATTCGCTTCTTTAATTTTATCAATGCTTCCTTTATTTTTCAAATAATAATTAAAGAAAGGAAGTTCTATATTTTGACCATACCATTCGCTAGTATTTGATCCAAATTGTACATTCCCTAAATGTGTGCCATCATTGCTTGCCCATTGTCCATGGTACCAAGGACCCATTACTAATTTATTATTATTCTTCGCTTTGTTTTCAATGGCTTTATATAAATTCCATGCACCAAAACAATCTTCTGCATCATATAAACCACCCACAATTAAAGTAGCAATGTTCGGGTTAATATCCTCAACATGTTTTCTGGCATTTCTTACTTGCCAAAATTCATCATAATTTGGATGCGCCATTAAATCGTTCCAAAATTGAATACTATCTCCCATTAATTTTGTAAAATTAGTAATGGCTCCTGTTTGTAAATAAAAGTCGAAATTATCGGGATTAGTGAAATTGAAGCCTGTGGGTCCAACAGTGGTAGGCTTAGGTCTTGGCTTTCCAAATCCTGCATAAAATGCAAAACCATCGGCTAACATAAAGGCACCATTGTGGTGAAAGTCATCTCCAATAAACCATTCAGTTACGGGCGCCTGTGGGCTAACTGCTTTTAAAGCAGGATGATTGCTTAGTGTTGCTAAAGTAGCATAGAAGCCTGGATAGGATATTCCAAACACTCCTACATTACCATTGTTATTGTTTATATTTTTAACCATCCAATCAATGGCATCATAAGTATCAGTGGCTTCATCTACTTTGCCTGATTTATTATTAGGGATATAAGGTCTTATATCTTCAAAAACTCCTTCACTCATCCAACGACCGCGTACATCCTGCATAATAAGAATATAGTTTTCTTTTAAAAAGTATTTTCTAGGAGAGTTCCAATAAGATCGAAAAATATTTTCACCATAGGGTGCGCAAGAGTAAGGAGTTCTCTCTAATAAAATAGGATGCTTCTCCGAATTATCCTTGGGCGCATAAATGGTGGTAAATAATTTAGTACCATCACGCATGGGTACCATAATTTCTGTTTTGGTATAGTTATTGACAAACCAAGCAGAATCGATAGTTTGCGCAAAGGCTAAAAAAGGAACAAACGCGATTAGTAGGAAAAAGGACTTTTTCATGGAATGAATATTTAGGTTAACTAAATATACTGTAATTAATCCTCCACCATATCATATAAATGATGAATGAGCCCATCGGCCAATCCTATCTTAGGGACAAGCATTTCATTGATATTGCCCCATTTGCAAATAGCGTTATAGATTTTCAAGGCGGGTACAATTACCTCCGCTCGGTCTTCTTTAATGATATACTGCTTCATTCTCTCTTCCACAGATAAAGGATCCATTTCTTTATATAAGTCCTTTATCTCGTCGTAACTAAGTGATTTACTTGCCTTGGCACCCTTAATGGCGTATACCTTATTAATATTACCGCCAGAGCCAATACCCATGATATTATCATATTTTTTAGATAAGTCCTTCAGTGTTTCTTTCAATTCTTCCCAGGTACTATCCTTTACTTTATTAGTGAGTAAACGGACAGTGCCAATATTAAATGATTTTTGTACTATGATTTTTCCCTTATGGTATAAAGTAAGTTCGGTACTTCCACCCCCTACATCTACATATAAATAGCTTTTATCATTATCTAGAAATTCTGCAATATGATTTTCGTAAATAATTTCTGCTTCTAACTCACCGGTGATAACCTCAATTTCAATACTGGTTTCCGATTTAATTTCTTTGATTATTTCTTTGGCATTTTCCGCGTCGCGCATAGCGCTTGTAGCACATGCCATATAATGTTCTACCTCGTATACCTTCATTAAATTATTAAAAGACTTAATAGTGTTAATAAGCATTCTTCTCTTCTGCCCGCCAATACTTCCTTTTTCAAAAACATCAAAACCTAGTCTTACTGGAATTCTTAAAAGATTTAATTTATTAAAAGTGAGCTCTTTCCCTTTTTTTATGACTTCACAAATAAGTAATCTTGCTGCGTTACTTCCAATATCTATAGCTGCGAGTATCAATTTGGTTCTATTTTTTTCCTATTAAGTAATGGTAAGTTTCTACCTGAGATTTCACCTTTTTTATCCGAAGGGAAGGTACATAATTATTGTTTAATTCTGAATCTAAAATTCTAGCTTTTTGATTATCTTTTAATTGAATGTTAATAATTTCAATTAATTCTTTTTTAATCTTAAGATCCAAAATAGGAACAGCCACTTCTATGCGGTGGTCTAAATTTCTTACCATCCAATCGGCACTGGAAATGTAAACTTTTTCTTTTCCCTTGTTATGAAATATCATTACACGTGCATGTTCTAAATACTGATCCACAATACTTATGGCATTGATAGGATTTTTTGCTTTCTCCATACCTTCTTTTATCGTAAGTATACCTCTTATAATTAAGTTTACTTTTACCCCCGTTTTCATCGCCTTATATAAATGATCTAATAGAATTTGGTCGCTTAATGAATTAAGTTTAACAGTTATTTCAGCTGCATGGCCTTGTTTAGCAAACTTTATCTCCTCATTTATTAATTGTATAATACTACTACGCATACTAATAGGGGATATTAATAAATGTTTACTTTTTTGAATGGGCTTACCCCCTAATTGCCAATTGATTAAATAAGTAAATACCTTATTCACCTCCATTAATAAGGCTTTGTTCGCCGTTAATAAACAATGATCGGCATAAACCCTTGCCGTTTTTTCATTTAGGTTGCCTGTACTAATAAAGCCGTATTGTTGAATTTTATTGTTAATCCTTTTTTGAATAATACATATTTTGGCATGTACTTTTATATTCGGAATACCCACCAGCACTTTAACGCCTTCTTCCTCCATCATGGTTTTCCATTCTAAATTAGCTTCTTCATCAAATCTTGCTTTTAATTCTAAAAAGACAGTTACTTCTTTTCCATTTCTAGCGGCATTGATAAGTGCATTAATCACTTTAGAGTTACTGGCTAAACGGTAAGCAGTTATTTTTATGGAAATAACATTGTCATCCATCGCCGCTTCTCTTAACATATCAATGACCGGATCAAAACTATGGTAAGGGAAATGCAGCATCACATCTTTTTTCAATATTACTTCAGAGACCTGCGTTTTATTTCTAAAAGCGGGATGTGGGAAGGGCTTTGGTCTTTCTTGTTTTTCTACGAGTACATCTGGAAAATCCATGAAGTGTCTAAAATTATGAATATGGCCTCCTGGAATAATACTGCTTTTACGCGTCAGATGTAATTTTTGAATTAAGTAGTCAAGTAGTTCAGCGTTCATGTCTTTGTCATATACAAAACGAACTGGCTTTCCTTTTCTTCTATTTTTGACACCCTTGGAAATTTTTTCAACAAAGTTTAATCCTACTTCTTGGTCAAGATCAATTTCGGCGTCCTTGGTAATTTTAAATACATGGGCGTCGAAATGATTAAATTTAAAATGTGAAAAAATAACGGGTAAATTAAACTTAATAATATCTTCTAATAATATAATGGCCTTGGATCCTTTGGATGAAGGGAGAATGACAAAGCGTCCAATAGACTTAGATGGAATTTCAATTAGCGCAAATTTTTCATAGTAGGCATTTTGTCTGTTTCTCATCACAATGGCTAAATACAAACTCTTATCACGCAGATAAGGAAGCTCAGGCAAATTTTCAATCATCAATGGAATAATATAAGGACGCACTACATCGTCAAAGTAATTACGTACAAATATTTTTTGAGTCAGGTTTAACTTTTTATCATTAATAATAACAACCTTTCTTTTTATGAGTTCTTTGTTGATATTATTCCAAATACGGTTGAATTCACTTTGTTGTTTGAGTACTACTTTTTGAATATCATCTAATATTAAATTCGGCGATTCTAAAATATCTATATTCAGTGACTTCTTTTTGTCAATGAATTCCACCATTCTTTTTAAAGTAGCTACACGCACTCTGAAAAATTCATCTAAATTATTAGAGAAAATCCCTAAAAAACGAATTCTATCTTTTAAGGTAACAGTGGGGTCGTTGGCTTCTTGTAATACACGGGCATTAAAGCTGAGCCAGCTAATATCTCTAGGAATGTAATTGTTCTTCATCTGTATCTGAATTTCAGTGTAAAATTAAGCTTTAAAATTAGCAAAGATCTATTTAGTAATATTCTGGTTACAATTTGGTAATACTAAGTTAACAATGCCGACATATTCAAGTTATACAAATAGTCGTTTTTTACATAAACTATAACCCATGGACAAAAGACCAATGGAGATATGTATTGTAAGCGACTTGCATTTAGGCACATTTGGTTGTCAGGCGAAAGAATTATTAAATTATCTAAAAAGTGTTAAGCCAAAGACACTCATTCTAAACGGAGACATAATAGACATCTGGCAGTTTAACAAGCGCTATTTCCCAGCAAGCCATATGGCGGTGATTAAGCAAATATTTAGCATGGCCAGTAAGGATACCAAGGTTATTTACATTACAGGCAACCATGATGAAGCCTTGCGTAAATATGCCGACTTTGAAATGGGTAATATCCAATTAACCGATAAAATTGTTTTTGAAATCAATGGCGAAAAGAATTGGGTATTTCATGGGGATGTATTTGACAGAACTACTAAAGGCGGCGCCAAAATAATAGCAAAATTGGGCGGCTATGGTTATGATTTACTTATACTTATTAATAGTTTGGTGAACTGGAGTTTAAAATTAATGGGTAAGGAGAAAATGAGCTTGAGTAAGAGTGTTAAAAATGGGGTAAAAAAAGCAGTTTCTTGGATTAATAATTTTGAACAAACAGCAGCAGAATTAGCCATTGAAAATAACTATCAATATGTTATTTGTGGTCATATTCATCAGCCACAACAGCGTGTAGTGACTACTGATAAAGGTAGCGTTACCTATTTGAACAGTGGCGATTGGATAGAGAATTTAACTTCCTTAGAATATTATGATAATGCTTGGACCTTATATCATTATGACCCTAAACAATTTGAAGAAGAAAAAGGAATCAATAAAAATAAAATTATCAATTTAAGAGAAGAGTTAAGTGTAATGACCAAGGAAGTGGCATTTCAAGTGTCCATGTAATTAAGTTCATTCATGAAAATATTTTACGCAATACAAGGAACAGGCAATGGCCATATTAGTAGGGCAGAACAGTTATACCCCTATTTAAAAAAACATGGAGAGGTAGACTTTTTCTTGAGTGGTTCTAATGCGCAATTACAAACCCCACTGCCCATTAAATATAGAAGTAACGGTATTAGTTTACATTATAAGTCAACAGGTGGAATGGATTATGGGAAAATATCAAAATCGCTAGGTTTTAATATATATAAAGAAGCCAGGGCATTGCCCATTGAAAATTACGATGTCATTATTAACGATTTTGAATTCATTACTTCCTTGGCTTGTACTTTAAAGAAGAAAAAAAGTATTCAGTTTGGACACCAGGCTAGTTTTCAAAGTAAATTAACACCTAGGGCTAATACCTTTAACCCTATTGGAAATTTAATACTAGATAAATTTGTAAAAAGTACAGATTACTTGGGCTTGCATTTTGAATCTTATGATAAAAATATTTATAATCCCATTATTAAAGATGAAATAATTAATGCAAATCCCGTTGACAATGGCCATATCACTGTTTATTTACCACAGTACTCGGTTTCTATTTTAAATCCTTATTTTTTCGCGCAATCAAAATTTTCTTTTGAAGTTTTTACCAAGGAAGTGAAGCAGGTTACTAAGTATAATAATATTACACTGCTTCCCATTGATAATGCCAGTTTTACTCAAAGTTTAATTAGTTGCCATGGCATTATAACAGCGGGCGGTTTTGAAACCCCAGCAGAAGCCATGTATTTGAAAAAGAAATTATTAAGTATACCTATATTAAACCATTTCGAACAAGAATGCAATGGGGCTGCGATGCAAAAATTAGGTGTTACTGTTATTAAAAAAATAGACAAGAACTTTAATCAAATATTTACTGAATGGGTGCAGGCTGAAAATAAAACTCAATTTACATTAAGATATTCAACAGAAGAGATTGTGAATTTATTAATGCAAAAAATTTCATATAATCAAGTAGCTTAATACGTAAATGACACAATTATGATATCTAACAGTGATCAAGTTGACAAAAGAAATAATGAACTAACTAATATCCATTATTCAACTACCTTGCAAGCTATCCACTAATATACCAATACTTTATTTAAACTTTTCATTTACACATTATGTATTTAATCCAAAATCAAAACAAAGAAACGGTTGCTTATATTCAAAATATGATGATATTGGATGTGGCGCAAGAAAAAGTAGTTGGTATATTAATTGGTGATTGTTTTTTTGGTAAAAACAATAAAGTAGTGGGCAAGATATTTAATCAAACTGCCTACTTATTAAATGGAGAAATGGTGGGCAAGATTGAGTTGGATAAAAGTTTTAAAAATACAGCCATTAAGAAAGCATTAATGGCACAGGCCTGGGATATTCTTATGAATATTTCAGAGCATACCGGTGCTTGGATTGTGGACACGAAAAAATGGAGTAAAACAGATCTTATTAAACACTTGGAATAATTAATAATTTTTTCGAAAGCTAACTAATAATTTTTAGCAGGGAACCAAGTTCCAAATTTGGTAAGATCTACATTGCCGCCTGTTAAAATAATACCTACTTTTTTTCCTTTGAATAAATGAGCATTACGCATAGCTGCTGCAAAAGGTACTACACAGCTTGGCTCTACAATAATTTTCATTCTTTCGTATATTAAGCGAAGCGCTGCAATAATTTCTTCTTCAGAAACCAATAGTATATCTGTTACGTGTTCTTTAATAATGCCTAAGGTTTGTTCACTAAGGGTGGTTAATAATCCATCTGCAATGGTATTTATAAAAGGTGCTTTTTCAACTTTACCCGATTGTAAACTTAATACTGCATCTGCTGCACCTTCTGGTTCTCCGCCATATACTTTTAAACCAGGTTTAAAAAATTGGGCGCCTAAACAAGTTCCTGAAAGTAAACCCCCGCCGCCCACAGGCGTAATCACTACATCAAGTGTGGGTACTTCTTCAATTAATTCTTTTACACAAGTAGCTTGACCAGTGATGACACGATAGTCGTCATAAGGATGTATAAATTCAGCACCAGTTTCTGCCACTACTTTATTTAAGGCTGCTTCTCTTGCTGCTTGATTGGATTCGCAAATAATTACTTCTGCGCCATAACCTCTCACTGCATCTACTTTTACCTGAGGAGACGATTTTGGCATTACTATATAAGCCTTAATGCCTAAAGTTTTGGCTGCATAGGCTAAGGCCTGTGCATGATTGCCTGAAGAATGCGTAGCAATTCCATTTTTTAATTGCGCTGGACTTAAACTTAAACTGGCGTTCATGCCGCCTCTAATTTTAAAGGCCCCAATTTTTTGAAAGTTCTCGCATTTAAAATAGAAATCAATGCCTGTTAATTCGTTAATACTTTTACTAGTAAGTACAGGTGTGCGGTGAATATAAGGTTCAATGGTTTTTGCTGCAAGCTCAACAGCTTCTTTGGTTATTTTCATTTCTCTTTTTTTATGAATTTTTCACTCCTCAATTTAAATAAAAAATGGGTTTAGTCACTATTTCCTTTATAAAGTTTTTGTATATTTAGAGATGAAAACTTTTTGCATAATTAATGTTTATTCAACTACTTCATTACAATATTCAACCAGTTAATTTCAATTAATTTTTTCTAAATCATTTTATAAATTTTACCATATGTCTTCATTGTTATCACCTCAGCAAATCGCAGCCTATCATAAAGATGGCTATATCATTGTTAAAAACTTTTGCTCTACACAAGAAGTAGATAAAATGTATACCACTGCCTTAGAGGATAAGGCTATGGAGAAGAATGCCCTGGATTTAAACGATCAAACAGGGAAGAAAACCAGACTTTCTTTATGGTTCACGCCAGGCAATGATGTGTTTGGTTATTTAACCAGAAGTGAAAAAATGGTGGATTCGGTGGCCAATTTAATGGACAGTGATGCGCCGGTATGTCATTTTCATTCCAAACTCATGCAAAAAGAGCCTAAAGTAGGCGGTGCTTGGGAATGGCATCAAGATTATGGCTACTGGTATAAGAACCAGTTTATGTTTCCCGACCAGCTGGTAAGTGTAATGATAGCACTTACTCCAGCCAACAAAGAAAACGGATGTATTCAAGTTATAAAAGGCTCCCATAAATTGGGTAGAGTGAACCATGGTTTTGCAGGAGAACAAGTGGGTGCAGATCAAACAATGGTTGATAATGCCTTGAAAACCATGGAATTAGTTTATGTTGAAATTGAACCAGGGGATGCCCTTTTCTTCCATAGTAATATACTACACCGCTCTGAAGCCAACTTATCTAATAGCCCAAGATGGTCCATTATTTCCTGCTATAGCGCCCAGTCCAATTTAGCTTATAATGAAACCTCATCATCCTGGCATACGCCTATTGAAAAAGTACCTAATGAGGCCCTTTTAAAATGGGAATCTAGCTCCCTTTCGGCCGCCGACTTTCTTAAAAAAGAGAATGACCCAGCTTTAAAATAAGCGCATAAATTTTTTAAATGAAATTATATAAGCTTTTTAGCTTCCCTTTTAATACTATTGAGTTCATGTGTTCAAAGGGTCTTCTGCAGCATTATTTAAGCCAGGTCAGTCTACACTTTTTATCATCAAGTGGTTACAGAAGATGGAAAAACTTATGATATTTCTAATACTTTAGGAGCATTAGAATCAGCAGCTGGATATAAGGCATGTATGCGTTGGACTGCTTTTGTGGTTTGTCCATTTACAGGTGGTATGACTGGCTTGTACACTGTTGTACAAGACGACTGGGCTGACTGGTCTGTTGGTGATGTTGTAAAAGTTACAGATGGTCCAGGTGCTAATCAAATCAATCTCTCTGAAGTATGGCCTAATCCAGCTTACGGTGATAAAGTAGCTGATTTGATCATCAATTTTGAGCCTGCTACTGGTGCAGCTAAATTGGCAACAAACAATGTAATCTTCGCTGATTATGGCCAAAAAACAAGTGCCAATATTCCAAGTTCAGGAGCGAACGGATATGTATTCTCTTCTACTGGTTACATTGGTTTGAAAATTGGTTTAAAGTATGGTGCTACCGACTACGGTTCGAATACTTTGACTTTACAAAGAAAGTAAACCTTAGGTTTATATATTTAAAAGGGCCCCTAAATAGGGGCCCTTTTTTTATGCCTAATTTATAAGTTTAGATGCCAAAAACAGGCAACTATTTCTTAGTTTTAGATACTAAGCAGCAGCTATATGTATTTACTAGGCATTGATATCGGCACTTCCTTTATTAAGGTTTCTTTAGTAGAAGCAAGTACACAGCAATGTATTCTAACGGTTTCCTTTCCAGATACTGAAAATGCCATTACCTCCCATCAAAATGGCTGGGCCGAACAATCACCTATAATGTGGTGGGAGCAGGTTCAAGCAGGCATTGTAAAGCTACATAAAGCAGCTAAACTTACCCTGCCTTCCTATGATTCAAATAATATTGCAGCCATAGGCATTGCCTATCAAATGCATGGGCTAGTATTAGTAGATAAAAATAAAAAGGTCCTAAGAGATAGTATCATATGGTGTGATAGCAGGGCCGTAGCTTATGGTGAAAAAGCCTTTGATACAATTGGACATGAAAAATGCTTATCGCATTTATTAAATTCACCTGGGAATTTTACAGCAGCTAAATTAGCCTGGGTAAAAGAAAATGAGCCAGCACTATATGCCCAAATTCATACCATAATGTTACCTGGCGATTTTATTGCCATGCAATTAACTGGAGAAATTACTACCAGTATAGCAGCTTTATCGGAAGGTATATTTTGGGATTTTAAAAATAGTAGTATTTCCAAAGAGGTATTAAATTATTTTGGTTTTGATGCATCTATTTTTCCACCAGTGCAAGAAGTTTTTAGTAAACATGGTGAACTTAGTTCAAGTCTTGCGAATAGTTTATCATTAAAAGCAGGTATCCCCATTAGTTATAAAGCAGGAGACCAACCTAATAATGCACTTTCTTTAAATGTGCTTGAACCTGGTGAAGTAGCTGCTACAGCGGGCACTTCAGGAGTTATTTATGGAGTAGGCAATACGCTTTCTTATGATATGCAATCGAGGGTGAATAGTTTTGCGCACGTAAATCATACAAGTG
Source organism: Sediminibacterium sp. (assembly GCA_044352855.1). Lineage (GTDB taxonomy): Bacteria > Bacteroidota > Bacteroidia > Chitinophagales > Chitinophagaceae > Sediminibacterium. The sequence goes on along the minus strand of JBILDC010000019.1, from coordinate 18,851 downwards.
CAGAAAATAGAATTGGTATGCTACTTTGTATTAATGGTACAGGTATATTAAATAGCTGGGTAAAAAAACACATTGGTGCTAATACTAAATATAATACAATGAATGAGATGGCGGCTACTATTCCAGCGGGTAGTGATGGCTTAACTATACTACCTTTTGGCAATGGAGCAGAGCGCATATTTAATAATAAAATTATTGGCGCTCAAATGCTAGGGCTTGATTTAAATAAACATACAGCAGCGCATATATATAGAGCAGCACAGGAAGGTATTGCTTTTGCTTTTAGATATGGGCTGGATATTATGAGAGAAAATAAATTGCAACCTTCTGTGATTAAAGCAGGCCAGGCCAACTTATTTTTAAGCCCCGTATTTACCCATGCTTTTGTGAATGCAACCGGCGTGCCTGTAGCATTATATAATGTAGAAGGCAGTGTGGGTGCAGCCTTGGGAGCGGGCATAGGTGCAGGTATTTATAAAGAATTAAAAGAGGCTTTTGCAGATACAAAGCCTATTCAACTTATTGAGCCTACTGAGACAGATCAGTATAATCTACTTTATGAAAATTGGAAAACTAAGCTAGCACTATTTTTATAGCATTAAAAAATAAATAACCTTAGTTAAAATTAGCATAGACAATACTTCAAACAATACATCAATCAAATAATTTATAAACTTTAATACTCTATTTTATGTCAGTACTACTTGGAGAAAAAGAATTTTTTAAAGGCATAGGTCAAATTAAATACGAAGGCTTAGATAGCGATAATCCATTAAGCTATCGTTGGTATGATGAAAGTAAAATAGTAGCGGGTAAGCCCATGAAAGATTGGTTACGCTTTGCAGTGGCCTATTGGCATAGTTTTGTAGGCAATGGCGGCGATCCTTTTGGAGAGCCAACGCATATTTATCCTTGGAATGAAAAACAAGATGCTATAGCGCGCGCCAAGGACAAGGCCGATGCAGCATTTGAATTTATTACTAAGCTAGGTCTTCCTTATTATTGTTTTCATGATGTGGATGTAGTAGACTATACCAATGATGTCAATGAAAACGATAGTCGCTTGCAAGCACTTACTGCTTATTTAAAAGAAAAACAAAAAGCCAGTGGCGTAAAATTATTATGGGGCACAGCGAATGTGTTTAGTAATAAGCGTTATATGAATGGGGCTTCTACCAATCCCGATTTTCATGTATTATCTCATGCAGCAGCACAAGTTAAAGGCGCCTTAGATGCAACCATTGCACTAGGCGGTGAGAATTATGTATTCTGGGGTGGAAGAGAAGGCTATATGTCGCTACTGAATACCAATATGAAAAGAGAGAAAGAACATTTGGCTAAGTTCTTACATACTGCTAAAGACTATGCAAGAAAAAATGGGTTTAAAGGCACTTTTTTTATTGAGCCTAAGCCTTGTGAACCAACAAAGCATCAATACGATTATGATAGCGAAACAGTAATTGGGTTTTTAAGACAATACGATTTACTAAACGATTTTAAATTAAATATTGAAGTGAACCACGCCACCCTTGCAGGTCATACTTTCCAACATGAATTACAAGTAGCCGTTGATGCAGGTATGTTAGGCAGTATGGATGCCAATAGAGGTGATTATCAAAATGGATGGGATACCGATCAGTTCCCCACTAATATAAATGAGCTAGTAGAGTCCATGCTTATAATTGTTGAAGCAGGTGGCTTCCAAGGAGGTGGTATTAATTTTGATGCGAAGCGCAGAAGAAACTCCACCGACCCTGCCGATTTATTTCATGCGCATATTGGAGGCATTGATACTTTTGCCCGTGCTTTAATTACAGCAGATACTATTTTACAAAAATCGGAGTATACAAAAATACGATCTACTAGATATGCTTCTTTTGATGCAGGTAAAGGCAAGGATTTTGAAGCAGGTAAATTAAGTTTAGAAGACTTAAGAGCCTATGCGGTGGAGAAAGGAGAACCTACTGCTATCAGTGGTCAACAAGAATTAATTGAAAACATTATTAATAGGTATATTTAGCAATGCAAGCAGCCGATAAAAAATTAGGTTTATGGACTAGTACTTCTTTAGTAGTAGGGAATATGATAGGGGCAGGTGTTTTTTTGATGCCTGCTACACTGGCTAGTTTTGGAGGTATTAGTTTAATAGGCTGGGTTTGCTCGGCTATGGGTGCTTTTTTACTTTCAAGAGTGTTTGCGCATTTAAGCAATTTATTACCCGCGGCCAATGGCGGTCCTTATGCTTATTCTCAAAAAGGCTTAGGTGATTTTGCCGGCTTCTTAGTAGCATGGGGTTATTTAGTATCAGTATGGTGTACCAATGCTGCTATTACAGTTTCCTTTATAAGTGCAATGAGTACTTTTATTCCTGCATTAGCTACGAATTCATTATTAGCCATTTTAACAGGACTTGCTACTATTTGGTTTTTAACTTGGATTAATTCTTTGGGCATATTTACTTCAGGTGTAGTACAATTAATAACTACTATATTAAAAATTCTACCCATTATATTAATTGGCGTGGTAGGTTTATTTTATATTCAATGGGAAAATTTCTTGCCCTTTAATTCAAGTGGAACTTCCACCATTGCTGCAATCACAGCCACTACTACTTTAACTTTTTTTGCTTTTTTAGGTATTGAATGTGCCACTATTCCTTCGGGCAGTGTGGCCAATTCAGCAGCCACAGTGGCCAAGGCCACAACGCTTGGAACGCTTATTGCTACTGTGGTGTATATATTAAGTACAGTAAGTATAATGGGTATGATTCCTGCAGCCCAATTAAAAAATAGTGTAACACCCTTTGCCGATGCGGCAGTATTAATATGGGGCCATGGGGCTGAGTATTGGGTGAGTGCAGGGGTGGCCATTGCTGCCTTTGGGGCTTTGAATGGTTATATATTAATTCAAGGGCAACTACCTTTTGCCATTGCTAAGGATAAATTATTTCCTGCTGTTTTTATGAAGCTGAATGCAAAAGGCGTACCCGTTTTAGGCGTGGTTATTTCAAGCGTATTTGTTTCTTTATTAATGAGTATGAATTATACCAAGGCATTAGTAGAGCAGTTTAAGTTTTTAATGCTAATGACTACTTCTACAATTTTAATTCCTTATATTTTTTGTACTGCCTCTTATTTAATTCTGCGATTTAAATTACCCTTTAAGTCAAGCAAAAATTTATCCATGGCAATTTTATTAGCCACACTTACATTTATATTTTGTTTATGGTTAATAATTGGCCTAGGACAGGAAACTGTTTTCTGGGGCTTTTTCTTAACTATGTCCTCTGTTCCTATTTATGTTTTTGCCGTTTGGAAACGAGATAAAGTTTAACTTTATTCATAAGATTATTTTAACATTATTCATACAGTTATTTCACCGCATTAAATTATACTCATGTCGTCGCATTCAGAATCAGGAAAACTCAATTCTTTATTTATTAAAAAAGCGTCGGCTGCATTTATAAATGATGCCCATATTGCTAAGCATTGGGAAGCCTTGAATTATTTAGGCAAACCTAACATTGATAAAGCACTTGCAGAGTATGATGCTTTTGAAAAAATTTTAAAAGACAATGGGGCCCAAGTTTTTTATTTTCCTGAAGACGCTTCAGTGAATATGGATTCTATTTATTGTAGAGATGCTGCTATTGCCACCAGCAAGGGTATGATTATTTGCAATATGGGTAAGGAAGGAAGAAAGCATGAGCCCTTGGCCCAACAAAAAGCCTATGAGGCGGAAGGTATTCCAGTACTAGGGGTCATTACCGCACCAGGAACCATTGAAGGAGGAGATGTTGCTTGGTTAGATGCTAAAACCTTGGCTGTAGGCCATACCTATAGAACCAATGAAGAAGGGATTGCACAAATAACTGCCTTGTTAAAACCATTAGGCGTGGAAGTGATAACGGTTCCAATGCCGCATTATAGAGGCCCTTCTGATGTATTTCATTTAATGTCGGTTTTAAGTCCTGTGGCTGATAATATAGCGGTGGTATATTCTCCTTTAATTCCAATTGTATTTAGAAACGAATTAATTAAAAGAGGTTTTGAATTAGTAGAAGTACCCGAATCGGAATTTGACAGCATGGGTTGTAATGTACTAGCCTTAGCACCGCGTACTTGTTTAATGGTAAAGGGAAATCCTATTACGAAGTCTCGATTAGAAGCAGCAGGTTGCAAAGTCATTGAATATGAAGGTGCGGAAATTAGTGTGAAAGGGGGTGGAGGTCCTACTTGTTTAACGCGTCCTATTTCAAGAGTTTAACTTTTTGTTCAGTATCGGCTAAAAGATTGTCAAGGTATTTTCTATTTAAGTATTTACCCTTATTTATAACAGCATCAATTTTTTTGGTGTTATTAATATCCAACAGTGGGTTTGCATTTAATATTAATAAATCAGCATTTTTCTGTTTTGCAACTGCACCATATAATTTTGATTGATTAAAAAATGCAGGCCCGTTTATAATTGAACAAATAAGTGCCTGCTGTGGAGTAAGTCCATATTTTACCATGATGGCTAGTTCGTCATGCATTCCTAGTCCAGGGTAATTAAATGAATTTAAAAAGCCCGCATCCGTACCTGCTAAAATTACAACACCACTTTTATAAAGTAAAGGGAGTAAATTTGCAGCTGCTTCAAAATTTTTGTGCCTAAATGCAATGGCATCAATATTGTCTTTCGAAGCTCTTTCAATTCTCCAGTTATAAGTTCTTTTTAATGCAGGCCCTAAGTACCTTAAGTAGTCATCATTTGTATGACTTGTTTTGTCTAAGTAAGTGGTAATATAAGAGCCATTAATCGTAGGTACTACTGCCGTGCCGTTTTTAGCCAATTGTTTAAATTTTGCAATAGCTACTGTGCTATCAAAGCTATTTAAGTATAGCTCATTAGCCTCTCTTCCACTAATTTTATTAACTGCCCTTAACTTTGTGATGCTGTCTTCATTTTTTGATGCAGCTCTTTGTAAATATCCAATATGTTCAATTGCCGATAATCCATTTTTTGAAAAGACTTCTACATTCATAGTTGCTGGAACATGTCCTGTCACTTTCCAACCTCTTTTTCTTGCAGCAATAATACTTTTTAAAAATAAATCTGGGGCTATAGTATTGTCGGTAATTTTTATAAAATCAACTTTTAATTTTTGCAAGGAGTCCAGTGCGGTTGTTAATTCTGTTTCGTTGCTTATCTCTAAATCGCCTGGCCATATGGAATTAATACCTTCCAATTTCGGCCCGGATGTAAAAATAGTAGGTCCTAATAAAGTTCCATTGGCAATTTCATTTTTCCATTCTATAACATCTAGGCTAATGTCTCCTGCACAATCTCTAACATGACCAATACCCATTGCCATATACAAAGGTAGAAGCATCTTGTTTTCAGCTTTTAAACTGTCACCGCCAAAATGTACATGCATATCCCAAAGCGAAGGCATGATGTATTTTCCAGTCGCATCAATCGTGAATTGAGAGGTATATGACTTGTTTAGTGATGTATTACTTATATCAATTATTTTATTTTTTTGAATAGCTATATATCGATTAGGAATAATTTTATTATTGACAACATCAACAATATTTACATTATTTATAATAAGGTCAATTTTTTTAATTTGTGCATTTACATTTACAGTAATGACAATAAAAACTAAGCAAGCGGTTAAGAACTTCATTTTATTATTTTTAACTTTTATTTATTCCAATCCCATAATACAATATCCCAAGAAGCGCCACCATAGCCAATGGTATGTATAATTTCAAAGCCTGTTTTTAAATGTGCTTTAATAGACCTTGGATTGTCCTGCGCTACATCGGTAATGCAATAAGTAAATTCTTTTTGTAATTCAGTTTTAAAAAAGCCATACATTTTTTGTACAAGTCCTAGGCCGCGATAATTTTTACGCACACATAGTTGTCCTACTAAAACATAATTCGTTTCATTCAGTGGCTTATTGTTAAAACTTAGTTTATCTGTCTCGTCAAATAAACTATCTAATAAAGGATGTCCTCCGTAAATAGATTTTATCGCTACCATCGCATAGCCAACTACCTTATCGCCGTCTTTTGCAATAACTGAAGGGCTAGCAGTATTCATTTGCTTTAAAAATTCAAAGCTATATTCTGCCGTGACAAAACCTTCCTGAGCCGCTTCTTCAGCGCTAATTAATTTTTTTAAATTCTCTTTTTGTAATAAACGAATACCTTCTATTTCTACATCATTCGTTACGCGCACTATTTCAACCATTTTTATAATTTTCTAGTTTTTAAAATATAATTATATAAATCATATTTAGCGCCAATTTTAAGTTTAGCACTATAAATCCCATTGATACCAGAAGTAAAGTAAGCTATCATACTTGCTAGCCCCACATATATGCCTGCCTGTATACCAAATAGCTCCACGCCCATAATAATGGAGGCAATTACACAATGCGTTGCCCCCGCAAACACAGCCACAAATCCCATTCCAGCAAGTAATGCCATTGGTAGTGGAATAAACCAAATAAGTACATTACCTAAGGTAGCCCCTATAAAAAATAAGGGAGTTACTTCCCCACCTTTGAAGCCTGCACTTAAAGTAAGACTAGTTAATAATATTTTCAAAGCAAAATCAAAATTGCCAGCGGGTTCATTAAAGGCATCCATAATAGAAGGAATACCTAGTCCAATATATTTGGTAGAATTAGCCACTACAATAAATAAAGCAATAATGATACCTCCAATAAATGGACGCATGGGTTCAAATTTTATTTTTGAAAATAAAGCTTCAAAAATTTTACCTGTATAAATAAATAAAAATGCAGCTAATCCAAAAATAAGACCTGCAAGCATTGTCCAACTTATAGTACTTATTGTAATACTTGGTATAATATCAATAGAATACACTGTATGTTTTACCATCCATGCTAAACAAATATAGTGTGCGCCAAAGGCTGCAGCAAAACTTGGAATTATATTTTCAAATTTCACTTTTCTAAAACTCATTATTTCTAAAGCAAAAATTGCAGCTGCAAAGGGCGTTCCAAAAACTGCAGCAAAACCCGCACTCACACCCATTATTAAAATGGTTTTTCTTTCCGCAGAACTTAATTTAAATATACTCGTGAATTGATCTGCTATAGCGCCACCTATTTGCACCGCTGTTCCTTCTCTACCTGCAGAACCTCCGCCTAGATGTGTAAGTAAACTGCTTATAAAAACAAGTGGGGCCATTATTAGGGGAATGGGTTTGATAGAAGAACTTTTAGTACTTGTAGTTTCTGTAGCTTGATGTATTTCTAAAATTAAATTATTACCTTTTTTTGCATCTGTTCCAAAATAATGGTAAGCAAAACCAATACCTAAACCCATTAAAGGTAAGAAATTTACTACCCAAATATGCTCGGTACGCCAAATGGTAACAAAATCCAAGGCTATCAAAAACCATGCAGTTGCAGAGCCTACTAGGCCTGCCGTCATAATAGAAATGAACAACCATTTCAGCATAAACAATAAATGGGTACTTATTTTTTTCATTTGTATTAAGAACAAACTATTTCTATAGTTGATTTAAGTTATGACTCATTGCCGGCTTCTTTATTTTTATCTTTTTTATTAAGCATAATAATGGCAATAATCACCCAAATAATATTTACCATCATAGAAGGGTAGGCCTGATGGAAGTAGGTGTTCACAACAAAAAATAAACCCCCAATAATATTGGCTAAAACATATAGTTTATTGGTAGCCGCCAATCTTCCAGTTATATTTAAAGCGTAGGATCCTACAATTAATACAGAGCCTATCCAGCCCAATATTTCAACAAGTGTATTCATGTAATAAAATTAGGTTAAATAGCATAAAGGGGTAGGTTAATGCTGTTTAAACTTCAAACAAAATCCAAAATATTGCCTATTTTTAGGTTACATGGAAAAATCAATTAAGAATCTTCTAGAAAATAATAAAAACTGGGTAGCAAAACAATTAGCTATCGACCCTACTTATTTTGAAAAATTATCGAATAGCCAAAATCCAGAATATTTATGGATTGGATGTTCCGATAGCCGTGTGCCTGCCAATCAAATTACTGGTACTTTGCCTGGTGATATATTTGTACATCGCAATATTGCCAATATGGTTGTTCACAGTGATATGAATATGTTAAGTGTATTATCTTATGCAGTTGAAGTATTGAAAGTAAAACATATTATAGTTTGTGGTCACTATGGTTGCGGCGGAGTAATCGCTGCTATGGAAAATAAACAATTTGGTTTAATTGATAATTGGCTAAGACATATTAAAGATGTGTATCGCTATCATCATAAAGAATTAGATGCTATTGAAGATACAACGCAAAGAGCTAGAAGATTTGTAGAAGTAAATGTTATGGAACAAGTACACGATTTAGGCAAAACATCCATTGTTCAAAATGCTTGGAAAAATAAACAACCTTTACATGTCCACGGCTGGGTGTACGACATTCATGACGGAATTATTAAGGATTTAAATGTGAGTTTTACTTGCACCAAGGATTTGCATAAAGTGTATCATTTAGATTAATCTTCGAATTAACTATATTTATTTCAAACTTTAATTTTCAATAATGAAAAATTATTTTTTATCTATTCTTTGTCTTTTTATTTTGTCTGCTCAAGCGCAAACCTATACCCCTACTAAAGCAAATATAGCAGCAAGGGCTGCTTTTCAAGATAGCAAATTTGGAATGTTTATACACTGGGGTGCTTCAAGTGTGCTAGGCGATGGAGAGTGGGTGATGAATAATAAAGAAATTAATAAAGACGATTATAAAAAATTAAGTAAAGTATTTAACCCAGTTGATTTTGATGCGGCTAAGTGGGTAAGTACGGCGAAGAACGCTGGCATGAAATATATAGTTCTTATCACAAGACATCATGATGGTTTTTCTAATTGGGACACTAAACAATCGGATTGGAAAATTACCAACACACATTATAAACAAGACCCTTTAAAATTATTAGCTGCAGAATGTAAAAAGCAAGGTATAAAATTGGGTTTTTATTATTCAACCTTAGATTGGAGTAGAGATGACTACCCTTATGAGACAGGAAGAACAGGACAAAAAACGGGAAGGACTACTAAGAGTAATTACGATTCTTATTTGAAATTTATGAAGGGCCAATTAACAGAATTACTTACTAACTATGGAGATATATCTTGCATATGGTTTGATGGTCATTGGGATCAAACCAATCCTGAAGGGTCCAAGGATAGAAGCTCTCGCATTGATTGGAAGTATGATGAAATTTATAGTTTAATTCATAAGCTTCAACCTGCTTGTATGATTGGAAACAATCATCACTTAGATCCCATACCAGGAGAGGACTTTCAAATGTTTGAACAAGACTTGCCAGGCCAAAATACTTCAGGCTTAAGTTTTCAAACAGCTTCTAGTTTGCCAATAGAGTCTTGTATTACCATGAATGATTCTTGGGGTTTTAAAATTACCGATCGCAATTATAAAACCTATAATAATATTATTCAAACCTTAGTGGGTGCTGCTGGACGTAACTCTAATTTATTATTAAATGTGGGGCCCATGGCTAATGGAGAAATACAAGTTGAATTTAGAGATACCTTGGCCTTAGTAGGCAAGTGGGTTAAAAAATATGGTGCTAGTATTTACGGTACAAGAGGAGGTCCATTAGGCCCTCAAGCATGGGGCGTAACAACTCAAGATAGCAAGCATGTGTATGTGCATCTAATGAAACAAAGAAACCAAAGCGGTTTGTTTATTCCAGGTAATTTCAAAGCAAAAAATGTAAGTCTAATGGGCACCAATACGAGTCTTGCATTTAGTGTAAGAAAAAATGGGGTATTAATTGATACACGCGGCTTGTCAGTGACTGGTCCTGATACCATTATTGCTATTGATTTTCAATAACTTATAGAATAAATTTTGTATTTGAATTTTTTCTAGAGTTAATATTAAGTTCACACTGAGGTAACATTACGATAACATTGGAATCTAATCTTTGCGGTATAAATATTTATACTGTGAAAAGGTTATTAATACTCATCGGATTTATCGCAATCGCAACTATATCTCAAGCTCAAAAAGCTAAACTAACTGGTAAAATTACCAGTACTAAAAATGATGCGCTTGCAAGCGTTTCTCTTACTTTACAATCGGACAAAACACAGGTTTCTAAAACAGATATTGAAGGAAGATATAGTTTTACAATTGACGTAGCTAAAAACTATACCCTTGTTTTAACCTATGTTGGTTACAAAAACAAAACAGTTCAAGATATTAAAGCTACTACTGCTAATGAAGATTTAGTAGTAGAAGTAGTATTAGAAGAAGCAAATTCAAAATTAGCAGATGTAGTCGTATCAGCTAACAGATCTTCTAACAAAGGTTCTACCGATAATGCTTTAATTTCTTTTCAAAAGAATACCAATACAGTAGCTTCTGTAATTTCTGCAGAGACTATCAAAAGAAGCCCAGATAGAAATACAGCAGAAATTTTAAAAAGAACTCCAGGCGCTTCTATTCAAGAAGGTAAATATATTATTGTAAGAGGTTTGGCTGATAGATATAACCAAGCTATGTTAAATGGTATTTTATTAACAAGCACTGAACCAGATCGTAAAACTTTCTCTTTCGATTTATTCCCTTCTCAAATTATTGATAACATTATTATTAATAAGGCATTCGTTCCAGAATTACCAGGTGAGTGGGCAGGTGGTTTAATTCAAGTAAACACAAAGGATGTACCTACAAAGAATTTCTTTAATGTTCAATTAGGAACAAGTGCGAATAGCTTAATTACTGGAAAAGATTTCTTTAAAGATAAAGGTGGCAAAACAGACTGGTATGGTATAGATGATGGAACAAGATCATTGCCTACTGGCTATACTACTAAGTCAAATTTTGATACTTCAAGTATTGGTGCTAAAACAGCATTAGGTAAAACAATGTCAACCAATTGGGCTCCAATACAAACTACAGCGAAGCCTAATATCAACATGCAAATGAATGGTGGTTTTGCTGGAACACTATGGGGTAAGAAAATTGGGGGTATGATTGGTATTAGTTATGCAAATGCATACCGTTTCCAAGACAATGTCAATAATCAAAATGGTATCACTGGTGATAAATTCGTTCCCATTACTGAATTAAAAGATAGCAAGTATTTCCAAGATATTAATATGGGTGCCATTGCTGGTTTATCTATATTCTTAAATCCATTGAATAAAATTAGTTATAAGGCTATTGTAAACGTTAAAACGGCGAATACTTATAACTCAAGATTGGGTAACGACTATTCAAGACAAGATTTAGTAAAAGGAAATGAGTTTATTTTTGGCCAAAACGTATTTTTCACCAATCAACTGACTGGTGATCATAGCTTGTCTAGTAAATTGAAGTTCAATTGGTACGGATCATTTAATATATTAGACTCCTATTCTCCAGACCAAAGAAGAATTGCGTACACTAAAAGTATAACTGGAAGCGATCCTTATGTATTAAATATTTCAAATACTTTATCTCAACAGTCTGGTAGTAGAATTTTTCAAACTCTATCTGATTATATTTATACAGCTGGTGGCGATTTAACTTTTAAAATAAATCAACAAAATACCATTAAGGCGGGTTATATGGGTCAAGTAAAGGATCGTTTATATGACGCTCAATTATTTGCCATTACCATGCCTATCGACAACCGTGCTTTAAGATTATTGCCAGCAGAATCTGCTTTTGTGCCAGATAATTACGGAACAGGTACAGATAATAAATTTGCTTTCAATTCTATTCAAAATAGAAATTTCAGATACTTAGCCAACACCATTTTAAATGCGGGTTATATACAATTTGACAATAAATTATCTGATGGCTTAAGAGTAGTTTGGGGTTTAAGAGTAGAAAATTTTGACCAATTAGTAGGTTCTGTTAAGAAGTGGGATCCTCGTCATACATATTCTCAAGTTACAGACTACTTACCAGGTGTGAATGCAACAATTAAAGTGGGCGATAAATCAAATTTAAGAATCACAGGTTCTCAAACAGTAATTCGTCCAGAACTAAGAGAATTATCTGCTTTAAATATATATGACTTTGAATTAAACGCTTCAGTTTCTGGTAATCCATCTTTAAAGCGTACAAAAATTACCAATACCGACCTTCGTTACGAATTATACCCATCTGCTGGGGAGATGTTTACAGTTGGTGTATTCTATAAGAATTTTGATAATCCTATTGAAAGTATTTTTCAAGAAGCTGGTGGCGGTACAAGCTTATTCTCTTTCCAAAACGTTTCAAAAGCCACTGCATTTGGTTTTGAAATAGAAGGACGTAAAAAATTATCTAAGCGTTTCACATTACAAGCAAACGGTTCTTATATCAATTCAAAAATTGATGACGCTTCTTTAAATGTAAGTAGACAATTACAAGGTCAATCACCTTATATCATCAACACTGGCTTATTGTATGATGTGGTTGAAAAAGGATTTAATGCCACAGTTTTATTTAACCAAGTGGGTAAACGTATTTACCTAGTAGGAGATATTCAAGCTGGAGCAGGTGCTCCTGATGTATATGAAAATCCAAGAGCCTTGGTTGATTTTCAAATTAGCAAGAAATTCTCAAATAATAAAGCAGAGATTAGGTTTACAATTTCCGATATCCTAAACCAAAGACAAATTTTCTATCAAAATAACAATAGTAATACTGAATATGATAAAGCAACAGATGCTACTCGTTTTTCAAGAAAATTTGGTACTACTTATGGCGTAACACTTAATTACTCTTTATAATATAACAAAATCAAAAACTTTTTTTAAATACAAAAACAATGAAACAATTATTTATTTTATCCCTAGCTTTTTTAGCCATTACTGGTTGCAGAAAGATTGAAATGGATGGCGAAAAAGAAATCTTCGTAGTAACGAAGGAAGTTGCTCCTGTAGGTGTGGTAGTTAATACCATTACTTTAACAGGTAAAATTACAAAAGACACTACTTTACTTGCAAAAGATATAAATTATCTTTCAGGTATTGTATATGTAACAAAAGGAGTTACACTTACAATAGAAGCAGGTGCTAAAGTACAAGGCAAATCTGGTTCAAATGTATCAGCCTTAGTCATTACTCGTGGTGCTAAAATTATCGCAAAAGGTACTGCAGAAAAACCTATCGTATTTACTTCTGCATCAGCAAATCCTGCATCAGGAGACTGGGGTGGAGTTGTTATATTAGGAACTGCTAAAGTAAACCAAGTATTGACTTGGAAAGGTACTGCTGTTACTGGTTTAACTTCAGTAGAAGGTGGTATCAATGATACAGAAGTAGGTTATGGTTTAGCTGGTTCTGGTGATGCAGCTTTCCCTACAGGAAACGATGCAGATAATTCTGGTTTTTTACAATATGTAAGAATTGAATATGCTGGATACGCTTTCCAACCAGATAATGAGTTGAATAGTTTGACAATGGCTGGTGTGGGTAATGGTACAACCATTGACCATATCCAAGTTACTTATGCAAAAGACGATGCTTTTGAGTGGTTTGGTGGTACTGTAAACTGTAAGTATTTAATTGCTTACAAAACACAAGATGATGATTTTGATACAGACTTTGGATATGCTGGTAACGTTCAGTTTGGTATCGTATTAAGAGATTCAGTTATTGCCGATATCTCTCAATCTGAAGCTTTTGAATCAGATAATGATGGTAAAGGATCTTCTTTATCACCAAGAACTTCAGCAGTTTTTTCAAATATCACTGCCATTGGACCAAGAGCAACATTGGCTAATGTAGGAAATAGTTTATATAGAGCTGGTGCACATATTAGAAGAAATACAGGTATTTCTATCATGAACTCTATTATTACTGGTTGGCCTGTTGGTCTTAATTTTGATGTTGCATTAGGAAATGTTGATAAGAATGTTAATGACAGCAGCATTAGAATTAAAAACACTACACTTGCTGGTAATACTTCAAATATAACTTTAAGTGGTACATCTACTGTTGGAACTACAGCTGCAAGTTTATTGACTTGGTTCTCAACTCCAGCATATGGCAATACAATTTTAACTACTGCTTCTCCAGATGTATTAAAATTAATTCAACCGTTTAATTATACAAGTCCAGACTTTACTCCTTATGCAAATCCAAATACAAGTACAGCTAATATTGCTTCTACTTTGGGTAGTTTAGGAATTGGTGTACATTTAGACTATAACAAGAATGGTTCTTTCACAGATGCTAAATTACAAAATGCTTTCTTTGAAAAAGTTACATTTAGAGGAGCAGTTGCTACATCTGGTGATAATCAAACATGGTGGAAAGGTTGGACAGTTTGGAAATAAGCTAGTATTTAAAAAATTGTTAGATTCTATATACAAAAGCGTCCCGAATTTTCGGGACGCTTTTTTTATGTTAACCAAAATAATTATTGAATAAATAACGGAGCCAAGAATAATCAATTCTTTCTAGTTTGTATACTCTTCTACAAATTTCTCGCAGTAAGTTTTAATCATTGTTCTTACGCTTTTAAACTGCTCATTAATTTCATCTTCTGTGCCTATTGCTTTAGCTGGGTCGGGAAAATTATAATGTAGTTTCACTGCCTTGGTAGGAAAATAAGGGCAACGCTCTTTAGCATTGTCACATACGGTAATCACGTAATCAAAATTTACATCTAAGTATTCGGTAATATTATTAGAGCTATGATGGGAAATATCAATACCTATTTCTTTCATAGTAGCTATGGCTTTAGGGTTTACACCATGTGTTTCCACGCCTGCAGAATATACATGGGCTTTGCCCGCAGTCATAGCAGCTAAAAACCCATGGGCTATTTGACTTCTGCAACTATTACCTGTACATAAGACTAAAATATTTTTCATATAGCTCTCAGTTTTTTAGATTGAGTTTATACAATAAACTTTGATTAAAACTTATAGTTTAGCAGCATCCAGCTCCTGGCACACAGGCAGCTTTTGGTTTTTGTGCAAATACGGTTACGGAGAAAATACCCATTTGAGATGATCTAAAAGCAGCAATTTCTGTAGGGTTTAAATAATTCACTAAAATATCATCAGGGATAATAATAGCTTTTTCTTTTTGAATAATTACATTTTCAAAACCATTCGCATCAATTAATTCCATGTACACTTGTTTTTGAATGGCCCCAGACACACAACCCGCATACATTTCTGCAGCATTTCTTAAAGCTTCTGGAAGTGCACCTACTAATACCACATCAGAGATACTAAAATGTCCACCTGGTTTTAAGACTCTAAATATATCTTGAATGACTGCATGTTTATTAGGCACTAAGTTGAGTACACAATTACTTACGACTACATCTGCACTATTAGCGGTTATCGGCATATGCTCTATATCGCCTTGTCTAAATTCAACATTATGGTAGCCCATTTTTTCAGCATTGGCACGCGCTTTTTCAATCATGGCCGGTGTAAAATCAATGCCTATCACTTTACCAGTAGCCCCTGTACTTCTTCTAGCTACAAAACAATCATTGCCTGCACCCGATCCTAAGTCTACTACAACATCTCCTTCTTTAATTTTCGCAAATTCAGTAGGTAAGCCACAGCCTAGTCCTAAATCGGCACCTTCCACATAGCCAGGTAGTTTAGTATAGTCGTCCGACATGATATTGTATATTTCAGTACTGCAACCACCTGCACCACAACAAGAAGACATATTGGTCTCTTTGTCTTGTAAAGCAATCTCACTGTATTTTGCTTTTACGATTTCCTTTAATTCTAATTCTGTTTTCATAGTTTGAATTTTATATTGTTAACAACAAGTTTTTGCTTTGTAAGTAGTATTAAATAAGCCATCAAATAACTTCCCTATTTTCTTCCAGTTTACCTCATTAATACAATAACATGTTTTTACGCCTGTTATTTCTCCCTGTATTAAACCCGCTTCTTTTAATTCTTTTAGATGTTGTGAAACGGTACTTTGTGAAAGCGGTAGTTCGTCTACAATATCTCCACAAATACAGGTTTGTTTTTTAAGTAGTAAACGAATAATAGCTACTCTAGCTGGATGACCCAAGGCCTTCGCTAGTAATGCTATTTGTTCATCTTTTTCTGAATAGGGAGTCATGTTGTCTTATTAATCGTAAAATTACGATTAATATTTGCTCCACAAAATATTTTATAAAGTATTTTTTAAAAACTGATTAAGATCATTCAAAAAAAGCCCATACATAAAAAAGCCCAGTCTTTTGAAGGACCAGGCTTTCCATTCTCAAACTCATATGAATACTATGCGTTGAAAGCGTCGGCTACGCCTTTATGTAAAATTTTTCCTGCTTTAATATTTAATCCTTTTGCTAATGCTGCATTTTCAACACATGCTTTTTCCCATCCTTTATTGGCAATAGAAATGGCATAAGGTAAAGTAGCCTGTGTAAGTGCGCGTGTAGAAGTTTGTGGAACCGCCCCTGGCATATTGGCTACGCAGTAATGCAAAATATTTTGCTCCATGTAAACAGGGTTCTCATGCGTGGTAGGTTTGCAAGTTTCAATACATCCTCCTTGGTCAACGGCTACATCTACTACTACTGTGCCTGCTTCCATTAAAGCTAAATCGGCTTTCTTAATTAAATGCGGCGCTTTAGCACCATGTAATAATACAGCACCTATCACTAAGTCAACAGTAGGTAATTTTTCTTGTATAGCCATTAAGGTAGAATACTGCGTAACTACATTCGCTGGCATTACATCCGATAAATATCTTAAACGTGTTAAGTTAGTATCCATTATAGTAACATGGGCGCCTAAGCCTGCAGCCATTTTAGCGGCCTGCGTTCCAACAATACCACCCCCTATAATTAAAACTTCTGCTGGTTTTACACCAGGCACTCCTCCTAATAATTTTCCTTTTCCACCAAATGGTTTGCCTAAATAATAAGCACCCACATTCACAGCCATTCTTCCTGCTACTTCAGACATCGGTACTAATAATGGCAATGAGCCATCAGGTAATTCTACTGTTTCGTAAGCAATACAAACTGCATGCGATTTCATCATCGCATCTGTTAATTCTTTTGATGCTGCAAAGTGGAAATAAGTAAATAAAATTTGTCCTGGTTTAATAAGTGGAAATTCTGCAGCAAGTGGTTCTTTTACTTTAATGATCATTTCAGCAATTTCGTATACTTCTTTAGCCGTTGCTAAAATTATCGCACCTGCTTTTATATAAGCCTCATCAGAAAATCCAGAGCCAAGACCTGCCTTGGTTTCTACATTCACTGTATGACCTTGTCTTGTAAGTGCATCCGCACCTTCTGGTGTCAAACCCACTCTATACTCTTGAATCTTAATTTCTTTAGGAACTCCAATAACCATGATATTTTGTTTTTATTTCTGTACAAATATCGATTAAAAGGAAATATTCATTTAATAATGATAATATTCAGTAAAATATCTTGTTATTTTGGGTAAATAGCAAAAAATAACGTTATTTACAGTAGAATTTATCCTAAAAACAGAAATTATTTCTCTATGGCACTTGACGCTATTGACCAATCTATCTTACGCATTTTACAAAAGGATGCATTGGCTACATTAAAAGACATCAGTGCGGCCATTAATTTATCACTAAGCCCTACACATGATCGTATTAAAAGACTAGAAGCAGAGGGCTACATTTTACATTATGTAACCCTGCTGGATAGAAAAAAATTAGACCTTGGTTTAGTGGTACACTGTCAAGTAACCTTAGACAAACAAACCCGTTCCCATTTTTCTGAATTTGAAAAAACCATTTCAAAATTTCCAGAAATTATTGCTTGCAGTTTAGTGTCGGGCAGCTTTGATTATTATTTAAAATTAGTGACCAAGGATGTAGAGTCTTATAATAAATTTTATCAGGAACAATTAGCCGTGCTACCCATGGTGGCGCATATTAATAGTTTATTTGTAATGGATGAAATTAAAATAACTACCGAGCTCCCCATTTAATATTTAAGTAGAAATATATTTATATTTTGAGTAAGTAAAATGAATGAACTTAGTAATTAACAAAAAGTAAAAATTAATCATGTACAATATTCCTCATTTTAAAGCCAAGGATCATCAAGAAGTATTGGACTTTATGCAAGCCAATCCCTTTGTAACTATTTGTGGCGTAGATGCTCAAGGCTTTCCAGTGGCTACACAAGTACCTGTTTTACTTACTATTGAAGAAGATAAAATTATTATTAGTGGCCATATTATGCGCAAGCAAGAACATAGCAATGCATTTGAAAAGAATAATAAAGTATTAGTCATTTTCTCTGGGCCATCGGCCTTTGTAAGCGCGAATTGGTATACCACCAAAAATATGGGAAGCACATGGAATTACCAGTCGGTGCAAGCAAAAGGAAGTTTAGAAATTAAAGATGAAAAGCATTTATATAATTTATTAGAAAAGCTTACCCTACATTTTGAAAAAGATGCGAATTCTCCTACACAAGTAAAAAACTTATCTGCTGAATACATGGAGCAAAACATGAAAGCCATTTATTCTTTCGATATTATGGTGAGTGACTTGCAACATGTTTTTAAGCTAAGTCAAAACAGAGACGAAGCTTCTAAAGCTAGTATTCACGCGGAATTGAGCAAGGGAGATGCTGCTTGCAAACATATGGCGGCAGCTATGAAGGCTCAATCAAATCCCAAAGATTCCCATAAAAATCTTTAAACACCGCAACGGTTCCATAAGCTTCGACATGCGGCGCAATAGTAAATTCAACGCCTTTGGAAATATAATTTTGGTAATCTCTTTCAAAATTATCGGTGTATAAAAATAAAAATACACGACCTCCTGTTTGATAACCAATAAACTTTTCTTGCTCTGGGGTAGCGGCTT